>NZ_JBEXWP010000023.1:0-145454 GCF_040629895.1 Streptomyces sp. NPDC005866
CCAGATGCACGGACGAGCAAGCTTCACCCTGCTCCGGCACCGCATCCTCCTCGGATAACAGCACGCTCCGTCACCACCGAAAGTGAGACAGGGCCTAGCAAACGGTGGAACTCGGTCTGATTTGTTCAGCGGCGTCCGGCGGTGAGCCGGCCGTCGAAAGTGATGTCGAAGGCTTGGAGCGCGGCCTTCCAGCGCATGGTGCAGCGTTTGCGTCCGGTGCCGGTCGGGTCCAGGCTCATGACGGCCAGATAGACGCACTTGAGGGCGGCCTGGTCGGTGGGGAAGTGTCCCCCGGGCCTGGACGGCCTTGCGGATCCGCGCGTTGATGCTCTCGATCGCGTTCGTGGTACAGACGATCTTGCGGATCCCCACGTCGAACTGGAGGAAGGGCACGAACTCCGCCCAGGCCGCCTCCCGGAGCCGGACGATCGCCGGATACTTCCCGCCCCAGGCGTCGGTGAACTCCACGAACCGCTCCAGCGCGGCCTCCTCGGTCGGCGCGGTGCAGACGGGCCTGAGCGCCTTCGCGATCTTCTCCCAGTCCTGCCGGGCCGCGTAACGGAAGCTGTTCCGCAGGAGGTAAACGACGCAGGTCTGGACGATCGTCGCAGGCCAGACGGTATTCACGGCGTCCGGGAGGCCGGTCAGGCCGTCGCAGACCAGCATCAGGACATCGGCCGCGCCGCGGTTCTTGATCTCGGTCAGGACCTGGAGCCAGTACTTCGCACCCTCCCCTCCGTCGCCGATCCACAGGCCCAGAATGTCCCGGTGCCCCTCGGCGGTGACCGCCACCGCCATGTCGACGGGCCGGTCGGCGACCTGCCCGTCCCTGACCTTCACGTTCACACAGTCGATGAAGACGACCGGGTACACGCTGTCCAGCGGACGGCTCTGCCATTCCGTCATGCCGGCCATCACGCTGTCGGTGATCGTGGAGATCGTGGACTTGCAGATCTCCGCGCCGTACACCTCGGCGAGATGCGCGGAGATCTCCCCGTGCGTCAGCCCCTTTGCGGACAGTGACAGGACCATCTCGTCCACCCCGCCCAGACGCCGCTGACGCTTCCTGACCAGCTGGGGCTCGAACGACCCGGCCCGGTCCCGCGGCACAGCGATCTCGACCGGCCCCGACTCGGCGATCACCGTCTTGAACCGGTGCCCGCTGCGGTAGTTCTCCCGACCGCCCTCGGCCCGCTCACCGGTCTCGTGCCCCAGATGATCAGTGAGCAGGCCCTCCAGAGCGGACTCCAGCACCCGCTTGGTCAGCTGCTGCAGGAGGCCGCCCTCCCCGGTGAGCTTCACCCCACCGGCCTGAGCCCGGGCAACCAACTCGGCGACCAGCCCGTCATCCACGGCGCCCGTCACACTCGCAGCGGCCGCCCCGGCCTCAACGTCACTCGTCACGTCAGCCATCAACTGTCGCTTCCAGCTCGGGAGTTACACCACTCACCGTACAGACCCGTGGCCAGCGGTGTTCCTGGGAATGAGGTCAGTTCAAGGGAACCACTCCCTTGTCGGCGAGGGCCTCGGCGAGGCGGTGCGAATCGCCGGCGGTGGTCACGAGGTGAGCGTGGTGCATGAGGCGGTCGGTGCTGGCTCCAGCGAGGGTCTTCGGCATGATCGTGTCGAATCCTGAGGGATGAACGTTGCTGGTCACCGCGATGGAGCGGCGTTCGTAGGCGGCATCGATGATCCGGTAGAACGCCTCGGCGGCGTCCTTGCCGACCGGAAGCAGCCCAATGTCGATGACGATCAAGTCAGCCCTGCAGATCGTGTGAGCGGCCGCCGACCAGACCGTATCGGTCAGGTCTCCACCTCCAAGATCTCCATGATCTCTCTGTCAGACTTCGTCACAGGACCTCTTCGACCGGTTCGCTGATGCTTCGCAAACACCAGCCAGCCGGACGAAGGGGTCTCCTTCAGACAAGGAAGCGATCAGGAACGCCGCAGGCCCGATGGCCATCCACCTGGAGTTCTGGTGGCTATCAGCCGGGACTCAACTGGCCGCACACCTGGACTTTGCCACGGCCGCCGACAACCAGACGGCCGGACTTTCCAAAAGCTCCTGCGGAGCCCCGTCCTCGGGCATCACTCGGCTACAAGGTCACGTTCGTCGTCCGCAGGTGCCGGAACCGGGGCGGGCTGAGGCTCGGGACGACGCCAAGGAGTCTTGACCGGGTGGGAGACTCCGCGCCACCACGGATCCGTGGGAAGCTGACCGGAGGGCTCGAAGGGCTCACCGGGGCGCGGCACCGCCACCGCCTGGCCCGCCCCGTCCCCCGCGTCCTTCGTCCACTCCCCCGGCTCGGCCCAGGCGTGCGGAGCGAGGTTGAAGGTGCCCCAGTGGATCGGCACCAGCACCCCGTCCGGGCCACCGCCCTGCAGGTCGAGGTGTGCGCGCATGCCCTCCTCGGGCGTCATGTGTATGTCCGGCCAGAACTCGCTGTACGCACCGATCTGGATCATCGTCACGTCGAAGGGTCCATGGTCGGCGCCGATGTCCTTGAAGCCCTCGAAGTAGCCGGTGTCACCGCTGTGGTAGACGCGGTGCCGCTCGCCCGCGACGGCCCAGGACGCCCACAGGGTGTGCTGGGTGTTGCGCAGTCCCCGGCCGCAGAAGTGGCGGGCGGGGGTGGCCGTCAGGGTGAGCCCGCCGACCTTGGTCTCCTCGTGCCAGTCCAGCTCACGCAGGCGGTCGGCGGGGACGCCCCAGTGTTCGAGGTGGGCGCCGACGCCGAGCGGTACGGCGAAGAGGGTGTCCGTGCCGGCCAGCGCCTTGATGGTGGGCAGGTCGAGGTGGTCGTAGTGGTCGTGCGAGATGACGACCACGTCGACCGGTCCGAGCGCGGCCAGCGGCAGCGGCACCGGGTGCAGCCGCTTGGGCCCGGCGAACGGGAACGGGGAGCAGCGCTCGCCCCAGACGGGGTCGAACAGGACGCGGTGCCCGTCGATCTCCGCGAGCACGCTGGAGTGGCCCATCCAGGTCAGCCGCAGCCCGCTCGCGGCGGGCCGGGCGAGGTCGGCGACGGTGGTGGCGTGCACCGGGACGATGCCCCGGGGAGCGCGGCGGACGCGCTGCTCCTTCTTGAAGTAGATCTTCGCGAAGTCCAGCATCGAGCCCGAGGGGCGGGTGCGGGCGGTACCGCCGGGGTTCTGGAAGACACCGTCCTTGAAGTGCGGTGAACCCTGGATACGGGCCATGCGCTCGCCGGCGGGGTCCACGCCGAAGGCAGCGGGCCGCAGCACGCGGAGCCCGGAGCTCAGGGAACGCAAACGGGTCACGGTACCTCCAGTGGTGTCGCCGAGGTGCTCCATTATGGTCGGCCCCTGCGGCGATCGGCGTTGACACCCGGCCACCCACCTCCGAATACTGACTCACTGTTCAGTAACACCCCTCCTTCACGAACCTCTCAGGAGCCACCATGGCCGCTCCCCTGATGTCTCTTGTCTGGACCGACCACATCACCGGCCGTCAGGGTTTCCTGGTCGTCGACCGCATGGTGCGGGGGGTGGCCAGCGGCGGTCTGCGGATGCGGCCGGGCTGCACCGTGGAGGAGGTCACCGGGCTGGCGCGCGGCATGACGATGAAGGAGGCCCTGCACTACAACCCCGAGGGCCGCTACATCCCCCTGGGCGGCGCCAAGGGGGGCATCGACTGCGATCCGCAGGACCCGGGTTCGTACGCCCTGCTGGTCCGCTATCTGCGCGCCATGCGGCCGTACGTCGAGAGCTTCTGGGCCACCGGCGAGGACCTCGGGCTCACCCAGGACCTGGTGGACCGGGCGGCCGTCGAGGCGGGGCTGGTCTCCTCGATCCAGGCCGTGTATCCGCTGCTGGACGACGAGGCGGCGGCCCGGCGGCGGCTGGCGGACGCCTTCGCCATCGAGGTGGACGGGATCGGTCTCGACGAACTGGTCGGCGGTTGCGGGGTCGCCGAGTCGGCGCTGACGGCCCTGGACCGGGCCGGGGTGCCGTACGCGGGGACGCGGGTCGCGGTGCAGGGCCTTGGCACGATGGGCGGGGCCACCGCGCGTTTCCTCACCCGCGCGGGGCTCACGGTGGTGGCCGTCGCCGACGTCAAGGGCACGATCGCCAACCCGGCGGGCCTGGACGTCGAGGCGCTGCTGCGCGCGCGGGACCCGTACGGCACCGTCGACCGCGCGGTGCTGCGCCCCGGGGATCTCGAGCTGCCGGGCGACGCCTGGCTGTCCGCCGATGCGGAGGTGCTGGTGCCGGCCGCGGTGTCGTACGTCGTCGACGCGGCCAACGAGCACCTGGTCACCGCCGGCTGGATCGTGGAGGCGGGCAATATGCCCGTGCTGCCCGAGGCGGAGGAGCGGCTCGCGGCGCGCGGGGTGACCGTGCTGCCCGACGTGGTGGTCAACTCCGGTACCAACGCCTGGTGGTGGTGGACCCTGTTCGGTGACGTCGGCCCGGACGCGGACGAGGCGTTCGCCCACACCCGCCGCTCGATGCGGGCCCTGGTGGAGCTGATGCTGGAACGCGCGGAGTCCGACGGCACTTCCCCGCGTGCCGCGGCCCACGCCCTGGTGAGCGACCGGCTTCCGGTGATCGCGGAACGGTTCGGCTGGTACCGGTGAGGGGACGGGCGCTCAGCGGCGCCCGGGGCCAGGATCGCCGTCCCGGCCATGGCGGCCGGCAGGCAGGTGCCGCCCCGGGGCGGCGGCGGGCTCAAGGCTGTGCGTCGCGGGTGAGGACGACGGCGTAACGGCACTCGGCGTCGGTGGTGTTGGCGAAGACGCGCTCGGCGGGCGGCCCGAGTTCGATGGTGTCGCCGGCGTCGAGTTCGTGGACCGTGGCGCCGTCGTGGAAGGTCAGGCGGCCGTCGAGGACCCAGACGAGCTGTCGTACAAAGGCGAAGGCGGCCGCCGGGTAGGGCACCCGGACTCCGGCGGGCAGGCGGATCTCGGCGATCTCCGCCGGGAAGCGCGGTCCGGTGATCTGGCGGCGCCGGAAGCCGGTGCCGGGGTCGCGCCACTCGGTCGCGTCGGCGCCGCGCCGCACTCCCGCGGGGTCGGCCATCGCGTCCTGCGGGCCTTCGGCGAGGGCGAGCAGGGACGCGACGCTCAGCTGGAACGCGGCGGACAGCTTGCCGAGGACGACGGCGGTGGGGCTGCTCTCGCCGCGTTCGATCCGGCTGATCATCGCCGGGGAGACACCGGAGGCGTCCGCGAGTTGCGCCAGGGTCCAGCGGCGGCGCTCCCGCTCGGTGCGGACCCGGGCCGCGATCCGCAGCACCAGGGGGTCCACCGGCGGATCTACTATGTTGGACATGAATCCAATATACGAGAGAGGCGGGACGGTGACGATCCGCCCGGCCCGCCCTGGTGACGCGGAGGCCGTGCGCGCGATCCGCAATGACGCGATCGAGCACTCGACGGCGCTGTGGACCGAGACCCCGCAGTCTCCGGCCGAGGGAGCGGCCTGGCTCGATGCCCATCTGGAGCGCGGCTCGGCGTTCGTGGCCGAAGTGGCGGGCGAGGTGGCCGGGTTCGCGGTGTACGGCCCGTGGCGGAACCTGGACGGCTACCGGCACACGGTGGAGGACTCGGTCTACGTCCGCGAGGGCCGGCACGGGCTCGGCATCGGCTCGGCGCTGCTGGGTGTGCTCGTCGCCGCGGCGCGGGAGGCGGGCCACCACGTGGTGATCGCGGGCATCGAGGCGGAGAACACCGCGTCGGTCCGGCTGCACGAGCGGTTCGGCTTCGAGCACGTCGGCACGGTGCGGGAGGTGGGCACCAAGTTCGGCCGCTGGCTGGACCTCACCCTCATGCGACTGCCGCTGGCCTGAGACGGCAACGCGCGTGGGGGGACGACCGATTAGGGTGACCGCGTGGCGAGAGTGCGGTTGAGTGTGGCCGAGCGGCGGGAGGAACTGCTGCGGGCCGCCATCGAGCAGATCCAGGCGCGGGGCGTGGCGGCGGTGCGAATCGCCGATGTCGCGTCGGCCCTCGGCGTGAGCAATGCGCTGGTGCTGTACCACTTCTCGACGAAGGAGAAGCTGGTCGCCGCTGCCTTCGCCTACGCCGCCGAGGACGACCTGGCGCATCTGAGCAAGCTGCTGGGCCGCCGTACGTCGGCGTCTCGCCGGCTGCGGGCGGCGGTGCGCTGGTACGCGCCGACCGGGCAGGCCAAGGGCTGGCGGCTGTGGATCGAGGGCTGGGCGGTGGCGCTGCGCGAACCCGCTCTGCGGGAGGTCACCAAGGAGCTGGACCAGCAGTGGAAAGCGGCGATCACCGAGGTCATCGCCGAAGGGGTGGCCGCCGGCGAGTTCCGGTGCCCCGACCCCACGGCCGCGGCGCTGCGGCTGACCGCCCTGCTCGACGGGCTCGCCGTCCAGCTCACCTCGTACCCGGGCGCCCTAGCACGCTCCCGGGCGCAGGAGTGGGTCGACGAGGCGCTGGCGCGTGAAGTGGGACTGCCCGTGGAGCAGTAAGGGGCGGGCCACCAGGATGCCGCCCCTTACACGCTCTTGCGGCCTCAGGCCACGGAAGCGATCCGCATCTTTATGTCGTCCGGGGAGAGCGCCCCCTTGGCCGTCGCATGGTCACCCGACGACTCGCCGCGCAGCCGCCGCCCGATCCACGGGACCAGGTACTCACGGGCCCAGTGCACGTCGTCGCGGCGGACCTCCAGGGTGCCGCGGGGCGGCAGCGGCGGCCACGGCTGGTCCGGGTCGGCCGGCACCTCGACACCGAGCACCTGCCCGGCGCGCAGCGCCACGCGGGTGTGCCCCTCGGGAGACAGGTGCAGCCGGTCGCCGTCCCAGGCCCGCCGGTCCTGCACGGTCTTCAGGGACCACAGGTCGAGGACCGGGCAGCCGTACCGGTCGGCGACGGCCCGGACATGCCCGTTGTAGGTGGCGATCTTGCCGCGCAGATGCCTGAGGACGGGCACGCCCCGGGTGTCGAATCCGGTGGTCACCAGTACCCTGCCGACGGCCTCGGTCAGTTGGGCCACGGCCCGTTCGAACCGCTCGGCCACCTCGTCGGGGTCGGTGCCTGGGCGGATGATGTCGTTGCCGCCCGCACAGAAGGAGACCAGGTCCGGGGCGAGTTCCACGGCCTGCGGCACCTGGTCCGCCACGATCTGGTCGAGCAGTTTCCCGCGCACGGCGAGGTTGGTGTACTCGAAGTCGCCCTCGGGCCGCCGGTCGGACAGGAGTACCGCGAACCGGTCGGCCCAGCCGACGAACGCCCCGTCGGGGCCGGGGTCGCCGACGCCCTCGGTGAAGCTGTCCCCCACCGCCACGTACGACCCGATCACTGATGCGTTGTCACTCTTCGAATCGTCTGCCACGTCGGGCCATGATTCACCGTTGACTGTGACCTACGCGACCGTAATAAGGGGTTGACGATCGGTGAGATAAGACACTTCTAAATACTTCACCAAGCGTGGAATAAGGCTCTGATCAGGGGCGTTGACGTGATGATCGTCAGGCTCGGAAGTTTCGCCGAACCTGAGAAAGCAACGCGCCGAAGGCCGGACCCGGGGATCGGGGGTCCGGCCTTCGGAGTGCGTGTCAGATCAGGCGTGCGTGTCGGATCAGCGGGGACGCCGGGTCAGGCGACGGCGAGGCCCTTCGTGCGGAGGTAGGCGACCGGGTCGACGTCCGAGCCGTAGTCGGGGGAGGTCCGGATCTCGAAGTGGAGGTGCGGGCCGGTCACGTTGCCGGTGGCACCGGAGAGGCCGATCTGCTGGCCCGCGGTCACGGTCTGGCCGACCGAGACGGAGAGCGCGGAGAGGTGACCGTACTGCGCGTAGTAGCCGTCGGCGAGCCTGATGACGACCTGGTTGCCGTAGGCACCGCCCCAGCCCGCCGTGACGACCGTGCCCGCGCCGACGGCCTTGAGCGGGGTGCCGGTCGGGACGACGAAGTCGACGCCGGTGTGGTAGCCGCTGGACCACATGCTGCCGGCCACGTGGTAGCCGGTGCCGACGGTGCCACCGGTGACCGGGAGGGTGGAACCGGAGGCGGTCGTCGTCGACGCGTGTGAGGAGGGGGCCGTGTTCGAGGACGACGACGAAGTGGAGGCGGACGACTGCGAGTCGGACCGCGCCTCGGACCGGGAGTCCGAGCTCGGGGTGTCCGACGTCGCGGCGTGGCGGCCGCCGAGCGTGAGCTTGAGACCGGGGTGGATCAGCGAGGGGTTGTCGCCGACGGCCTGCCGGTTGTCGGCGTAGAGCCGGTGCCAGCCGCCGTTGACGTTCTGCTCGCGGGCGATCTTCGAGAGACAGTCACCGGGCACCACCGTGTAGGTGCGGTGGGTGGAATCCCCGGTGGCGGACTTCTGAGCGGCTGACTTCTGAGCGGCGGCCTTCCGCACAGCCGTCTTCTCGACGCCCGGGAGCGACTGCGTGGCCTTTCCGGAAACGGACTGCGAAGTGGCCGCGTGGGCGCCGGTGGCCCCCATGAGCGGCAGAGCCAGCGCCGCGCCACCGGTTCCGGCGACGGCGATCGAGCGGGTGAAACGCCGGCTCTTGGGGCGGCGGTGCTTACCCTTCGCGGGCATGACGCATTCCTCTCCGGCGCCTGCGAGGTGAGCTGTCGGGTTTGGGCTGGAGTTGCCCGGCCACGCGTGGGCGCGTGGCTACACCCCTAGCCGTCCCGGGAACCGGAACAGGCGGTCATACCTGGTGGGTCCCCCGCTCCTGCCGTGCACGGGTGAGTGTGTGTGGGGACTCCGGGCGGCGGCAGGATTCGGCGTTCCGTCCGGATGCGGGGCGAACGTAAGCGAGCAAGACGCGCGCGGACAAGCGCCTGGTTCCCTCTGTCCGAGTTCCGCTTGATCCGTCACGGGAATTCCCGGTCACCCTCCGTGAATTCCAGCCTTCCCGCTTTTCCAATCTCCTTGAAAAGCACCGGAATTACGTGGACATGACGCGCGACGGACGGTCACGAATATGACGCTCCTCACGCACGTCACGCCACGCCCTCCCATTCCAGAGCGAGTTGCAATGAAGGCGCCAATTCAGACAGAAGGCTCAGATGCGGCGCAGCCGGAGGACCGTCGCATCCAGGTCGCCGCGCAGCTCTGTGCGCAGCCCGTGGTGCAACAGAACGGCGCCTCGGTGCACTTCGCCCGTTTCACGGCATTCGTAGGACGCTGCCGGATCGAGACCCCGCAACCGCAGCGCCGGCATCGGCTCACCGTAGCTCTGCGCCTGGAGCCAGGCGAGGACCACGGTCTCGTCGCCGAGTGTGTACTGCACCGCGCTGAGCCCGCCGGTCGGCGGCCGCAGCCGGAACTGGTCGCCGCGCTGCACCAGGGGGCGGATGTCCTTGTAGAGCTCCACCCAGCGGCCGGCCTCGGCGAGCTCCTCGTCGGTCCACCGCGAGAGGTCGCCGCCGACGCCGAGCGCCCCGGCCATGGAGCTGACGAAACGGAAACGCAGCGAGCTGACCCGGCCGTTGAGCTGGTGGTTCGGGCTGTCGGTGACCCAGGCGGACATCACCCGGGCCGGGTGGATCTGGCTGAAGCCGTGCTGGATGGCGAGCCGGTCCAGCGGATCGGTGTTGTCGGACGTCCACACCTCGTCGGTACGGCTCATGATGCCGAGGTCGATCCGGCCGCCGCCGCCGGAGCAGGACTCGATGGCGACGTTCGGGTGGGCCGCCCGGATCCGGTCGAGCAAGGCGTACAGCGCGCGGACGTGGTCGACCCACAGGCGCTGCGGGTACGGCTCGCCGGGCCAGCCCGCGTCGGTGAAACAGCGGTTGAAGTCCCACTTGACGTAGTCGATCGGGGCGCTGGACAGCAGGGTGTCGAGCCGCTCCCAGAGGTACTCCTGGACGTCCTCGCGGGCGAGGTTGAGCACGAGCTGATTGCGCAGTTCCGTCCGCTTCCGTCCCTGCTGGTACTGGACCCAGTCGGGGTGCGCGCGGTACAGGTCGCTGTCCGCGTTGACCATCTCGGGCTCGACCCAGATACCGAACTGCATGCCGAGGGCGTGCACATGATCGGCGAGGGGCTTGAGGCCCTTCGGGAAGCGGTCCGGGTTGGGGGCCCAGTCGCCGAGGCCCGCGCGGTCGCTGGTGCGGGCGCCGAACCAGCCGTCGTCGACCACGAACAGTTCGACGCCGATCGCGGCGGCCCGCCGGGCGAGGGTGGCCTGCTGCTCCTCGGAGATGTCGAAGGTGGTGGCCTCCCAGGAGTTGAACAGCACGGGCCGGTCGCGGTCGGCGTCCGGGATGATGTGCGCCCGCTGGTAGGCGTGCCAGGCGCGGCTCGCCCCGCCGAAGCCGCCGTCGGTCCACAGGCCCGCGAAGACCGGGCTGGTGTACGACTCGCCCTCCGCCAGCATCAGCAGGCCCGAGTCGTCGTAGCCGGCGCCGCCGGTGATCTGCACGCGCGCGTCCGGGAGTTGAGCCACGGCGATCCGCCAGGAGCCGGACCAGCCGAGGGCACAGCCCCAGACCTCGCCGCGCTCCTCGGTGGCGTCGGTGTCGAGGGCGACCCAGGGCAGGTGCTGGTGGCTGGTGTGGCCGCGACGGCTGCCGATGACCTTCTCGCCGTAGGTGAGCGGGGCGCTGGTGAGGCGGGACTCGGCGGCCCAGCGGCCGTGCAGCTGGGAGAGCCGCCAGCCTTCGCGGTCCGGGAGCGTCCAGGCGGCGGGGTCGGCGCGCAGCAGCTCCACGCGCGCGTCCCCCTGGTTGTCGACGGTCACCCAGCGCTCGACGACGTCGCCGCGCATCCGGTAGTGCAGGGTGACGACGATCCCGTCGTCCCGGAAGCGCAGTCGCAGCTCCTCGTCCCCGGCGTCGCCCTCCGTCTCGTACGACTCGAAGGTCCACTCGGTGCCGCGGCGCTCCTCGGTGCGCACGGACAGCGCGGGGCGGACGAAGCGGGGGCCACCCTCGACGGGGTACTCCTCACGGCCGTCCAGCGGGGACTCGAAGGCCCAGTAGCCGGGCAGCGCCCGGGTGCTGAGCGCCTCGGCGTCGGCAAGCCGGATTTTCGGGCCCCAGTGCAGGTGGAGCAGCTCGTCGTCCTCCGTGAGGTGCAGCGCGTAGCTGCTGCCGGGGCCCGACAGGAGCCAGGTACGACCGTTTTCGGCGATGTCCACCACGAGAAACCTCACACAGGTGCCAACAGATCCGCTCAAGCACCAACATCATCAAGGCCACGGGCCCCGGAGGCAACGCCTGTGGACAACTCATTGCCCGCGAAAACCGATGTCGTATGGTCGACCCAGTGCCCGCGACGAGGAGCGCCGACGGGACAGACCGGGAGGAGACCCCCCGTGACGCAGCAGGTCCCGTCCACCGAGCCCGAGCTGGCCGGTGTGCGCAACTTCCGTGACGTGGGCGGCCTGCCGACCGTGGACGGGCGGCGGGTCCGGCACGGTGTGCTGTTCCGCAGCGGGCATCTGGCGCACGCGACGGAGCAGGACGCGGAGTTCCTCACCTCCCTCGGCCTGCACACGATCTTCGACTTCCGCAACGCGGCCGACCAGAAGCTGGAGGGCCCGGACGTCGAGCTGCCCGGCGTGCGGAACCTGAACCTGCCGCTGACCGACCCGGCGCACGGCGCCGAGTTCTGGACGATGGTCCGCGAGGGGAACATCGAGCAGCTGCGCGGGCTGCTGGGCGACGGCAAGGCCGCCAACCGGATGGTCAGCTCGTACCGCACGATCGTCAGGGACCGAACCGACGAGCACTCGCGCGTGCTGCAGGCGCTCGCCGAGGACAGCGTCCCGGCGCTGATGCACTGCGCGGCAGGCAAGGACCGGGCAGGCGTCTCCATAGCCGTCACGCTGCTCGCGGTGGGCGTGGAGCGGGACGCGATCCTCGCCGACTACCTGGAGTCCAACGCCAAGCACCGCCGCTACAAGGTGCGGCGCAGCGGCGGCGGGGACAGCGCGTACGGCCCCGAGGTGATGGAACTGCTCAGCCCCCTCTTCGACGCCCGCGCGGAGTATCTGACGGCGGCCTTCGAGAGCGTCGAGCAGACATGGGGTGACGTCGACACGTACCTGGAGCAGGGCCTGAAGCTCACCCCGCCGACCCGGGAGCGGCTGCGCGGGCGCCTCCTCGACTGAGGCTGGGGCTCAGCCCTTGGCGCCGACGGCGAACAGCAGGTAGAGGAACGCGGCCAGGACGTGCCCGAGGGCGATGTAGATGATCAGCCGGACCCACAGGGACCGGGGGAACTTCTCCTCCATGTTGCTCACGGCAGCTCTCCAGTGATCGGTCCCAGGCACAACGCGGCCAGGGGACTTTGCAGCAGGGTGTGGACGAACAGGAGCTCGACGCCGTCGTGGTCCTCGGCGGCGAGCCGGTGCGGGGTCAGCGAGTCGAAGTGCGCGCTGTCGCCGGGCGCGAGCACATGGGTGGTGTCGCCGAGGCGCAGCCGGAGCCGCCCCCGCAGGACGTGCAGCCACTCCTCGCCGGGATGCACCCGCACGATGTCGCCCTGGGAGCCGAACGGCACCCGGACGCGCAACGCCTGCATCCCCCGGCCGGGCGCCCCCGCCTGCCAGTACGTCCAGCCGCCCGCCGTGGTCGGCTCCATGTCCGCGGTACGCACGATCGCGTCCCGGTCGGCGACCGTCTCGCCGAGCAACTCGGAAACCGTCGTACCGTAGACACGGGCGAGCGCGAGCAGCATCGGCAGCGAGGGCTGGCGCTGCCCGGTCTCCAGCCGTGAGAGGTGGCCCGGCGACAGCCCGGCCTCGCGGGCCGCGGCCTCCAGGGTGAGGCCGGCGCGGCGGCGCAGGGAGCGCAGCTGCGGGGCGACGGCGGGCAGGTCGTCGCCGGGACCGGCGGGTGGCGCCGCGTCTGAGGCGTTCATACCTCTATTGAGCCGGGGCATTGCCTCTCCGGCAAATTTGTTGCCTGAGAGGCAAAAGGTCGGGCGTCAGCGGTTGGCCACCGCCTGCTTGATGAGGGTCTTGCTGAAGTCCCACATCAGACCGCCGCCGCTGTGTGCGTCGTCCATCACGTCCGTGAAGGCCGCGACGAACCGGTCCACATCCGTCTCGTCGACGATCAGCGGCGGGATGAGCTTGATCACCTCCAGGTGGTCCCCGGAGACCTGGGTGAGGATCCGGTGCCGTTGCAGCAGCGGTACGACGACCATCTGCGCGAACAGGCCCTTGCGGGCGGCCTGGAGCATGGTCCAGCGGCTGCGCAGCTTCAGTGAGCTGGGCCTGCCGAACTCGATGCCGATCATCAGGCCCCGGCCGCGTACGTCGGCGAGCAGCTCGTACTTGTCGATCAGCGCGGTGAGCCGGGACGTGAGCTGGTCCCCCACGGCCCGGGCGTTGGCGACGATCTGGTCGTTGTCCATGACGGACAGGACGGCGAGTCCGGCCGCCATCGCCTGGGCGTTGGCGCCGAAGCTCGCCGAGTGGACCAGGACGCGGTCCATGGACGAGTAGACCTTCTTGAAGATCCAGTCCTTGCCGAGGGTCGCACCCACGGGGACATAGCCGCCGGACAGCGCCTTGGCCACGCACACCAGGTCCGGCTCCACCCCTTCCTCGTGCTGGTAGGCGTAGAAGTCGCCGGTGCGGCCGAAGCCGGTCTGCACCTCGTCGGCGATCAGCAGCGCCTTGTGCTTGCGCAGCAGCTCCTGGGCGGCGCGCAGATAGCCGGGCGGGGCCTCGTGCACGCCCTTGCCCTGGATCGGCTCGACGATCAGGGCGGCGACATCGCCCTTCTTCAGCTGCCGGGCGAGCGCGTCCAGGTCGCCCAGCGGCACGGCGGTGTCGGGCAGCAGCGGTGCGAAGCCGTCCCGGAAGCCGTCCTCGCCGTTGACCGACAGCGAGCCGGTGGTCAGGCCGTGGAAGGCGTGGTCGCAGTAGAGGATCCGGGGCCTGCCGGTGGCGAAGCGGGCGAATTTCAGGGCGGTCTCGACCGACTCGGTGCCGCTGTTGCCGAAGAACACCCGGTCCAGGTGCGGGCTGTGCGCGAGGAGCCGTTCGGCCAGCAGACCGGGCAGCGGCTGGCAGTCGAACCGGGTGAGGTCGGCCAGCTGAGCGTCCAGGACGTCATGCAGGGCCTTGCGGATGACGGGGTGGTGACGGCCCAGGCCCATCACCCCGAACCCGGCGAGCATGTCCAGGTAGTCGTTGCCGTCCGCGTCCCAGAAGTGGGCGCCCTCGGCGCGTTCGTAGACCTTGTCGAAGCCGATGGTGTGCAGCATGCGCGGGAGCTGGTGGTTCAGGTACTTGGTGTGCAGCTCGTAGCGCTCGGCTCCGCGCTCGGCCAGCAACGCGCCGAGGTTGAACTCCGTGCTCATGGTTTCTCCTTGTAAGCGCCCTCGACATCAGCGCCCCGAAGGGGCGCGGGGCGCATCGATGTGCGGCTACCGCCGCGGGGCGCGACCAGCTCGGAGGGCGCCGGAGCCGGCACCCGGCCCTTCGCGGCACCCCCGGCTCCGCGCGCTGCGAGGCTCGCTCCGATCCGACCGGCGATCTCGACGGGCGTGAGCCCGATGTCGGCCAGCACCTCGCCGCGTTTGGCATGCGCGAGGAACTGGTCCGGGATGCCGAACCGCCGTACCGGTACGTCGACGTCCGCGTCCCCCAGGGCCAGCGCCACCGCCGCGCCCACGCCGGCCGCGCGGCTGTTGTCCTCGACGACGGCGACAAGGCGATGGCCGGCGGCGAGACCGGGCAGGCCCGGGTCCACCGGTTTGACCCAGCGCGGGTCCACGACGGTGCAGTCGATACCGCGTGCCGCCAGCAGCTCCGCGGCCTGGAGGCAGACCGGTGCCATCACGCCGACCGCGACCAGCAGCACCTGCGGGTCCTCCGCCCGGTGCAGGATGTCCAGCCCGCCCAGCCGGTCGACGGCCGGGATCTCCGGGCCCACCGACTCCTTGGGGAAACGGACCAGGGTGGGCGCGTCGTCGACGGCGACCGCCTCGCGCAGCTGGAGGCGCAGCTGTTCGGCGTCGCGCGGGGCGGCGATCCGGAGGCCGGGCACCACCTGGAGGATCGACATGTCCCACATACCGTTGTGGGAGGCGCCGTCGACACCCGTGACGCCCGCCCGATCCAGGACGAACGTCACCCCGCAGCGGTGCAGCGCCACGTCCATCAGCAGCTGGTCGAAGGCGCGGTTGAGGAAGGTGGCGTAGACGGCGACGACCGGGTGCAGTCCGCCGGTCGCGAGGCCGGCCGCCGAGACGGCCGCGTGCTGCTCGGCGATGCCCACGTCCCAGACCCGGCCGGGGAAGCGTTCGGCGAACTTGCCGAGGCCGACCGGGTGCAGCATGGCCGCCGTGATCGCCACGACGTCGTCGCGCTCCTCACCGATCCGGACGATCTCGTCGCCGAACACCGAGGTCCAGGAAGGTCCGTTGGACGGCGCGAGCGGCTCGCAGGTGAGCGGGTCCATCACGCCGACGGTGTGGAAGTGGTCCTCCTCGTGGGCGAGGGCGGGCTCGTAGCCGCGGCCCTTCTCCGTCAGGCAGTGCACGAGCACCGGCCCGTGGAAGCGTTTGGCGCGCCGCAGCGCAGACTCGACCGCCTTGATGTCGTGGCCGTCGATCGGGCCGACGTACTTGAGGCCCAGGTCCTCGAACATGCCTTGTGGCGCGAAGGCGTCCTTGAAGCCCTTCTTGGCGCCGTGCAGGGACTCGTAGAGGGTGTTGCCCACGATGGGGGTGCGCAGCAGTACGTCCTTGCCCCAGGCCAGCACCTGCTCGTAGCCGTCGGTGGTGCGCAGCGTGGCCAGATGGTTGGCGAGTCCGCCGATGGTGGGGGCGTACGACCGCTCGTTGTCGTTGACGACGATGATCAGCGGCCGGTCCTTCGCGGCCGCGATGTTGTTGAGCGCCTCCCAGGCCATCCCGCCGGTCAGCGCGCCGTCGCCGATCACCGCGACGACATGGCCCTTCTCCCCCTGCACCTGGCGGGCCTTGGCGAGGCCGTCCGCCCAGCCGAGCGCGGTGGAGGCGTGGCTGTTCTCGATGACGTCGTGCTCGGACTCCTCGCGCGAGGGGTAGCCGGACAGCCCGCCCTTGCCGCGCAGTTTGGAGAAGTCCTGACGGCCGGTCAGCAACTTGTGCACATAGCTCTGGTGGCCGGTGTCCCAGAGGATGCGGTCGACCGGGGACTCGAAGACCCGGTGCAGTGCGACGGTCAGTTCCACGACGCCCAGGTTGGGGCCGAGGTGACCGCCGGTCCTGGCGACCGCATGCACCAGGAACTCGCGTATTTCTTCGGACAGTTCACGAAGTTCCGCCTCGGACAGCGCCTTCAGGTCGCGTGGTCCCCGGATGGTCTCCAGAATCGTCACGCTCGGCCCCCTCTCGGTCCGTGCTGTTCAGCTCACGGTGACGGCGGGTGCTCCGGGCCCGGCGCCGTCCTGCTCCATCTGTTCGGCGATCTTCATCGCCTCCTCGATAAGGGTCTCCACGATCTTCGACTCGGGCACGGTCTTGATGACCTCGCCCTTCACGAAGATCTGGCCCTTGCCGTTGCCGGAGGCGACCCCCAGGTCGGCCTCCCGTGCCTCACCGGGGCCGTTGACCACGCAGCCCATGACGGCGACGCGCAGCGGCACCTCCATGCCCTCCAGGCCGGCCGTGACCTCGTCCGCCAGCTTGTAGACGTCGACCTGGGCGCGTCCGCAGGACGGGCAGGAGACGATCTCAAGGCGGCGCTGCCGGAGTCCAAGGGATTCCAGGATCTGGATGCCGACCTTGACCTCCTCGGCGGGCGGGGCGGACAGCGACACCCGGATGGTGTCGCCGATGCCCTGCGAGAGCAGCGCGCCGAAGGCGACCGCCGACTTGATCGTGCCCTGGAACGCCGGGCCGGCCTCGGTGACGCCGAGGTGCAGCGGGTAGTCGCACTGGGCGGCCAGCTGCCGGTAGGCCTCGATCATCACGACCGGGTCGTTGTGCTTGACGGAGATCTTGATGTCCCGGAAGTCGTGCTCCTCGAAGAGCGAGGCCTCCCAGAGAGCGCTCTCCACGAGCGCCTCCGGGGTCGCCTTGCCGTACTTCTCCAGGAGGCGCCGGTCGAGCGAGCCCGCGTTGACCCCGATCCGGACCGGGGTGCCGTGGTCCTTGGCGGCCCGCGCGATCTCCCTCACCTGGTCGTCGAACTTCTTGATGTTGCCGGGATTGACCCGGACGGCCGCGCACCCGGCCTCGATGGCCGCGAACACGTACTTCGGCTGGAAGTGGATGTCCGCGATCACCGGGATCTGGGACTTCCTGGCGATGGTCGCCAGGGCGTCCGCGTCGTCCTGCGTGGGGCAGGCGACACGGACGATCTGGCAGCCCGACGCGGTGAGTTCGGCGATCTGCTGGAGGGTCGCGCCGATGTCCGAGGTGCGGGTCGTGGTCATCGACTGCACCGACACCGGGGCACCGCCCCCGACGGCCACCGGTCCGACGTGGATCTGCCGAGACACGCGCCGCTCGGCGATCGGCCGGACCGGGACCTCGGGGACGCCCAGGGAAATGGCGGTCATACGGTCACTCCCGGTTTCCGTTGATCGTCTCGCGCATCGCGCGCAGCGATTCCTTGAGGGACCCCATGGTGGCGAGGACGGCGGTGGGCTCGTAGCCGCAGTGCGCCATGCAGTTGGCGCAGCGCGGGTCCTTGCCGCGGCCGTACTTGTCCCAGTCGGTCTCCTCGATGAGTTCGCGGTACGTCGGCACGTACCCGTCGCTCATCAGGTAGCAGGGGCGCTGCCAGCCGAAGAGCGAGTAGTTCGGGATCGCCCACGCCGTGCACGGGAAGTCGACCTTGCCCTCCAGGAAGTCCAGGAAGAGCGGGGAGTGGTTGAGCCGCCACCTGCGCCGGTTGCCGCCCGCGAAGGCCTTCTTGAACAGCTCACGGGTCTGCTCCACGCCGAGGAAGTGCTCCTGGTCGGGGGCCTTCTCGTAGGCGTAGGCGGGCGAGATCATCATCTCGTCGACCTTGAGGTCGTCGTTGAGGTAGTTGAGCACCTCGATGATGGTCTGCGGGGTGTCGGTGTTGAAGAAGGTCGAGTTGGTGGTCACCCGGAAGCCGCGCCGCTTGGCCTCCTTGATGGCCGCCACGGCCTCGTCGAAGACGCCTTCCTTCGCAACGGACTCGTCGTGCCGCTCGCGCAGCCCGTCGATGTGCACGGCGAAGGAGAAGTACGGGGAGGGCGTGAACTTGTCCAGCTTCTTGCGCAACAGCATCGCGTTGGTGCAGAGGAAGACGTACTTCTTCTTCGCCACCAACTGCCGCACGATCTCATCGATCTGAGGGTGCATCAGGGGCTCACCGCCCGCGATGGACACCATCGGTGAACCGGACTCCAGTACAGCGCCGACGGCCTGTGCGACCGGCATGCGCTGCTTGAGCACACCTGCCGGATGCTGGATCTTGCCGCAGCCCTCGCATTTCAGGTTGCACGCGAAGAGCGGTTCCAGCTCCACGATCAGCGGGAACTTGTCCCGCTTGCGGAGCTTCTGTTCGGCCAGGTATGTAGCGATCTTGATGGACTGGCGCAGCGGCATGGCCATCTGGCTCACCTCCGGGGGAGCAACAAAGAACGGTGCCATTCGAAAAAAGCCGGAAGAACGGATCGAAGAACGCGGAAAGCAGATATTCCACCGCGCACTGTGCCGATCCGGACGAGTTCATGTTCAGGAGCGTCCACGACCACCCTGACGGCCGCAACCGGGCGCTCGCCCGCCCGCACGGCGCTCAGGAGGGTGGCCGCCGATTCCATGTCGACCGCGATTGCGCCGGTCGTGAGCAGATTTGACCGTTCGTGACCGCGGACGACGTGATCGGAGCCGGTGAGGGGGCCGGTGTGGACGGTGCGGCCGGGCACGGCCCGCACCAGTTCTTTCACGAGGAGTTCGGTGCCGACGCAGGGGACGCTGCCGCGCGGGTCCCGGGTCTCCTCGGCGACGACCAGGTCGCCGGGGTGCATCCCGGGGGCGAGTCCCGCGCAGAAGCCGGTGGCCAGGACGGCGGCACCGGCGAGCGCGGGGTCGGCCAGGACCCGGGTGACGGACCGTTCCGCCGCCCTGGGGCCCATGCCGGTGCGCAGCACGGTGACCGGCCCGCCCGCGCCCCCGCGTTCGCCGGCGCGCAGGGCGAGGTGCTCGATGCCGAGCGCGCAGGCGATCAGCAGCGGGGCCGGAGCGGGCGTCGTGCTCATTCAGCTCCTCTCGGCCTCGGGCATGGGCTCGCCGTGGACGTAGCGGCCGAGCGCGGTGAGCGGGAAGACCTGCCGGTAGAGGTGGTAGTTGATGGAGAAGTCCCAGGGGAAGCCGGTGCCGGTGAAGTACGGCTCGTCCCAGGAGCCGTCCTGCCGCTGGGTCTCGGCGAGCCACCGCACGCCCCGCTCGACGGTCTTGGAGTCCCTCTCCCCGGCCGCGAGCAGCGCCATCAGCGCCCACCCCGTCTGGGAGGCGGTGGAGGCGCCCCGCCCGCTCCATTCACCGGCGTACTTGTAGGAGCGCAGGTCCTCGCCCCAGCCGCCGTCCTCGTTCTGGACCTGCTCCAGCCAGGTCACCGCGCGCCGGATCGCCGGGTGCGAGGCGGGCAGGCCGGCCGCGGTCAGCGCGGGCACCACGGAGCCGGTGCCGTAGACGTAGTTGACGCCCCAGCGCCCGAACCACGAGCCGTTGGGCTCCTGTTCGGCCAGCAGCCACTCGATGCCGCGCCGGGTACGAGGGTCGTGGGACATGCCCTCGAAGGCGAGCATCTCCACGACGTGCGCGGTGACGTCGGCCGAGGGCGGGTCGATGACCTCTCCGAAGTCGCAGAACGGCAGCCGGTTGGGGAACGGGCTGGTGTTGTCGACGTCGAAGGCGCCCCAGGCCCCGTTCTTCGACTGCATACCGAGGTTCCAGCGCACCCCGCGCCCGATGGCCTTCTCCATCCGCTCGGGGTCGTGGTGCTTGACCCGGCGCAGCGCGAGGACGACCTCGGCGGTGTCGTCGATGTCGGGGTAGTTGTCGTTGTGGAACTCGAACGCCCAGCCGCCCGGTGGGAGATGGGGGCGCTTCACGGCCCAGTCGCCGGGCCGCACAATCTGCTCGCCGAGCATCCAGTCGGCAGCCCTGACCAGTTGCGGATGGTCGGCGGGCACCCCGGCGTCGGCGAGGGCGATGGTCGCCAGGCAGGTGTCCCACACCGGGGACTGGCAGGCCTCGATCATCCGGGCGCCGTCCTCGCGCCACACGGCGTAACGATCCAGCGACTCCAGGCCAGCGCGCATCACGGGGTGTTCGAGGTCGTAACCGAGCAGGTGCAGGGCGATCACCGAGTAGACGGCCGGCGGCTGGATGCCGCCCCAGGCGCCGTCGTTCTCCTGGCGTTCGACGATCCAGCGGGCGGCGGAGTTCAGGGCGGAGCCGCGCAGCCGGCGCAGCGCGACCTTGCGGTAGCCGCGGACAACCTTGTCGAGCCGCTGGAAGACGCCCTCCCAACTGGCCACCGGGGCCAGGGGCTGCGGCGGGTTGGGGTTGGCCGGGTCGGTATGGAGCTCGTCCAGCGGGAAGGGCGCGGGGCGCACCGGGCGCTTGGCCGAGACGACGGTGAGCGGCACGATGGTCTGCCGGGCCCACTGGCCGAAGTTGTAGATGCTGAGCGGGAACCACTTGGGGAAGTACAGGAGTTCCGGTGGGAGTTCGGGCAGGTCCTCCCACTTCCACCAGCCGAACAGGGCCAGCCAGATCCGGGTGAAGACCCGGGCGGCGGCGATCCCACCGCGCTCGCGGATCCAGGCCGACGCCTTCGCCATGTGGGGCGCCTCGGGAGCGTCCCCGGCCAGCCGGAGGGCGACGTAGGCCTCGATGGTGGTGGAGAGTTCACCCGGCCCGCCGTAGAAGGTGGCCCAGGTGCCGTCCTCGCGCTGCTCGCCGCGGATGAAGAGCGCGGCGGCGGCGGTCGTGGACTCGTCACGGATGCTGAGGAACTGACGGAGCAGAAGATCCTCGGCGTCCATCGTGACGTTGGTCTCCAGGTCACCTTTCCACCAGCCCTGCCCGTCCTGCTGGGCGAGCAGATGGTCGGTGGCGCGCCTGACGGCGCGTTCGGCGGCCTCTTGTACCCCGGTCGCCACGGGGGTGGTGACGTCCGTGCTGGCCGAGGCAGCGCGGGGCGGCAGGGTGGCCCCGGTGCTTCCGTCGGTCGTCGCTGTCATGGCTTCCCCTTCGTGCAGTCGTGCGAAATCGTTCTGCTGTGGGTCCGCCGTCGGCCGGTGCTGGTTGCGCGCTCGCACCGGCCGGCGACTACGCGAGGGCTATTCGACCGATAGTGATCATCTCTTTCGTACGACGACGAAGTCGGCCAGCGCCGTGAACCGCGCCCGGACCTGGTCGGGCATGTCGACGGCGTGGAGGGCTTCGATGGCGATGGTGTGCTGACGACGCGCCTCTTCGGCGGTCCACTCGCGGCCGCCGGCCTCCTCGATGAGGGCGGCGCGGGCGGCGAACTCCTCCTCGGAGAAGTTCTCGAAGTCGCTGGTCTTGGCGTCGGCGGCGAGGATCTCGCCGAGCCGCTCGGAGGCGGGGCCGCCCGCGGCGAGCGCGGCGACGACCGGCAGTGACTTCTTGCGCTGGCGCAGGTCGCTCCAGGTCTGCTTGCCGGTGGCCTCCGGGTCGCCCCAGATGCCGAGGAGGTCGTCCACGGCCTGGAAGGCGAGGCCCAGGTGGTAGCCGTACTTCTCCAGGGTGTCGGCGGTGCGGTCGTCGGCGCCGCCGAGCACCGCGCCGATGGAGCTGGAGGCGGCGAGCAGCGCGCCGGTCTTGTTGCCCTCCATCTCCAGGCACTCCTCGACGCTGACGCGGTCGCGGTGCTCGTAGGAGATGTCCTGTGCCTGGCCGTCGATCAGGGCGCGGGTGGCGGTGGTGAGCCGTCGGGTGGCGCGGCCGGCCTCGACGGTGCCGAGCTCCAGCAGGACCTCGTTGGCGAGGGCGAACAGGGCGTCGCCGACCAGGATGGCCTGGGCGGGGCCGTGCACCTTCCAGACGGTGTCGCGGTGGCGGCGTTGTTCGTCGCCGTCCATCAGGTCGTCGTGCAGCAGCGAGAAGTTGTGGACGAGTTCGACGGCGACGGCGCCGGGGATGCCGGTCTCGGGGGCGGCGCCGGTGACCTCGGCGGAGAGTACGGCGAGCGCGGGCCGTACGGCCTTGCCGCCGTCGCCGTCGGCGGGGTTGCCCTCGGCGTCGATCCAGCCGAAGTGGTAGGCGGCCACGGTGTCCATGGGGGGTGCAAGGCGGTCGACGGCCGCCTTCAGTACCGGGTTGGCAAGGGTCCGGCCGCGCTCCAGGAGCGCGGTCACGTCCACCGCGTCGGCAGCCGTGTCGGCCGGGGGCACAGTGGGCACAGTTTCTCCTCTTGTTGCGGTACCGGGGGTGCGGGGGCCCGCCGCCTGCCGATCGAGCATCACGCCGCCTCCTCGAACTCGAAGAGGTGACGGGGGCGGGGCCGGCCCAGGGTGCGCAGCGCGGCGTCGGCCGCGTTCACACCGCTGCGGACCGCGCTCTCCATGGTCGCGGGCCACCCGGTGGCGGTCCACGCGCCGGCCAGGTAGAGGCCGGGCGCCTTGGTGCGGGCGCCGGGCCGCAGCCGCCCGACGCCGGGGCTGGGGGCGAAGGTCGCGGTGCGCTCCCGGGTCACGAAGAAGTCCTTCACCCCGGCGCCGCGCGCGCCGGGCAACAGCCGTTCCAGCTCGGGCAGATAGCGCTCGCGCAGGGCGGCCACGGGTGCGTCGATCTCGTCCTGCGCGGCCGACTGGGACAGGGCGAGGTACTGGCCCTCGCGCAGCCCGGAGGCGTGGGTGCGGTCGAACACCCACTGGACCGGGGTGCCCAGGGCCGCGAAGAACGGCTTGGTGAGCACCGTGCGGTCGTAGACCACATGGACGTTGAGGATCGGCGCGGTGCCGATCTCCAGAAGGTTTTCCGGGGCGTCGAGGGCACCCTCGGGCAGCAGGTCGTACGCCTCGCGCTGGGCCACGGCGAGCACCACGGCGTCGGCGGTGAGCGTCTCGCCGGGAACCTGAACGCTCCACTCCCCGTTCACGTTGGTGGAGACGGAGGTGACGCGTGTACGGACCTCAGTGCGCACGCCCGCGGAGTCGAGCGCCTTGCGGGCCAGCCGGTCGTGCAGTTCGCCCAGCGGCACATGGGCCCAGCCGATGTCGGCCGCGCCCGGGTCGGAGAGCAGACCGGTCTTGAACACCATCGCGGCGAGCGCCAGGGAAGCGTCCTGGGCCACCGCGTTGAGGGTGGCGACCCCCACCAGGTCCCACAGCGCCTCGATGGCCCGCGCCGACTGGCCTCGGGCAGCCAGCCAGCTGCCGAAGTCCTGTGTGTCGAGTGAGGGATCGCCGAGATCGAGTGCTCGGAGCGCGAGAGCGGCCTGGCCGACTCTGGCGCGCTCGGCGAGCGAGAGATGCGGGTAGGCGGCGAGACTGCGCCCCAGATGCAGGGGCACCGGCAGGGGATCCCGGCGCAGTCTGCCGAGCCGGCGCCCCTCCGGTTTCGCGAGGTCGAGCACGGGCACGTCGAGGCGGTCCTGCAGCGGGGCCAGCGCCGCGCCCTCGATACGGTTGAGGAACCAACGGTAGGCGGTGCAGCAACGCAGGTACACATGCTGGCCGTTGTCGACGGTCAGGTCGCCGCGCTGGAAGGAGAAGGCGAGCCCGCCAAGGCGCGGCCTGCCTTCGAGCAACGTCACGCGAACCCCCGCGTCGGCGAGTGCCAGCGCGGCCGTGACCCCGGCCAGGCCGCCGCCGATCACGACGGCGCTGCGCCCGGACGGGCTGGCGTCGTGCGTCCGTTCGGATCCCGTGCCGTCGGTCATCGTGCAGCCTCCCCTGCCCGCCCGCCGTGCCGGTGGAACAGGGCAGGGCGGGCCGTCGCAGTCAGGGACGCCGTGCTGTGCCGGAGGGTTGCCTGCCGTTTTTCCCCGGTGGAGTCACCTTGGCCCACTTTGTCCATCAGGCACGCCTCCTGACGGTCCGTCGGGACGCGTGGCGCCGGGCGTCGAGCCCGGACAGGCCGCGTACGGCGACGTACGCCTTCTCGTGTCCGGGCAGCGAGACCCGGCCGCGCAGCACCGCCTCCGGTTCGCGCTCGATGCGGTCGAGCAGGCGGCGGTAGATGCCGGCCATGGCGGCGACACAGGCTCCGCTGCGCCGGTCGAGCATGGGCAGCAGCCGGTAGCCCTCGGCGAAAAGGGCCCGGGCGCGCCGTACTTCGAAGTGCACGAGACCCGCGAAGTCCGAGCCCTCCGGCGGGGTCGGCCCGTGGAAACCGGCCGCGCAGCCGAACTTGGCCAGATCGTCGCCGGGCAGATAGGTACGGCCGTTCTCGGCGTCCTCACGGATGTCTCTGAGGATGTTGGTGAGCTGGAGCGCGAGCCCGAGCGTGTCGGCATACTCCGGCGCACGTTCGGCGCCGCGCGCCCCCGGTTCGGTGCCGAACACACCGAGCGAGAGCCGGCCGATCGCGCCGGCCACACAGCGGCAGTAGACCTTGAGGTCGTCCCACGTCTCGTAGGTCTCGCCGCGTACGTCCATCAGCACGCCGTCGATCAACTCGTCCAGGCCGCCCAGCGGGATCGGGAAGGCCTGGGCGGCGTGCGCGAGGGCGACCGCGACCGGGTCGGTGTCGTCCTCGGCGACCGCGCCGTCCTGGACCCGGGCCAGCAGCGCCCGGGTGTCCTCCAGGCGGGCCGCCTTCACGTCGTCGGCCAGCGCGCCGTCGCCGATGTCGTCGACACGCCGGGAGAAGGCGTAGAGCGCGGACATGGCGCGCCGCTTGGGCGCAGGCAGCAGCCTGATGCCGTAGGCGAAGTTCCGTGCCTGCTGTCCCGTGACGGTCTCGCAGTAGCTGTAGGCGGCGAGTACCGGTGCGGACACGTGTGTGGGAGAGTCCACGGTCCGGATCACCCCTCTCCTCGCAGAGTCACGCCCACCTCACGCAGCAACCGGCCCTTGCCGGGCTTGGGCGGGCCGGGAAGTACGTCGTATTCGGCGGCGGCGATCGCAGCGATCGCCGCCCTTCCCCCCGCCACGAACCCCGCGAGCAGCAACTTCAACCTGCCGTGGACGCTACCCACCAGAGGGGCGCCTTCATTCAGGAGATCGCGGGCGCGTTGTGCTTCATATGCAACCAGTGCGCGCACCGACGCGCCCGCGGTTTTCCTGGCGAGATCCGCCTCCTGGACATGAAAGCGCTTCATGTCCACGGCGGGCAGATAAATCCGGTCGCGACCGAGGTCCTCGGCCACGTCCTGGAGGTGTTCGACGATCTGAAGTGCGGTACAGATCGCGTCCGAGAGCCGGATCCGCTCGGGCGTCGAGGTGCCGGTGACGGCGAGGACCAGGCGGCCGACGGGGTTGGCGGACAGCTCACAGTAGGCGAGGAGGTCGTCGTAGGTCTCGTACCGCTGGACGAGCTGGTCCTGGCGGTTGGCGGCGATCAGTCCGAGAAAGGGCTCGGGGGTCATGGCGCGGCGGCGGACCGTGGGCTGGAGGCGGCGCAGCAGAGGATGGTGCGGGGTGGAGTCGAAGACGCGGCGCAGGTCGGCCTCGAAGGCGTCGAGGAGGACCAGACGGTCCTCCTCGTCCGGGGACACCCCGAGCAGCCGGGCGTCGGCGCCACCGGGGGCCAGGTCACCGTCGCCGATGTCGTCGACGAGGCGGGCGAAGCCGTACACCGCCATCAGGTCGTCGCGCCAGGCCCTCGGAAGGAAGAACGGGGCCACCGGGAAGTTCTCGTGCGCGGCCTTGTCCAGCGTGCCTCGCTCGGCGTCTTCGGTGCGCGCCGGGGTGGCCGCCGTCACCGTTCGCTGCCCGGGGCCGGGACGGCGCGGCCTGCGTTGAGCTGGGGAGTTCCCGTAGCCATTGCCGTCACATCTCCCGTTCTACACTGCCGACCCAATACACACTATTTCGGACACGCCGCCCGGCAATCCACGGGGCGGCCCGGCCGAGGGTGTCGCGCATTATCGCCCCACTTGCCGCTTTCCGGGACCGGTACAGCTTACGTTGTACAACGCATCGAGGTTCGTCGGGGTGTCCCGCAGATCACAACAACACACCGATTGGCGTCAAGATTCCTGGGGCGAGCCGGAGTTGACGTTTCCTTTGCAGACGCCGGGCCCCGCCGGAAAGGTTCCGGCGGGGCCCTGGGGCGTGCTGGGCTACTTGCCCGTGAACTTCTCGTACTCCTTGAGCACCTCTTCGGTCGGGCCGTCCATGCGCAGTTCACCGCGCTCCAGCCACAGCACGCGCTCGCAGGTGTCGCGGATCGACTTGTTGTTGTGGCTGACCAGGAACACCGTGCCCGCATGCTGGCGCAGTTCACGGATCCGGTCCTCGGAACGCTTGCGGAAGGCCGCGTCACCGGTGGCCAGCGCTTCGTCGATCATGAGGACGTCGTGGTCCTTGGCGGCGGCGATGGAGAAGCGCAGCCGGGCGGCCATGCCGGAGGAGTAGGTCCGCATCGGCAGGGTGATGAAGTCGCCCTTCTCGTTGATGCCGGAGAAGTCGACGATCTCCTGGTATCGGGCCCTGACCTCCTCGCGGGACATGCCCATGGCGAGCCCGCCGAGGATGACGTTCCGCTCGCCGGTGAGGTCGTTCATCAGGGCCGCGTTGACGCCGAGCAGCGAGGGCTGCCCGTTGGTGTAGACCCTGCCCTTCTCGGCGGGCAGCAGGCCGGCGATGGCGCGCAGCAGGGTGGACTTGCCGGAGCCGTTGGAGCCGATCAGGCCGACGGCCTCGCCCCGGTAGGCGACGAAGGAGACCCCGCGGACCGCGTGCACCTTGCGCACGCCCCGGCCCGCGTCGTCGGAGCCCCGCCTGACGATACGGCTGAGCGCGGCCGTCGCGCTGCCCTTGCCGCTCTTGGCGCCGTTGACGCGGTAGACGATGTGCACGTCGTCCGCGATGACGGTGGGGATCCGCTCCCCCTGGTTCTGCTCCGCGTCGTTCAGCTCAGCCACGGCCGTACCGCTCCTCCGCCTTCCAGAAGTACACGAACCCGCCGGTGAAGACGACCAGGGCCCAGGACAGGGCGATCGCCCAGACGTGCGGCGGGAGGTTCTCGGAACCGTAGCCGTCGATGAGCGCGAAGCGCATCAGGTCCATGAAGACGGCTGCGGGGTTCACCTGGAGGAGGAGACGCGCCCACTCCGGCCGGTGTTCCATCATCTTGCTGATCGAGAACATGACGCCGGACGTGTACATCCAGGTGCGCAGGACGAACGGCATCAGCTGGGCAAGGTCCGGCGTCTTGGCGCCCATCCTGGCCACGATCAGGGCCAGGCCGGTGTTGAAGAGGAACAGCAGGAACAGGATCGGCAGGACCAACACCCAGGACAGGCCCGGGGTGCTGCCGAAGCCCGTCACCACGGCGACCATGACGATCATCGAGAACAGCAGCTGCTGGAGCTGCTGGAGAGCGAAGGAGACGGGCAGCGCGGCGCGCGGGAAGTGCAGCGCGCGCACCAGGCCGAGGTTGCCGGAGATCGCGCGGACGCCCGTCATGATCGAGCTCTGCGTGAAGGTGAAGGTGAAGACGCCGGTGACCAGGAACGGGATGTAGACGTCCTGGGACATGCCGCGGCTGGCGTGCAGGATGACGCCGAAGATGAAGTAGTACACGGCCGCGTTCAGCAGCGGCGTGGCCACCTGCCAGAGCTGTCCGAGCTTGGCCTGGCTGTACTGGGCGGTGAGCTTCGCCTGCGAGAAGGCGAGGACGAAGTGCCGGCGTCCCCAGAGCTGGCGTACGTACTCGACGAGCGAGGGCCGGGCGCCGCTCACCGTGAGCCCGTACTTGGCGGCGAGTTGCGCCGCCGTGAGGCCCTCGTCGGGCGACGGCACCGCGCTCACCGCGATTCCGACGTCATGCGTTGTCTCACTCAAGGGTGGAAGCCTTCGTCCTCAGATTCGTCTTAGGTTCGTCTTACGGAATTGTGCTACCGGACGCGGCACTCATCCGCCATGGGACACGTTCCGGGGGGTGTCCGTGTGCCGGGCACACGGACACGCATCTTCGAGCTTCTCAGATCACCGGGGGCCGGCCCAGTCGCGTGAGCTTCCACACGGTCCGCCACCGCATGGGGCGGCGAGGCCCGCACGGGGTGGCCCAGCCCTCCCGGAAGCCGGCGAACCAGGCGTGCAGGGCCGGGCGTGAGGGGCGGCGCACCAGGGTCAGCAGCAGCCACACCAAGAGGTAGACGGGGACCAGCGCGGCGGGCAGGTTGCGGCGGGCCAGCCAGACCCGGTTGCGGGCGACCATCCGGTGGTAGACCGCGTGCCGGGAGGGGGCGGTCGTGGGGTGGTACAGCACCATGTCGGCGCGGTAGTCGATCATCCAGCCGGCGTCGAGGGCACGCCAGGCCAGGTCGGTCTCCTCATGGGCGTAGAAGAAGTCGTCCGGCAGGCCGCCCACCTCGGCGAGGACCTGGGTGCGGACGGCGTTGGCGCCGCCGAGGAAGGTGGTGACCCGGGAGGAGCGCATCGGGTCGGAGGCCCGCAGCCTCGGCACGTGCCGGCGCTGGGTCTGGCCGGTGTCCGGGTCGGCGATGCGGAAGCTGACGATGCCGAGCCTCGGGTCGGCGGCGAAGGCCTGGCGGCACAGCTCGGCGGTGTCGTGCTCGGGAAGCAGTCCGTCGTCGTCCAGGAAGAGCAATATGTCGACATCACGGCCGCTGGGGCCGAAGGCTTCTATGCCGACGTTGCGACCTCCGGGAATCCCGAGGTTCTCGGGCAGCTCCATGGTGCGGACGCCGTCCGGGACCTCCGGGACGGGCGAGCCGTTGCCGACGACGACCACCTCGACCGGGTCGCCGTCCTGCTCGGCGACCGAGTCGAGGAGGGCACGCAGTTCGTCGGGGCGGTTGCCCATGGTGATGATGACCGCGCCGACCTTCAGCCCGGCGCTCACCGCAGCCTGCTCGACGCGAGGACGGAGACCAGGTGCAGCAGGGTCTGCAGCAGGGCGATCCCGGCGAGTACGGCGGTGCCGAGCCGGGTGAAGAAGAGGTCGCCGCGGGCCTGGTCGACGATCGCGAGGACCAGGATCAGCAGGGAGGCCTCGATACCGAGGATCAGCCGGTGGAACTGGAAGGCGGCGGCGGCCCGGCGGGCCAGCGCCATCCCGGACGACCGCATCTCGGCGGCCGTCTCCTTGACCACCGGCAGCCCGGCCTGGTGCCGGGCCACGCCCACGAGGTCGGTCTCGGCCTTGATCAGGATCGCGCCGAGTGCGCCCAGGGTGCCGAGGAAGGCCCACAGCCAGTCGACACGGCCGCCGCCGAACAGGTCGGCGGCGCGCAGCCCGAGCCCGACCAGGACGGCCGCGTCGGTCAGATACGCCCCGACCCGGTCGAGGTAGACGCCGCCCAGCGAGTACTGCTGCTTCCAGCGCGCGATCTCGCCGTCGACGCAGTCCAGCAGCAGATACAGCTGGACGCACACCACTCCGAGCACCGCGCCCGTGATCCCCGGCACCAGCAGGGCCGGGGCCGCGAGCACGCCGAAGACGGTCATCAGGTACGTGAGCTGGTTGGGCGTGACCCTGGTGTTCACCAGGTAGCGGTCGACCCGCAGGGACACCTCGCGCATGTAGAGGCGCCCCATCCAGTGCTCCCCGCTGCGCCGGTCCTTGACCCCGACGGGGTGCACGACCGGACGTAGTTCAGCTACCGATGGCCTTGACATAGTCGACGTAGAAGTCCTTGATCTGGTGGGTCTTGAGGTCGAGGTGTTCGAGGATGGTGTAGCGGCCGGGCCGGGTCTCCGGGGCGAACTCCACGACCCGGATGAACTCGTCCACGGTGAAGCCGATCTCCTCCGGCAGCACCGGCAGTCCGTGCCGGCGCAGCACATCGGCCATGAACGCGGACTCCTCGTGGGCCCCGCGCAGATACATCGCGAAGGCCGCGCCGAGCCCGCACTGCTCGCCATGGCTGGCGGCACGCCTCGGGTACAGCAGGTCGAAGGCGTGGTTGATCTCGTGGCAGGCGCCGGAGGACGGGCGGGAGTCGCCCGACACCGACATGGCGATACCGCTGAGCACCAGCGCCTCGGCGAGCACCTGGAGGAAGTCGTTCTCCCCGATGCCGCCGGGGTGGCGCAGCACCGCCTCGCCGGCCTGCCGGGCCATGGCGGCCGCCAGACCGTCGATCTTCTCGCCGTTGACGCGGTGGGACAGCTCCCAGTCCGCGATCGCCGAGATGTTGGAGACGGCGTCCCCGATGCCGGAGCGCACGAAGCGAGCCGGGGCCTCGCGGATGACGTCGAGGTCGATGACGACCGCGATCGGGTTCGGCACACCGTAGGAGCCGCGGCCCGCGTCGTTGTCGAGGGTGGCGACCGGCGAGCACAGACCGTCGTGCGCGAGGTTCGTCGGCACGGCGACCAGGGGCAGGCCCACGCGCGCGGCCGCGAACTTGCCGCAGTCGATGATCTTGCCGCCGCCGAGGCCGACGACCGCGTCGTAGTGGCCGGCCTTGATCTCGCCGGCCAGCCGGATTGCGTCGTCGAGGGTGCCGCCGCCCACCTCGTACCAGGTGGCGCCGGGCAGGCTCGGCGAGACGCGCTCGCGCAGTTTGCCGCCGGAGCCGCCGCTGACGGCGACGGCGAGCCGGCCGGAGTGCGAGATGCGCTGGTCGGCGAGCACGCTCGCAAGGTCGTCGAGGGCACCCGGGCGGATGTCGACGACGACCGGCGAGGGGATCAGCCGGGTCAGTACTGGCACGCGATCTCCCGTCCCCGGGCGAGATCGTCGTGGTTGTCGATCTCGACCCACCGGACGTCGCCGATGGGCGCGACGTCGATGCGGAAGCCGCGGTTGACCAGCTCCTGGTAGCCGTGCTCGTAGAACTGCTGCGGGTCGGTCTCCCAGACCGACTTCAGCGCGTCGGCCAGGTCGGGGGCCGCGTCCCCCTCGATGAGGGTGACGCCGATGTACTCGCCGGTGGCCTCGGCGGGGTCCATCAGCTTGGTGATCTTCGTCATGCCCTTGCCGGCGTCGACGACGACCTTCATCTCCTCGTCCGCGAGGGACTTCACGGTGTCCAGGGCGAGGATGATCCGCTTGCCGTCACCGCGGGCGGCGAGCAGCGTCTTCTCGACGGAGACCGGGTGCACGGTGTCGCCGTTGGCGAGGATCACGCCGTCCTTGAGGGCGTCGCGGCCGCACCAGAGGGAGTAGGCGTTGTTCCACTCCTCGGCCTTGTCGTTGTCGATGAGGGTGAGCTTGAGGCCGTACTTCGCCTCCAGGGCGGCCTTGCGCTCGTACACGGCCTCCTTGCGGTAGCCGACGATGATCGCGACCTCGCTCAGGCCGATCTCGGCGAAGTTGCCGAGGGTCAGGTCGAGCACCGTGATCGAGTCCTCTATACCGGCGGGCCCCACCGGCACCAGCGCCTTGGGCAGGCTGTCGGTGTAGGGGCGCAGACGCCGTCCGGCGCCGGCCGCCAGCACGAGGCCGATCATGCGGGTTCTCCTTCATCGTGTACGGCGGGCGCGCCTCCCAGATGAGAGGACACCCAGAAGCGGATGCTCTCGACGAGCACCAGCCCGGCCACGGCCACGGCGAGGACCGTGAGCGCGACCTTGAACTGCGCGGCGGTGAGCACCGCGGCCACCACGGTGACCAGCAGAGTTCGCCCCTCCTGCCCCCCGATGGCGCGTACCAGCCAGACCGGCGGCGCCCCGGCGTTCCCGCGGATGCGGTACACCGTGTCGTAGTGATGGTAGGCGACGGCGGCCACCAGGCCGAAAGCTGCAGGAAGGGTTCCGTTCACCTCTGATTTGCTTGCGAGGATGAGGACGGTGCCGTATTCGGCCGCCCGGAAGAGGGGCGGGACCAGCCAGTCGAGGGCTCCCTTGAGGGGGCGCGCGAGGGCCTGGCCGCAGGCCAGGGCGTAGACGACGGCGCCCGCGACCGGTGCCCAGGTCACCCCGGAGAAGAGGGAGAGGGTGAGAACCGCCACGCCGGCGAGCGCCACCAGGAGCGGGGAGCCGAGCGGGGCGGGCATCGCGCGGGCCACGAATCCGGCGAGCGGGCCGCTGTCCGCCAGGTCGGCCAGCGCCTTCGTGGCCCGGTCGGTGCTCGTCGCCTTCCGGGTCAGCGACCTCAGCACCCGCCCGGCCGTGGTGTACGTCGCCGCGAAGGCGCAGCCGGCCAGCAGCACGCACAAGGTGATCCGCGGGGTCGTCGCCGCGGTCAGGACGGCTATCAGTGCCCATCGTTCACCGATGGGCAGAACTATCATCCGGCGCACCCAGACCGTCCAGCCGACACCGTCGAGCTTGTCGGAGAGGGCCGCGGTGGGGCCGGCGCCGGCGGCGGGGTCCCCGGCGTTCGCCTCGTTGAAGGAGAAGTCGACCACGTGCCGGCAGGTCTGCAGGATCATCGCGCCGAGGGCCAGGGCCCATACGTCGTCGCCGCCCCGGGCCGCGCCGAGCGCGAGGCCTGCGTAATAGGCGTACTCCTTGGCCCGGTCGAAGGTGGCGTCCAGCCAGGCGCCGAGCGTGGAGTACTGCAGGGAGTAGCGGGCGAGCTGGCCGTCGGTGCAGTCCAGGACGAAGGAGGCGATGAGCAGGACGCCCGCGGCGACGAACCCGGCGCGGGTGCCGGTGGCCGCGCAGCCCGCCGCGATCAGGGCGGTGAGCAGGGAGGCGGTGGTGACCTGGTTGGGGGTCAGGCCGCGCCGGGCGCACCAGCGGGCGAGGTAGCGGGAGTACGGGCTGACGAAGAAGGTGGTGAAGAAGCCGTCGCGGGACTTCACGGCCGACTTCAGGCGTACGGCCTCGTCGTCGACGGCGGCGACGGCCTGCCGTGCCTCGTTGCGGGCCTGCGGGTCGGTGGGGACGGCGGCGACCAGGCTGCCCAGCTCGGGCCGGTGGACGTCGGCGTCCAGGTCGGTGACGATTCCGTCGACGGCCAGGGCGGTGCCGCCGCCGGTGGAGGCCTCCCGGGTCAGCGCCCGGCTCAGGGCCTGACGGCCGGCCGGCTGGGCGGTGACGGCGCCGGGGATCGCGGCGAGCGGGAAGCGCGGGTCGGTGAGGCCGAGGCGCAGGGCGTGCACATGGCCGACGAAACGGGCGTCGACGACGGCGACCCGCCGGTCGGCGGGCACGCCCGCGAGGAGGTCCGCAGTGCCGGCGCTGTCCGAGGCCACACACACCTCGAAGCCGAGCGCCCGCAGATCGCTCTCCAACGACGATCCGTGGACCGGCTGGCCGGTGACGATGGCGGTCGACAACCGAACTCACTCCCTGGGTGCCGGCGCACGGGCGCCGGTCTACTGCATGGTGGGGCCAGGTGTGACTCCTGGCCCCCGGGCGGCATTCGGCAGAGGTTAGCGGATGGTGAGGATTTCTTGTTCACCGGCCGTTCATGGCACGGTCGACCCACTCCGCCCCGGCCTTTGCCGAGATCATCATCCGCGATCCGCGCCGGCCCACAAACCGCGCTGACAGAACGGACATTGGGGACACGGAGTGGTAGGGCACAGACCGGCCACCCAGGCCGCCCGCCCGCGCCCGACGGGTAATTGAGGGTGCCCTGACCTGGGGATGGTTTCCGCAGGTCAGAGCACATGACAACGGTGTTCACTGCCGCGTTGCCGGATACCCCCCACCCGTAGTTCACTGTGATCCCGGGCGGAACAGAGGAGGCGTATCTCATGGGGGCAGGGCACGACCACGGTCACGGGCACACCCACGCGCCGGCCACCGGCACGGCCGCGGCGGCCTATCTCGGGCGGCTGCGGGTAGCGCTCGCCATCACCCTCGGGGTGATGGTGGTCGAGATCGTCGGCGGTCTGCTGGCCGACTCGCTCGCGCTGATCGCGGACGCCGCCCACATGGCGACCGACGCGCTGGGCCTCGGGATGGCGCTGCTGGCGATCCACTTCGCCAACCGTCCGGCGAGCGCCAACCGCACCTTCGGCTACGCCCGCGCCGAGATCCTGGCCGCCCTGGCCAACTGTCTGCTGCTGCTCGGCGTCGGCGGCTATCTGCTGTACGAGGCGATCCAGCGGTTCCTGACGCCCGCGGACACCGAGGGCGGCGTGATGATCGTGTTCGGTCTGATCGGCCTGGTCGCCAACATGGTCTCGCTCACGCTGCTGGTGCGCGGCCAGCGTGAGAGCCTGAACGTGCGCGGCGCCTTCCTGGAGGTCGCGGCCGACGCGCTGGGCTCACTGGCGGTGCTGATCTCGGCCGTGGTGATCCTGACCACCGGCTGGCAGGCCGCCGACCCGATCGCCTCGCTGGTCATCGGCCTGATGATCGTGCCGAGGACGCTGAAGCTGCTGCGCGAGACCCTGGACGTCCTGCTGGAGTCGGCACCCAAGGATGTGGACATGGCCGAGGTGCGGTCGCACATCCTGGCCCTGGACGGCGTGCAGGACGTCCATGATCTGCACGCTTGGACGATCACCTCGGGCCTTCCGGTGCTGTCGGCGCACGTGGTGGTCCGCTCGGAGGTGCTGAACGCCATCGGCCACGAGAAGATGCTGCACGAGCTGCAGGGATGTCTCGGCCATCACTTCGACGTGGAGCACTGCACCTTCCAGCTGGAGCCGGGCGGCCACGCGGAGCACGAGGCCCGGCTCTGCCACTGAACGCGCCACGATCCGCCCGGCCGGCCGCCGGAACGCATCGCTCCGGGCTCCCCGGGCGTCCTTGTGTTCGACACCCCCGGACGGTTCTCGTCCGCGCCCGTAGGGCACGATCAACTACCGGGTCCCTCTTCCGGCGTGCCCGTGCCGGGAAGTGCCGGGAGTGTCGGATTCGTACGGCAGACTTGGTGCGAAGACCGAGGCGAAGGATGGGTATGCCGATCACACCTGCCACCGCGACGCACAGCACGTCGAACGGCTCAACGGACGCGATCTTGCTTGAACTCGTCGACGAGAAGGGTGTGACCATCGGGACCGCGGAGAAGCTGGCCGCGCATCAGCCACCCGGGCAGTTGCACAGGGCGTTCTCGGTCTTCCTCTTCGACGAACACGGCAGACTCCTGCTCCAGCGGCGGGCGCTGGGCAAGTACCACTCCCCCGGTGTGTGGTCCAACACCTGCTGCGGCCACCCCTACCCCCGTGAGGCCCCCTTCGCGGCGGCGGCCCGGCGCACCTTCGAGGAGCTGGGGGTCTCCCCGTCCCTGCTCGGCGAGGCGGGCACGGTCCGGTACAACCACCCGGACCCGGCCTCCGGCCTGGTCGAGCAGGAGTTCAACCACCTGTTCGTCGGCATGGTGCAGGCACCGCTCGCACCGGACCCGGAGGAGATCGAGGAGACCGCGTTCGTGACCGCCGCCGAGCTGACCGAGCGGCACGCCCGGGACACCTTCTCGTCGTGGTTCATGACCGTGCTGGACACGGCCCGCCCGGCGATCAGGGAGCTGACGGGCCCGTCCGCGGGTTGGTGAGAGGCCTCACAACAGTGACGCGGGTTTGAGCGGCAGGGCCGCCCAGATCACCTTGCCGCCGCTCGACGTGTGCTCCACGTCCACGACTCCGCCCGCCTCCCGGGCCACCTCCCTCACCAGGAGCAGCCCCCGGCCGCCGGTCTGGCCGTGGTCGGCCTCCAGGGCGGTCGGACGGTACGGGTGGTTGTCCTCCACCGAGACCCGCACCCACTCGGCGCCGACGGCGACCTCGACGGCGAGCACCGGCGACAGCAGCGCCGCGTGCTTGACCGCGTTGGTGACCAGTTCGGAGACGATCAGCAACAGCCCGTACACCAGGTCCTCCGAGACCGGGACGCCCTGGCGCTGGAGCAGGTCCCGTACGGCGCGTCGGGCCTGCGGGACCGAGGCGTCCACGGCGGCGGCGGTGAACCGCCAGACTCCTTCGTACGGCAGCGGATCCGGCGGAGCACCGCCTCCCTCTGGACGCGGGTCGTGCCCACGCCCGTGGTTCTCCATGGTCCGGTCGCCACCCTCGCGCTCGATTGTCACCACATGACGAGTGTTGATAACGACCCGCTCCGCTCCGGATGACTGAACACAAGTCAGCAACTATCGAACGCTTCTGACCGTTGGCGTATGACAAGGTCAATTGAGCGACTGCTCCTGCCTCTCTGAAGCCGACATCGCGAACTCTTCGGGTTGTACGGGTTTGAGCCCCTCCCGCCACACCACCGAACCCCACCCCCTTGGGGCGCCTATAGCATCCCGCACTATGGAGTCCCGCCTCTCGCACCAGGTCACCGACGCCGTAGCCACGGTCGTCATCCACAACCCCGCCAAACGCAACGCGATGACCGCCGAGATGTGGCGAGCCCTGCCGCCGCTCCTGGACGAACTGTCGGCCGACCCCGCCGTCCGGGCTCTCGTGCTGGCCGGCGAGGGCGGAACCTTCTGCGCCGGTGCCGACATCTCCACCCTCCAGGGCTCCGCCGCCGAGGCGCAGTCCCTCGCCTGCGCCGCCGAGGAGGCTCTCGCCGCGTTCCCCAAGCCGACGCTCGCCGCGGTCCGCGGCCACTGCGTCGGCGGCGGCTCACAGCTCGCCGCCGCCTGCGATCTGCGGTTCGCCGAGGAGGGCGCCCTCTTCGGCGTGACCCCGGCCAAGCTCGGGATCGTCTATCCGGCTTCCTCCACCCGCCGGCTGGCGTCCCTGGTCGGTCCCGCCGCCACCAAGTACCTGCTGTACTCGGGCGAGTTGATCGACACGGAGCGGGCGTTGCGCACCGGCCTGGTCGACGAGGTGCTACCCGAGGGCGAACTGCCCAAGCGGGTGGGCGAGTTCACGCGGATCCTGGTCGCGCGCTCACAGCTGACGCAGGCGGCGGCGAAGGAGTTCGCGAACGGCCGTACCGACCGCGACGACCACTGGACGCGGCAGGCGCACGGCAGCGGCGACACCGCCGAGGGCGTCGCCGCGTTCCTGGAGCGCCGTCAGCCGCGGTTCACGTGGGCTGTTCCCGGCCGAGGATGAACCGGCTCATCGAGCGGAGCAGTTCGACGACCTCGGCGGGCGCCTTCTGCGGGGATCCCGCGTCATAGGGCGGCTGCGGGTCGTACTCGATGCCGAGTTGTACGGCCTGGGCGACGACGTCCCCGGAGATCCGGCCGAGCAGGGCGAGCCCCATGTCGATGCCGGAGGAGACGCCGGCCGCGGTGACGTACTTGCCGTCGGTGACGACCCGCTCCCCCGTCGGCTCGGCGCCGAACTTCCGCAGTTCGTCGAGGGCCAGCCAGTGCGAGGTCGCGCGACGCCCTTCGAGGAGGCCCGCGGCGGCCAGCAGCAGGGAGCCGGTGCACACGGAGGTGGTCCAGGTGCTGGTGGCGTCGGCGGTGCGGATCCAGTCGAGGAGGACCTCGTTCGCCATCTGTGGCGTCTGACCGGGGCCGCCGGGGACGACCACGACATCGGGTGCGGGCACCTCGGCGAAGGTCCGGTCGGCGGTCAGGGCGAGGGCGCCGCTGTCCGCGCGCACGGGGCCGGTCTTCTCGGCCACGAAGACGACCTCGGAGTCCGGGAGCCGGCCCAGGGTCTCGTACGGCCCCACGGCGTCGAGGGCGGTGAAACGGTCGTAGAGGACGATCGCGAACTGCATGGCTCTCCTAACCGGGTTGACCGACGGGTGCCGGGCGGAACCTGCGCCGGTACTCGCCGGGTGTCGCGCCGAGGGCCTTGAGAAAGGCGCGGCGCATCGCTTCGGGCGTGCCGTAGCCGCTGGCGCGGGACACCTCCTCGACGCCGTCACCGGTGTCCTCCAGGAGCCGGCGGGCGTGTTCCAGCCGGACCCGGTCGACGTACCGGCCGGGCGTCATGCCGGTCTCGCCCAGGAAGGCGCGGGCGAAGTGGCGGGGCGAGAGGGCGGCGCGGGCGGCCAGGGCCTCGACGCCGAGATCGCCGTCCGGATGCTCGGTGATCCACTGCTGGACCTCCCGGAGCGGTTCGCGCCGCGCGGTCTGGGCGGCGAGCTGGACGCTGAACTGCGCCTGGTTGCCGGGCCTGCGCAGGAACACCACCAGATGCCGGGCGACGGTGAGCGCGACGTCCCGGCCCAGGTCCTCCTCGACGAGGGCGAGCGCCAGGTCGATGCCGGAGGTGACACCGGCCGAGGTGGAGACCGGGCCGTCCCGGACGTAGATGGGGTCCGGGTCGACGTCGACGGCCGGATGGTCACGGGCCAGCTTGTCGCAGTACGCCCAGTGGGTGGTGGCCCGGTGGCCGTCCAGGAGTCCGGCCGCGGCGAGCAGGATGGCGCCGGTGCAGACGGAGACGAGCCGTCCGGTGCGCGGCCCGTGCGCGCGCAGCCAGTCGACCAGGGCGGGGTCGGGGCGCCGGGTGCCCTGTCCGCCGGGCACGAGGAGGGTGTGCGGGTCGGCCGCCTCGGTCAGGGCCCCGTCCGGTACGACGGTCAGCCCGCTGGAGGTGCGTACGGGTGCGCCGTCCAGGGACGCCGTACGGATGCGGTAGCTGCCCGGGGTGTGGGTCTCGGCGCCCGCGAAGACCTCCACGGGGCCGGTCACATCGAGGCTCTGGACACCGTCGAAGAGGACGACGAGAACGGTTCGCTGCGCCATGTCATCGATTGTTGGCGAATGGCACGATGGCCGCAATGACGAGTTCCCCACCTTTTCTGCCATCACTTCTCTGCCATGGCGGACCGGCCACTTGCCGTCGGGACGGACGCGGCACTGGAGTCCGTACCGACCAGTCGGTAACGTGCTCACCATGACCACTGCCGCCCTGGAGCCGCGCGCCGGCCGCCGCTGCCACACCCTGCTCAACTCCCTGCACGCGACCCACTTCTTCAGCCCCGAACTGGCCGAGGAACTGGCCGCGCTCGGGGTCACCCATCCTCGGGCCGTCAACTTCGCGGTGCGTGCGGCCGCGTTGGGGCCGGTCGGGCCCGGCACGGTGACGGCCACGTTCTACAACTACAAGTACGAACTGGTGGCCCGGCATGTCCCGGCTGTCTGGGAGACCGCGTCCCCGAGGGACGTCCTCGCCGCACGCACGCGTGCCGTGGACGCCTCGATGCGGCGGCTGCTGGGCGCGGACACGGTGGCCTCCGCCGGGATGGCCGAGGCCGCGCGGCTCGCGCTGCGCGCCACCGAGGCCTGCTCCCGCTCCGGCCGGCCGCTGTACGCGGCCCACGCGGATCTGCCGGTACCCGAGGAGCCCCACCTCGCCTACTGGTACGCGAGCACACTGCTGCGCGAGCACCGTGGCGACGGGCACCTCGCGGTGCTGATCGCGGCCGGTCTCGACGGGCTGGAGGCAGTGGTGACGCACACCGCGACCGGCAAGGGCATGACCCCCAGGTGGGTGCTCGCCACGCGCGGCTGGAGCCAGGACGACTGGGACGCGGCGGTGCGCCGGCTGCGGGAGCGCGGGCTGCTCGACGCGGCGGGCGAGCTGACCGAGGCGGGGGCGGCCCTGCGGGCGGAGATCGAGGCGGAGACGGACCGGCTGGACCGGGCGCCGTACGAGCATCTGGGGGCCGACGGAGTGCCCCGGCTGACCGAGCTGGCGAAGGGGTTCGCGGGGGCGGTGGTCGCCGCGGGGGCCTTTCCGGCGGATCTGGTCGGCAAGGGGTGAGGTGAGCGCCGTTACGGCCCGTTCGAGCGACACAGGGGGGCGCAGAAGTGCGGCTCGTGTCGCGGAATGGCGCCCTGGGGCCCGGTTGTCCGTGTCACCTGCCACAATTGCCGCGCAACCTCAGTGAGAAGGCGGTACGGGATCGTGACGACACCCGGGTCCCTGGTTCCAGGGTCCATCGAAGGCAGGATCGCCGAGGAGCTCGGCGTACGGGAGCGGCAGGTCAAGGCTGCCGTGGAGCTGCTCGACGGCGGTTCGACGGTGCCCTTCATCGCCCGCTACCGCAAGGAAGCGACCGAGATGCTCGACGACGCGCAGCTGCGCACGCTCGAGGAGCGGCTGCGCTATCTGCGGGAGCTGGAGGAGCGTCGGACGGCGATCCTGGAGTCGGTGCGCGAGCAGGGCAAGCTCACCGAGGAGCTGGAGGCGCAGATCCGGGGCGCCGAGACCAAGGCGCGGCTGGAGGACATCTACCTGCCGTACAAGCCCAAGCGGCGGACCAAGGCGCAGATCGCGCGGGAGGCCGGCCTGGAGCCGCTGGCCGAGGGGCTGCTGGGCGACCCGACGGTGGAACCGCTGGCCGCGGCGGCCACATTCGTCGACGCCGACAAGGGCGTCGCCGATCCGCAGGCCGCCCTCGACGGGGCCCGCGCGATCCTCACCGAGCGGTTCTCGGAGGACGCCGACCTCATCGGTGAGCTGCGCGAGCGCATGTGGGTGCGCGGCCGGCTCGCCGCGAAGGTGCGGGAGGGCAAGGAGGAGGCGGGCGCGAAGTTCGCCGACTACTTCGATTTCGCCGAGCCGTTCACAGAGCTGCCCTCGCACCGCGTCCTGGCGATGCTGCGCGGCGAGAAGGAGGAGGTCCTCGACCTCGTTCTGGAGCCGGAGGAGCCGACCGAGGGCCCGTCGTCGTACGAGGGCATCGTCGCCCACAAGTTCGGGATCGCCGACCGGGGCCGGGCCGCCGACAAGTGGCTGACCGACACGGTCCGCTGGGCCTGGCGCACCCGCCTCCTCGTCCACCTCGGCATCGACCTGCGGGTCAGGCTGCGAACGGCCGCAGAGGACGAGGCGGTCAATGTCTTCGCGGCCAACCTGCGCGACCTGCTGCTCGCCGCCCCCGCCGGTACCCGGGCGACGCTGGGCCTGGACCCCGGTTTCCGTACCGGCGTGAAGGTCGCCGTGGTCGACGCGACCGGCAAGGTCGTCGCCACCGACGTCATCTACCCGCACGTCCCCGCCAACAAGTGGGACGAGGCGATCGCCAAGCTCGCCCGCCTCGCCACGGAGCACAGGGTCGAGCTGATCGCGATCGGCAACGGCACGGCGTCCCGCGAGACCGACAAGCTCGCCGGTGAACTCATCACCAAGCACCCGGAGTTGAACCTCACCAAGGTGATGGTGTCCGAGGCCGGCGCCTCCGTGTACTCGGCGTCCGCCTTCGCCTCCCAGGAACTGCCGGACATGGACGTGTCGCTGCGCGGCGCCGTCTCCATCGCCCGCCGGCTCCAGGACCCCCTCGCCGAGCTGGTGAAGATCGACCCGAAGTCGATCGGCGTCGGCCAGTACCAGCACGACCTGTCCGAGGTGAAGCTGTCGCGCTCGCTGGACGCGGTGGTGGAGGACTGTGTGAACGGCGTGGGCGTCGACGTGAACACGGCGTCGGCCCCGCTCCTCGCCCGGGTCTCCGGCATCACCTCCGGGCTCGCCGAGAACATCGTGGCCCACCGGGACACCAACGGCCGGTTCGCCTCCCGCGGGCAGCTGAAGAACGTGGCGCGGCTCGGCCCGAAGGCATACGAGCAGTGCGCGGGCTTCCTCCGCATCCGCGGCGGCGACGACCCGCTGGACGCGTCGAGCGTCCACCCCGAGGCGTACCCCGTCGTACGGCGCATGGTGAAGGCGTCGCACCAGGAGGTGGCCGCGCTCATCGGAAACACGGGCGTGCTGCGTTCGCTGAAGCCGGGCGACTTCGTGGACGAGACGTTCGGCCTGCCGACCGTCACCGACATCCTCAAGGAGCTGGAGAAGCCGGGACGCGACCCGCGTCCGGCCTTCAAGACGGCCACGTTCAAGGAGGGCGTCGAGAAGATCTCCGACCTGTCGTCCGGAATGGTCCTGGAGGGGGTCGTCACGAACGTGGCGGCGTTCGGGGCGTTCATCGACGTCGGTGTGCACCAGGACGGCCTGGTGCACGTCTCCGCGATGTCCAAGACGTTCGTCAAGGACCCGCGGGATGTCGTGAAGCCGGGTGACATCGTCAAGGTGAAGGTCCTCGACGTGGACATCCCGCGCAAGCGGATCTCGCTGACGCTGCGGCTGGACGACGAGGCGGCGCCTCAGGGCGGCGGCCCGCAGGGCGGCGAGGGCGGCGAACGGCGTCAGCGCGGTGGGCGTCCGCCGCAGCAGCGGCAGCAGGGCGGCGGCCGTGGTGGCCAGGGCGGTGGTGCGCGGCAGACGCCGGCGCCGGCCAACAGTGCGATGGCCGATGCTCTGCGCCGGGCCGGGTTGCTGGACGGCGGCAAGAAGGGGAAGCGCTGACCGTACCTTCCGGGGGTCGTGGGGAGCTGCGGGTCCGTTGTGCGCTGGTCGCGCCCACGCGGCGGTAGCCGCATACCGAATGCGGCCCCGCGCCCCTTGGCTGGTTGGCGTGCCCGGCGTCACCCCCTTCGGAGTCACCTCCTGACCCGGCACGCGGTCAGCCCTGCCACGGCCGACGCTCTCAACTCCCCTGGGGCGGCCCGGCCGTCAGACGGGGCACGGTGTTCTCAGCGTTCCGTCACTTTGCCTGCCGAGAGCTCCAAGCGGCGGGTGACGTGGACCGCGTCCAGCATGCGGCGGTCGTGGGTGACCAGGAGGAGGGTGCCCGCGTAGGTGTGGAGGGCGGACTCCAACTGCTCGATCGCGGGCAGGTCGAGGTGGTTCGTCGGCTCGTCGAGGACGAGGAGGTTGACACCCCGCCCCTGGAGCAGCGCCAGCGCCGCCCGTGTCCGTTCCCCCGGGGACAAGGTCGCCGCGGATCGCAGCACATGGTCCTGCTTGAGCCCGAACTTGGCGAGCAGAGTTCGGACTTCGGCCGGCTCGGTGTCCGGGACGGCCGCGCAGAAGGCGTCCAGCAGGGCCTCGGTGCCGTGGAAGAGCTTGCGCGCCTGGTCGACCTCGCCGACGACGACTCCGGAGCCGAGAGCGGCGTGCCCCGAATCCAGCGGCACCTGGCCCAGCAGGGCGGCGAGGAGCGTCGACTTGCCGGCCCCGTTCGCGCCGGTCACCGCGACCCGGTCCGCCCAGTCGATCTGCAGGGACACCGGTCCGAGGGTGAAGTCACCACGGCGTACTTCCGCGTCCCGCAGGGTGGCCACCACGGCACCGGAGCGCGGGGCCGCCGCGATCTCCATGCGCAGTTCCCACTCCTTGCGCGGCTCCTCGACGGCGTCCAGGCGCTCGATCATGCGCTGGGTCTGGCGCGCCTTGGCGGCCTGCTTCTCGCTGGCCTCGCTGCGGAACTTGCGGCCGATCTTGTCGTTGTCATTGCCCGCCTTGCGCCGGGCGTTCTTGACTCCCTTGTCCATCCAGGAGCGCTGCATCTGGGCACGGTCCTGGAGGGCGGCTCTCTTGTCGGCGTACTCCTCGTAGTCGTCGCGGGCGTGCCGACGGGCCACCTCGCGTTCCTCCAGGTAGGCCTGGTAGCCGCCGCCGAACAGGCTGATCTGCCGCTGGGCGAGATCGAGTTCGAGGACCTTGGTGACCGTGCGGGTGAGGAACTCACGGTCGTGGCTGACGACGACCGTGCCGGCGCGCAGGCCGGTCACGAAGCGTTCGAGGCGTTCCAGGCCGTCCAGGTCCAGGTCGTTGGTCGGCTCGTCGAGCAGGAAGACGTCGTAGCGGGAGAGGAGGAGGGAGGCGAGGCCCGCGCGGGCCGCCTGGCCGCCGGAGAGGGAGGTCATCGGCTGGTCGAGGTCGACGGCCAGGCCCAGCGAGTCGGCGACCTCCTCGGACCGCTCGTCCAGGTCCGCGCCGCCTAGGCCGAGCCAGCGCTCCAGGCTGAGGGCGTAGGCGTCGTCGGCGCCTGGCGCCCCGTCGACCAGGGCCTGGGTGGCCTCGTCCATCACGCGCTGTGCCTCGGCGACGCCGGTGCGGCGGGCCAGGAACGCGCGCACGGTCTCGCCCGGCCGCCGCTCCGGCTCCTGGGGCAGATGGCCGATGGTCGCGGTCGGCGGGGAGAGCCGCAGCTCGCCCTGCTCGGGGGTGGTGAGCCCGGCGAGCAGCCGGAGCAGCGTGGACTTGCCCGCGCCGTTGGCACCGACCAGACCGATCACGTCCCCGGGCGCGACGACGAGGTCGAGCCCGGAGAAGAGCGAGCGGTCGCCGTGCCCGGCGGCGAGGTTCTTGGCGACGAGGGTGGCAGTCATCAGAACGCCGATCCTAATGCGCCGAGGCGCGCGCCCTCAGCCTCCATTTCTCCGCCGGTCAGCGCGCCGTCGCCGCCACCAGGACGCTCCCGGAGGTCCGGGCCACGACATAGGCGCCCTTGCCTGTCCTGCCGTCGAGGGGGATGCGATGGCTGCCGGGTTCCAGGACGCCGTCGAAGAGTTCCTTGGCGCGCGGGCGGGAGAGGCGGTCGAGGCGGTACGCCGTGAGCTGCACCCGGCAGGGCGAGGTGACCTCGATGCCGGCCGCGCCGTCGGCGGCGACCAGGTGGGTCAGGCGGCGCTGCGGGAGCGGGCTGCGGTCGAGGGCGTGTTCGATCTGGGCGACCAGGAGGGGGACGATCGGGGCGAGCCCGTCGACGTAGGCGACCTCGACTCCGGCTTGATCGAACGCCTTGCGTACGGCTGTCCGGTCGGTCCGGCCGGCCGTGGGGCCGAAGGCCACGGCGCCGTAGCCGCGGAGTTCCTCGGCGGGGACGCCCTCGACGTCGCGGGTGATGTCGGCGCCGATGCCGATGGTGCGCAGGGCGGCGGCCAGCTTGGCGAGGAGGGCGACGCGGGCGCCGATCAGCAGGACGCGGCGGCCCGGCGGGGGGCCGGAGTGTTCGAGGAGGGCGCCGAGTGCCTCACGGTACTCGGGGCCGTGGAAGCGGAACGGGCCGATGCCGTGGTAGCCGTTGAGCTCCAGGTCGGCGTGTTCGCCGGTCTGCCAGGCGAAGTCCCGCCAGACGTAGTCGTCGCCGTCCTTCTCGATGACCGCGGTGACCGCGCCGCAGGCCAGGTCCTCGCACTCGGGGCAGCCGTAGATGACGTACCGGTCGTCGGACAGGGGCGCGTCGGACTCCAGTAACAGGCTGCGGACCTGTGCGGTGAAGATCGCGGGCGGGACGTCGGAGGCGAGCGGGGAGACGGCGTCCAGGTCGGAGAGCTGGAACAGCAGCGGGTACCCGTCGACGATGAAGTCCACGAAGTCCCGGTGGACCTGATGGCCGCCGTCGGCGCGGACACCGCCGGCGCGCATCGCCGGGGCCAGGCCGAAGGTCGCGTATGCGGCAGACATGCTGTGAGTATCCCCAGAGCGGGACGACCTGAGCGCGGCATGACATATTCCGCTAACGTCCCGGCATGGACGGTGAGCTGAGTGACGAAGTGATCGTGGTCGGTGGCGGGGTCGTCGGGCTGACCACCGCGGTGCTGCTGGCCGAGGGCGGGCGCCGGGTGCGGGTCTGGGCGCGGGAGAGCGGCGAGCGTACGACCTCGGCGGTCGCGGGGGCGCTGTGGTGGCCGTACCGCATCCGGCCGGAGCGGTCGGTCGGGGAATGGGCGCTGGAATCCCTTGCCGTGTACAGGGAGTTGGCGGCACGGCCGGAGGAGACCGGCGTACGCCTGGTCGAGGGCGTACACGGCGGGCTGCGGCTGGACGAGCTGGGTCCGTGGGCGGCGCGGGTGCCGGGGCTGGCCGACACGGCCCAAGGCCTCTCGGCGTCGCTGCCGTTGATCGACATGCCGGTCCATCTGGTCTGGTTGCGGGAGCGGTTGGGCAAGGCGGGCGGGACGGTCGAGGAGCGGGTGGTGCGCGGGCTGGCTGAGGTGCCGGCGGCGGCCGTGGTCAACTGCACCGGGCTCGGGGCTCGTTCGCTTGTGCCCGATCCGGCCGTGCGTCCGGTGCGCGGGCAGCTGGTCGTGGTGGAGAACCCGGGGATCACCACCTGGTACACGTCCGTCGAGGAGCCCGAAGGAGGGCTCGAAGGGGGGCCCGAAAGGGGTGCCTCCGCCTACTTCTTCCCGCAGCCCGGCGGGTTGCTGCTCGGGGGTACGGCGGAGGAGGACGCCTGGTCCCTGGAGCCGGATCCGGACATCGCGGCCGGGATCGTGGCGCGGTGTGCGGCGGTACGGCCGGAGATCGCCGGGGCGCGGGTGCTGGAGCACCGGGTGGGGCTGCGGCCGTACCGGGAGGCCGTCCGGCTGGTACGTGAACTCCTGCCGGACGGGCGGGTGCTGGTGCACAACTACGGGCACGGCGGGGCCGGGGTCACGGTGGCCTGGGGGTGCGCCCGTCAGGCGGCCGGGCTGGTGGATCCGGGCCCGGCCGCCTGAGCGGTCAGCTCACCGGGAGGCGCTGCACGGTGCGCGGGGCGCGCACGCCGGTCAGGTCCTCCGTCTCGGGAACGGTCCACCTCGCGGAGGTCGCGTGGGCGAAGGCGGCCGCTCCGCCGACGAGCGGGACCCTGGCCGCGGTACGGGACAGGTTCAGGGTGAGCGTCGGCGTCGTGGACGGCGGATCGATGAGGTCCTTGTCCGTACCCGCGACGATCAGCGCCAGGCGGTGCCCCTTGGGGACGACATGGTCGGTGGCCGCCAGGTCGAGGGTGATCGTGTACGTCCTGCCCGGGGTGAGCGGGACGCCCTTGCCGGGGTCGGCGTAGGTGCCGAGGTCGGCCCAGCCGCGGCTGAAGACCGTGTAGTCGACGGCCTTGGTCTTGGCGGCGGTCGCCTTGAAGCAGGCGCTGTCACCGGCCGTGCTCTCGCCCCAGCAGGTGCGGTCGGTGAGGGTGGTGATGCCCTCCGCCCCGTCGGCGTAGTCCCGGATGGTGTCCGGGCCGAGGTCGACCAGAACGGCCGTCAGGTGGGCCGTCGAGGTGGTCGGGGTGGCGGTGACCGTGACCTTGGACGAGCCGGACAGACGCAGGTCGTGCGTGAGCGGCGCGGTGAGGAAGCCGGCCTTGTCCGAGGTCGGGGTGGCGATCTGGGCGGCCCAGTCGGTCTCGCTCCGCCGCGGGTCGTCGGTGAACGTATCGGTGCCGGAGTCCGGGCGCAGGCCGAGCGTGCCGACGCCGGGCTCGGTGCCGGTGGCGGGGCGCAGGGTGGTCGCCTCGGTGCCGCGCGGCGGCCAGACGGAGGAGGTCACCCACCGGTCGGGGTGGCGTTCGACGTCGGCCATCGGCTCGCGGTCGATGCCGTTGTGGTAGCCGAGGAGTTCATGGTCGAACCAGCGGTGCAGGGTGTCGACCCAGGCGCCGCGCCGGTAGTCGAAGGGGTCGACGTGCCCGGTCTGGGAGAGCCAGATCTTGCGCTCGACGCCGTTCTTGGCGAGGGCGTCCCACCACTGGCCGAAGTTCTTGGTGCGGACGTTGAGGTCCTGCATGCCGTGCACGAGGAACACGCTGGCACGCACCTTGGAGGCGTCCTTGACGTAGTCCCGCTCGGTCCACAGACCGGTCCGGTCGCCGCTGCGCGGCGCCCCGTCGATCAGCTTCTGCTGGACGGCATCGCACTTGGCGTGGGCCGCGTCGCTCTCCACCGCGCCGGCCAGCCAGTCGGGCCCGGAGCCGTACAGCGGGGCGCCCTGGGCGAAGTAGTAGTCGTACCAGGAGGAGATGGCGCTGATCGGGACGATCGTCCTGAGGCCCTTGACGCCGGTGGCGGCGACGCCGTTGGCGATGGTGCCGTCCCAGCTCTTACCGATCATGCCCGTCCTGCCGTTGGTCCAGGTGGCCTTGACCGTGGTGGTGCCGGTGCGGCTGCTGTACGCCTTGGCGCGGCCGTTCAGCCAGTCGACGACGGCCTTCGCGGACTGGATGTCCGAACGGCCGCCGACGTCGACACAGCCGTCGGAGCGGTTGGTGCCGGCCAGGTCGACACCGACGACGGCATAGCCGCGGGGCACGAAGAAGTTGTCGTAGAACAGCGGCATCCGGACGATGTTTCCGTCGGTGTCGTACGTCTTGAGCTGGCTCTCGTTGCCGCGTCCGCAGCACGAGTAGTAGGGGCTGGCGTCCATGATGACCGGCACCTTGCGGCCCTGCGCGGCCGGTTCGGCGGGCCGGACGATGTCGGCGGCGACCCGGTCGGTCTTTCCGTCGCCGTCGGAGTCGAGGCCGGTGTCCACCCACACCGCCTCACGGATGGCGTCGGCGTACGAGTAGACGGGCCGGCTCTCGCGCGGGGCCGCCCCGGACGCCTGGGCCGTGGCCGGGCTGAGAAAGGCTGCTGTCAGGGCTGCGACGGCCGCGATGACGAGCGGTCTCCAGATCGTGAAGCGCGTGCGTTTCGGCATGCGGCGGACGCTACCCCCGTCAACTCCTGTGCAGAAGAGCGCGCCTGAGGGACTCGCGGAGCTGATTGCGGCCGAATGGCGATCGTGTGACAGCAGGGGCCGTGGACAGATCAGGGGCACAGGGACTGAATAGGCTCCGAACAGATTCTTGCTCCATCGACCTGGCGTTCCCGCCCCGGTGGGGCGGGTGCGCCTCGGCCCCCTACCGACCTGGAGTTCTCGTGCACCGCAGAATCCTCGCGCCGGGCGCACTCGCGGCGGCCTCCCTCCTGCTGGCGATCCCGGCATCGGCCGCGAGTTTCAGCCCCGGCGCGCCGGGCATCGGCGACCCCTACTACCCGTACTACGGCAACGGCGGTTACGACGTCTCCCACTACGATCTGCGTCTGCAGTACCAGCCGGCCACCGACGAACTGGCCGGTACGGCCACGATCCTGGCGCGGACCACGCAGGACCTGTCCAGCTTCGACCTTGACTTCCTGCTGGACGTGAGCGAGGTGCGGGTCAACGGGGCGAAGGCGGACTTCACCACGTCCGGTCAGCACGAGCTCGTCGTCACGCCCAAGTCGCCGCTGGCCAAGGGCACCCCCGTCACCGTCGTCGTCCGCTACAGCGGGGTGCCGTCCACGAAGAACGCGTACGGCTTCAGCACCTGGCACCGCACCCCCGACGGCGCGGTCGCGGCGGACGAGCCCGAGGCCGCCTGGTGGTGGTTCCCGAGTAACGACCACCCACTGGACAAGGCGACCTACGACGTCTCGGTCGCCGTCCCCGACGACACCCAGGTGATCTCCAACGGCCTGCTCCAGTCGAAGAGTTCGCAGCGCGGCTGGACCCGCTACAACTGGCGGCAGAACAAGCCGCAGGCGACCTATCTGGCCACCCTGGCCGTCGGGAAGTTCGACATCACGACGAGTACCTCCGAGGGTGGGGTACCGGTCATCAACGCCTACAGCAAGGACCTCGGCGACAACGACGGGGCGGCCCGGGCGAGCGTGGAACGCACCGCGGAGCTCGTCGACTGGCTCTCCGGCTACTTCGGGCCGTATCCCTTCAGTTCGGCCGGCGGGTATGTGCCGAACACGACGACCGGGTACGCGCTGGAGACGCAGACCCGCGTCTACTACAGCCCCAGGCAGTTCGCGAACGGCTCCAACACCTCCGTGGTGGTGCACGAGCTGGCGCACCAGTGGTACGGCGACGACGTCTCCCTCAAGGGCTGGAAGGACATCTGGATCAACGAGGGCTTCGCGCGGTACGCGCAGTGGCTGTGGTCCGAGCACGAGGGCGAGGGGACGACGCAGGAGCTCGCCGACTATGTGTACGCGTCGCATCCGGCCGACGACGCGTTCTGGACGGTCAAGCCGGGGGATCCCGGCCCGGACGACCAGTTCCACATCGCCGTCTACGACCGGGGGGCGCTGGCCGTGCAAGCGCTGCGGAACCAGGTCGGTGACGACGCCTTCTTCGCGATTCTCAAGGGGTGGCCGAAGGAGCACGCGTACGGCAGCGCTTCGGTGGCCGACTTCGAGGCGTACGCGGAGCGGGTGTCGGGGAGGTCGTTGACCGCGTTGTTCGACGCATGGTTGTTCGAGCCGTCGAAGCCGGCGGCTCCTGCGCTCAAGGCCGCGGTGGCTCCCGTCCAGCCGAAGTCCTGGAAGAAGATCGAGGCTACGAACAGCGTGCACTAGGGGGTTGCCCGGTGGGGTGGTGTGGGGGCTGCGGGTCCGTGGTGGCCGACCGCGTACGCGCGGCGGTGCCACGCAGTGAACGCAGCCCCGCACCCTCTAGCGGGGCGTGTCCTCCCCGTGGTCGTACACCGTCACCGCGATGCCCCGTGCCACCAGCCGCTCCTTGATCAGCGGCTCCACACGCGACCACTTTCCGCCCGCCAGCCCGCAGCCTATGCGGGGCATGTGCACGGATGCGCCGAGTTCGAGCACCTCGTCGGCCAGCCTGCCCAGCGCCGTGTCGATCGCCTCGTAGCGGACCGGGACACCCTTGCTGCCCGTTCTGGTCCCCCGCTGGCCGATCATGTTGGCCACCCAGATGTACGGCTCGACGCGCACCAGTTGGGTCGCGCCCAGGCCGAAGTCGCTCGCCGCGCGGTCGCGGTGCCAGGCGCGGTACGCCTTCTCCGGCTCCGGCCAGCGGCGCGAGAGCGCCAGGACGAAACCCTTTCCCCAGCCCCCCAGGTCGTTGCAGACATGGGCGATCACCTTGGCGCCCTTGCCCGACGGCGCGGTGGCGTCACCCCGGATGTAAGTGATCTCCGACATGACGCCACCGTAGGCGATGCCACTGACAATGGCGCTGACCTGCTACTTCGTGAGCTGCGACAGCTCCGTGTCGGCCGCCTGGGAGACCCTGCGGCGGACGCCGAACCAGCCCGCCACCAGCAGTACGGCGATCACCGGGATCAGCAGCAGGGTCTTGCGGCCGACGTCCGGGTCGTTCCACATCATGCCGAGACAGACCAGCAGGAACGCGATCGTGGCGATCTCGGTGGCCGGACTGAAGCGGAGGCGGAACGTGGGGCGGTCCACCACGCCCGCCTTCGCGCGGCGGACGAAGATCAGGTGGCAGAGCATGATGATCACCCAGGTGCTGATGATGCCGAGGGAGGCGACGTTCAGCACGATCTCGAAGGCCTGGCTGGGCACCAGGTAGTTCAGGCCGACACCGAGCACGCAGACCGCGCAGGTCAGCAGGATGCCGCCGTAGGGGACCTGGCTGCGGTTCATGCGGGCGGTGAACTTCGGGGCCGAGCCCGCCACCGCCATGGAGCGCAGGATGCGGCCCGTGGAGTAGAGGCCGGAGTTGAGGGAGGACATCGCCGCGGTCAGGACGACCAGGTTCATCACGTCACCGGCGCCCGAGATGCCGATCTTCGAGAGGACCGTCACGAAGGGGCTCTCGTCGGCCGAGTACACCGAGCCCGGGAGGAGCAGGGCCAGCAGGACGACCGAGCCGACGTAGAAGAGACCGACGCGCCACATGATCGAATTCACCGCGCGGGGGACGACCTTCTCCGGTTCGGCGGTCTCGCCCGCCGCGACGCCGACCAGTTCCAGGGCGGCGTACGCGAAGATCACGCCCTGCATGACCAGGACGACCGGCATCAGGCCGTGCGGGAAGACACCGCCGTGGTCGCTCATGACGCTCAGGCCCGGGGTCTGGCCGTCGACCTTGTGCTGGGTGGCCAGCAGGAAGATGCCGATCAGCATGAAGCCGACCAGGGTGGCCACCTTGATGATCGCGAACCAGAACTCCATCTCGCCGAAGATCTTCACGGAGATGAGGTTCACCGCCAGGACCACGGCCAGGGCGATCAGCGCGAGCGTCCACTGGGGGATGCTCGTGAACATGCTCCAGTAGTGCGTGTAGAGCGCGATCGCGGTGATGTCCGCGATTCCGGTGGTCGACCAGTTCAGGAAGTACATCCAGCCGGCGACGTACGCGCCCTTCTCGCCGAGGAACTCGCGCGCGTACGACACGAAGGAACCGGACGACGGCCGGTACAGAACCAGCTCGCCGAGGGCGCGTACGACGAAGAAGGCGAAGATTCCGCAGGCCAGGTAGGCGAGGGCCAGTGCCGGGCCCGCGTTGTGGAGGCGTCCGCCGGCGCCCAGGAAGAGACCGGTGCCAATCGCGCCGCCGATGGCGATCATGTTGACGTGGCGGGCCTTGAGGTCCTTGCTGTAGCCGGCGTCGCCCGCGTCCGCGGGCGTCTGGGCCGCGTCGGTCCGGGTGGCGACGGCCTGTGCCGTGTCCACGGCGTCCTTGCTCACAGGTGGTTCCACTCTCTGGTGCGCCCGAGCGGATCGCGCTCGGGTGGCCGGACGTACTCGGTCGGCGCGCTCGGTGCTGGGCACAGACCAAGGCTCCACTTTCCCCCGGACACGGGGGCGTGTGCGATGGCGCAGATCACAGAGCGGAACTTCTCACAAGATTGTGATCATGACATATGCGCGAACATCGGTCGAACGGATGCTCGCGTACCCGCGCACCGCCCGGTGTCGCAGTGCCGGTGTGACAGCGATACTGCTGCGCATGACGACCGACACCGACAGCGCGTCCGGGGAGCCGGCGCTCACGATCGACGAACTGGCAGCGCGGGCCGGCACCACCGTCCGCACGGTCCGGTTCTACGCCACCAAGGGGCTGCTCCCGCCGCCGGTGATCGGTCCGCGCCGGGTGGGCCACTACGGGCGGGAGCACCTGGCCCGGCTGGCGCTCATCGAGGAGCTCCAGCACCAGGGCATGACGCTGGCGGCGATCGAGCGCTATCTGCGGCAGCTGCCGCCGGGGCTGAGCCACCACGACCTGGCCGTCCACCGGGCGGTGGTGGCCTCCTGGGCCCCGGACGCCGAGGAGACGGTGAGCGCCGGGGAGCTGCGGCGGCGGGCCGGACGGCCACTGGACGAGGGAGACGTCGAGCGGCTCGTCGCCATGGATGTCGTACGGCCCGACGGGGACGCCTATCGCATCGACCCGGGCCTGCTGCGGCTCGCCGTGCAGCTGCTCGACGTTCCGGTGTCCCAGAAGGCGATCCTGGCCGCGCGCACGGTCCTGGTCGAGCACTCGCGCGCGGCCGCCCACGAGCTGTCGCAGCTGTTCCGGGCCGAGGTGGCGGAGCGGGCCGAGGAGGACGTGAAGTCCCTGTCCGCGCATATGCAGCCGCTGGTGGTGCAGGCGCTGCTGACGGCCTTCCAGCGGTCGCTCAGGGAAGAGGTGCGTCAGTGGGCTACCGGAGCCGCAAGAAGCTGATGAGGAGGGGGTCGGAGATGGTCCGCAGGTAGGCGATGTCACTCACTGACCGAGATCAGGACCGGGCTCGCCACCGCCTTGTTGCTCGGCGGCGGCCCGCTGAGATCCCGCCCGCAGCCGCGCACGGGACGGTTCCGGGCGACCGAGGGCGGCCGGCGTGCTGAAGCCGTGTGGCAGAGGCTTCACGGCTCCGGCCGCCCGGCCGCCCGTCCGTCTCAGCGGCCGTCGGTGAAGGTCCCCCCCTTCTCCGCCTTGCCGACCAGCAGCGCGGGCGGCTCGAACCGCTCGCCGTAGGTCTCGGCGAGTTCACGCGCGCGTGCCACGAAGCCCGGCAGCCCGCCGTCGTAACCGTTGATGTACTGGAGGACACCGCCGGTCCAGCCGGGGAAGCCGATGCCGAAGATCGATCCGATGTTGGCGTCGGCGACGGAGGTCAGGACGCCCTCCTCCAGGAGCCGGACGGTGTCGAGCGCCTCGGCGAAGAGCATCCGCTCCTGCATGTCCCGGAACGGGATCTGGTGGCCCTGCTTGGTGAAGTGCTCGCGCAGGCCCGGCCAGAGGGCACCGCGCTTGCCGTCCTCGCCGTACTCGTAGAAGCCGGCGCCGCCGCTGCGGCCGGGGCGGCCGAACTCGTCGACCATGCGGTCGATGACCGCCTCGGCGGGATGCGCGGTCCAGGTGCCGCCGGCCTCCTCGACGGCCAGCCTCGACTCGCGGCGGATCTTCTGGGGCAGGGTGAGCGTCAGCTCGTCCATCAGGGAGAGCACCTTGGCCGGGTAGCCGGCCTGGGCCGCCGCCTGCTCGACGGAGGCGGGCTCGATGCCCTCGCCGACCATGGCGACGCCCTCGTTGATGAAGTGGCCGATCACCCGGGAGGTGAAGAAGCCGCGCGAGTCGTTGACGACGATCGGCGTCTTGTTGATCTGCCGGACCAGGTCGAAGGCGCGCGCGAGGGCCTCGTCGCCGGTGCGCTCGCCCTTGATGATCTCGACGAGCGGCATCTTGTCGACGGGCGAGAAGAAGTGCAGGCCGATGAAGTCGGCCTGGCGCTCCACTCCCTCGGCGAGGGCGGTGATGGGGAGCGTGGAGGTGTTGGAGCAGAGCAGGGCGTCGGGGGCGACGACGGGCTCGATCTCCTGGAACACCTTGTGCTTGAGCGCGGTGTCCTCGAAGACGGCCTCGATGACCGCGTCACAGCCGGCGAGGTCCTGCGGGTCCGCGGTGGGCGTGATGCGGGCGAGCAGCGCGGCCGCCTTCTCCTGGCTGGTACGGCCCTTGGCGACGGCCTTGGCGCACAGCTTCTCGGAGTAGCCCTTGCCCTTCTGGGCGGCCTCCAGGGAGACGTCCTTGAGTACGACGTCGATGCCCGCGCGGGCGCAGGAGTAGGCGATGCCGGCGCCCATCATGCCCGCGCCGAGGACGGCGACCTTGGTGACCTTGCGGGGCTCGATGCCCTTCGGGCGGTTGGCGCCGGAGTTGACGGCCTGGAGGTCGAAGAAGAACGCCTGGATCATGTTCTTCGAGATCTGCCCGGCGGCCAGCTCCACGAAGTAGCGGGCCTCGATGACCTGAGCGTTCTCGAAGTCGACCTGGCTGCCCTCGACGGCGGCGGCGAGGATGCGGCGCGGCGCCGGGTAGGGGGCGTTGTTGGTCTGCTTGCGCAGGGTCGCCGGGAAGGCGGGCAGGTTGGCCGCGAACTTGGGGTTGGCGGGCGTACCGCCGGGGATCCGGTAGCCCGGCCTGTCCCAGGGCTGCTGGGACTCGGGGTTGGCGTCGATGAAGGCGCGGGCCTTGGCCAGCAGCTCTTCCGGCGTTTCGGCGACCTCGTGGATCAGGCCGTTCTCCTGGGCCCGGCGGGCGTTGTACTGGGTGCCCTGGAGGAGGACCTTCAGCAGCGCGTCGGCGATGCCGAGGAGGCGGACGCTGCGGACGACCCCGCCGCCGCCCGGGAGCAGGCCGAGGGTGACCTCGGGGCAGCCGATCTTGGTGCCGGGGGTGTCGAGGGCGACCCGGTGGTGACAGGCCAGGGCGAGTTCGTAACCGCCGCCCAGGGCCGCGCCGTTGATGGCGGCGACGACCGGCTTGCCGAGGGTCTCGATGCGGCGCAGGTTGCGCTTGATCGCGAGGCCGCCGTCGAAGAGGTCCTGGGCGGTCCCGGGGGTGACCCGGATGAGGTCGCGCAGGTCGCCGCCCGCGAAGAAGGTCTTCTTGGCGGAGGTGAGGATGATGCCCCGGATCGCGTCCTGCTCGGCCTCCAGGCGGTCGGTGACCGCGGCGAGGGACTCGACGAAGGCCGCGTTCATGGTGTTGGCGGACTGGTCGGGGTCGTCCAGGACGAGGGTGACGACGCCGGTGTCGTCCTGTTCCCAGCGGATGGTGGTGCTCTCGGTCATGTGAGGGTCTCCGTGAGGTCTCTTGGTTCCGCCGGGGTTTCAGACGCGCTCGACGATCGTCGCGACGCCCATGCCGCCGCCCACGCACAGCGTGGCGAGGCCGTAGCGCTTGTCCTGGCGCTCCAGTTCGTCGACGAGCGAGCCGAGGATCATCGCGCCGGTCGCGCCGAGCGGGTGGCCAAGGGCGATGGCGCCGCCGTTGACGTTGACCTTGTCCAGGGACAGGCCCATTTCCTTCACGAAGCGCAGCACGACGGCCGCGAACGCCTCGTTGATCTCGACCAGGTCGATGTCGTCGATGGTGAGGCCGGCCTTGGCGAGCGCCTTGCGGGTGGCGGGGGCGGGGCCGGTGAGCATGATGGTCGGCTCGGAGCCGGAGACCGCGGCCGAGATGATCCGCGCGCGGGGGGTGAGGCCGTAACGCTCGCCGATCTCCTGGGAGCCGATGGCGACCAGGGAGGCGCCGTCGACGATGCCGGAGGAGTTGCCCGCGTGGTGGACGTGGTCGATGTTCTCGACCCAGTGGTACTTCTGCAGGGCGACCGCGTCGAAGCCGCCCAGTTCGCCGATGTCGGCGAAGGAGGGCTTGAGCTTGGCGAGGGAGTCGGCGGTGGTGCCCGGGCGCAGGTGCTCGTCGTGGTTCAGGACGACAAGGCCCGCGCGGTCCTTCACGGGGACCACGGAACGGTCGAAGCGGCCCTCCTTCCAGGCCGTCGCCGCCCGCTCCTGGGAGAGCGCCGCGTACTCGTCGACGTCCCGCCGGGAGAAGCCCTCGATGGTGGCGATCAGGTCGGCGCCGATGCCCTGCGGCACGAAGTTGACGGCGAGGTTGGTCATCGGGTCGTTGAACCAGGCGCCGCCGTCGGAGGCCATCGGCACCCGGGACATCGACTCGACGCCGCCCGCGAGGACCAGGTCCTCGAAGCCCGAACGGACCTTGGCGGCGGCCATGTTGACGGCCTCAAGACCGGACGCGCAGAAGCGGTTCTCCTGTACGCCGGCCACAGTGTCCGGCAGTCCGGCGGCGATCGCGGCGATCCGCGCGATGTCGGAGCCCTGGTCTCCGACCGGGCCGACGACACCGAGCACGATGTCGTCGATCGCGGCCGGGTCGAGGCCCGGGAAGCGGTCCTGGATCTCATGGATGAGACCGACGACCAGGTCGATGGGCTTCGTGCCGTGCAGGGCGCCGTTCGCCTTGCCGCGGCCGCGCGGGGTGCGGATCGCGTCGTACACGTACGCTTCGGTGCTCACTGACAAGCCTTTCAACGAGGGTTTTTTCGCAGTTGGGGGGTCAGAGCCAGTTCTTGAGGGTCTCGACCAGGCGGGCCGGGTCCGGGCCGACGGGGGTGATGTCCAGCGTGGTCACGCCCGCCTCGCGGTAGGCGGCGATGCGCTCACGGACATAGCTCTCGGGGCCGCACAGGGATATGAGCTCGCAGAACTCGTCCGGTACGGCCGCCGCCGCGTCCCGGTGGCGGCCGGAGAGGTACAGCTCCTGGATGAGCCGGGCCTCCTTCTCGTAGCCGTAAGCGACGGCGAGGTCGTTGTAGAAGTTCTTGCCGGGTGCGCCCATGCCGCCGACGTACAGGGCGATCCTGGGGCGGGCCAGGTCGCGTGCGGCGGCCGCGTCCTCGCCGATGGCCAGCAGACCGCCGGCGACGATCCGGAGCGGTCCGAGGGCCGGGTCACGGCGGGCGGCGCCCTCCGCCAGGGGCTTGCCCCAGACCTGGTGGGCCTTCTCGGGGATGAACAGGGTGGGCAGCCAGCCGTCGGCGATCTCGGCGGTCATCCGGACGTTCGCGGGCCCGAGGGAGGCCACATAGAGCGGGACCTCGGCGCGGACCGGCCTGGTGAGGATCTTCAGGGGCTTGCCGAGGCCGCCGGGGCGGGGCATGTCGGTGATGCCGTGGTGGTCGATGGTCTCGCGGCGCAGGATCCGCCGGGTCAGCTCTATGGTCTCGCGGGTGCGGCCGAGGGGCTTGTCGTACGCCTTGCCGTGCCATCCCTCGACCACCTGCGGGCCGGAGGCGCCGAGCCCGATGATCGCCCGGCCGCCGGAGATCGCGTCGAGGCCCGCGGCCGTCTGGGCGATCAGGGCGGGGGTGCGGGAGTAGACGTTGAGGATCGCGGAGCCGATCTTCATCCGCTCGGTGCGGGCGGCCAGGTAGCCCATGATGGTGGGCGAGTCGAAGCCGTACGCCTCCGCGACCCAGACCGTGTCGAGGCCCGCCGACTCCAGCGCGGCCGCCTGGTCCGCCGCCGCGCGCGGGTCGCCCGCGTAGTCGAGGAAGGTCGAGAGCTCCATCAGGTGCTGTCCTTGTCGTCGTCTGGCAGGGCGGGTACAGCCCAGTCGCGGGCCACCTCGGTGGTGTCCGCGCCCGGCTGGGCGGGCGCGGTGCGCACGGTCGTGGGGGTCCTGGAGAAGCGGGGGGCGGGGGCGGGCTGGGTGATGCCGCCGTGGTCGGTGAACGTGCCGCGGGCCGCCAGATGGGGGTGGCGCGGGGCCTCGCCGAGGGAGAGTACGGGGGCCACACAGGCGTCGGAGCCCTCGAAGACGGCCGTCCACTCCTCCCGGGTGCGGGCCTTGAACCGGGCGGCGACCCGCTCGCGCAGCTCACCCCAGCGGGTCCAGTCCTTGCGGGCGTCGGCCAGGTCGTCCAGGCCCCCCAGCAGTCGGACGAACTCGGCGTAGAACTGCGGCTCCAGGGCGCCGACCGCCATGTGTCCGCCGTCTGCGGTCTCGTAGGTGCCGTAGTACGGGCAGCCGCCGTCCAGCAGGTTGGCGCCGCGCCGGTCCTGCCAGCCGCCGGCGGCCACCATGCCGTAGATCATCGCGGCGAGGTGCGCGGTGCCGTCCACGATGGCGGCGTCCACGACCTGGCCGGTGCCGGTCACGCGCGCGTGGTGCAGTGCGGCCAGGACGCCGACGACGAGGTAGAGGGAGCCGCCCGCGTAGTCGCCGAGCAGGTTGGCGGGGACGGCCGGGGGTTCGTCGGGGCGCCCGATCATGCCGAGGGTGCCGGTGAGGGCGATGTAGGCGATGTCGTGGCCCGCGCGATGGGCCAGCGGCCCCTCCTGGCCCCAGCCGGTCATCCGGCCGTAGACCAGACGGGGGTTGCGGGCGTGGCAGTCCTCGGGGCCGACACCGAGGCGCTCGGCGACACCGGGGCGGTAGCCCTCCACGAGGATGTCGGCACGCTCGGCAAGGTCGAGCACGCGGGCCGGGCCGTCCGGGGACTTCAGGTCGACGAGCACCGAGCGCTTGTTGCGGTTGGTGACGTCGTACGCCGGGTCGATCGCGAGCCCCGGGCCGCCGGGCCGGTCGACGCGGACCACGTCGGCGCCCAGGTCGGCCAGGAGCATGGCGGCGAACGGGCCCGGTCCGATGCCGGCCAGCTCGACCACGCGCACGCCGGAGAGCGGGCCGTGTCCTGGCGTCCCTGCCGTGGTCATGCCGCCCCCAGTCATGTGACACAACTGATGTAACACCGACGATGCTAGGAACACGTTCCACCGGGCACAAGGGTGGACGAGCAAGCGCTTAGTCAAGATACCCGGTGGGGGTGCGTCCGCACCCCTCACGCTAGCCTCAGCCACCGACAACGGCGCGGGTTGCACGACCGAGAGGTGTCATGAGCAGGCTGAAGGCGACGGACCGTCCCTACGACATCGTGCTCTTCGGGGCCACCGGCTTCGTCGGCGCGCTCACCGCCGAGTACCTCGCCGGCCACGCGCCCGAGGGCCTGCGCTGGGCGATCGCGGCCCGGGACGACCGCAAGCTCGAGGCGCTGAGCGAGCGGCTGCCGGGCGGCACGGAGGCCGGGCTGCTGCGCGCCGACGTCGCGAACCCCGCCGACGTCCGCGCCCTCGCCGAGCACGCGCGCGTGGTGGCCTCGACGGTCGGTCCGTACGGCCGTTACGGCGAGGCCCTGGTCGCGGCCTGCGCGGACACCGGGGCCGACTATCTGGACCTGTGCGGGGAGCCCGAGTTCGTGGACCTGACATATGTGCGGCACGACGCACGCGCGCGGGAGACAGGGGCCCGCCTGGTGCACGCGTGCGGCTTCGACTCGGTCCCACACGACCTGGGCGCCTACTTCACGGTCCGTCAGCTGCCCGAGGGCGTGCCGCTGACCGTGGACGGCTTCGTGACCGCCGACGCGACCTTCTCCGGCGGCACCTTCGCCTCCGTGCTTGACCAGTTCGCGCGCCCCCGGCAGATGGTCGCCGCCGCCCGGGACCGCGCCCGGCACGAACCCCGGCTGATGAGCCGCCGGGTGACCGCGCCCGCCGGAGCGCCGCGGTTCGCCAAGGAGATCGGTGCCTGGGCGCTGCCGCTGCCCACCATCGACGCCCAGATCGTGCGCCGTTCGGCGAAGGCCCTGGACCGCTACGGGCCGGACTTCCGCTATCGGCACTATGCGGCCGTCAGGCATCTGCCGGTGGCGCTCGGCGGGATCGCGGCGGTCGGCGCGGTCGCCGCGGCGGCCCAGCTGCCGCCCGCCCGGCGCTGGCTGTCGGACCGGCTGAGGCCAGGGGACGGGCCGAGCGCGGAGAAGCGCGCCCGCAGCTGGTTCACGGTCCGGTTCGTCGGCCAGGGCGGCGGACGGCGGGTCTTCACGGAGGTCTCGGGCGGCGATCCCGGCTACGGCGAGACGGCGAAGATGTTCGCCGAGGCCGCGCTGTCCCTCGCCCTCGACGACCTCCCGGCGACGGCCGGCCAGGTCACCACCGCGCAGGCGATGGGCGACGCGCTGACCGAGCGGCTGCGGGCGGCCGGGATCGGGTTCCGGGTGGCGGCGAGCTTCTAGGTTTCTACGACTGCCACTGCACCAGCGTGCAGAGCATCCCGGCTGTCCAGGCGAACCCCGCCACCACGGCAAGGACGAGCGCCGCGTTCACGGCGCGCTCGACGGGCTGGGCGGGGCCGGCCACGGGCTTGCGGGCACGGTGTGTCGTCATGCGGGCCAGCCTGCCGCCGGGGCCAGGAAGACCGCATCCGTACTCGTACTCAGAGGAGGGTATGAGACTTTGTGTCTGATTCGCCGGTTCGTCCGGGGTGAGCGGGCAGGTCGCAGCGGCGACGGGCGGCTTACGGCCGCGGCTAGGTGATCAAGCCCTGCTCGGTCTCGGCCAGGATCCTGCGTTCGGCGAGTCGCTTGGGTTTCAGGCGGGTGTTGTTGATGGTGTTGGCCGCACCCCGCGCGAGGTGCGTAGCGCGGTCGGCCGCCCCGGTGAACGGAGCGGCTGCACTTGGAGGGAGCGAGGAGCCATCGGTGGCGTCGCCATAGCCACTCGAACGGCGTCAGCACGAGCAGACTCGGCGGCGAAGCTCGCCCTCGTCTTCCACCGCGAGGGCCGGGTCTACTCCGTCGACACGGTGCGGCTGAGCTCCTCCTGGCGGTCGGCTGACGGCCTGGTGGACGCGGACGGCCCGGCACGCGGTGGTCGCGTGCCGGGCCGGTGCTGTTCCGGGCCTACCGATCCACGCGAGTCGAGGCGCAGTCTGGCCCGGCATTGACCGGGCTCCGGCGTATTGCGCTGGACCCAGGGGTGACCGCGTGGTTGACGTCAGTAGGCGACGAGCCCGCTGGTGGTGCGGTCGAACTGCAGGTAGAAGGTCGTGCCGTCGCGGACGTCGGTGGCGGCCGTGCCCCAGGTCCCGCCGGTGATCCAGGTGGCCTTGTTGCAGGAGTTCGTTGAGTAGAAGCACGTCTGGACCCACATGCCGCTCTTGGGCTTGACGTTGATGTCGCCGCAGTTGGACGTGGTGTGGGCCCACGCCGACCCCGCGGGCCACTGGAGGGCACCGTCCGTGCTGAAGCTCTTGGCGCTGCCGTAGCAGGTCGTTGCGGCGGCAGGTGCCGCGGCGGCCGATGTGTTGGAGTTTCCGGTGGCGGCGTCGGCGGTCGGCGCCACGAGTACACCGCCCAGAGCTGCGACCCCGAAGACCGCGGTGACGGCCAGCTTTTTGAGTGCCATGATCGTTCTTCCTCACGTTCGGGAGATCTCCCGCCGGGCAGTTCGGCCGTACACCGTCCCCGGCGGGCTTATGGACCGGTTGTATCGCTGGGAACGTTGTCCGTTGTCGACCACCGGGCCCCGGACAACAAGCTCCGGATAACCGTGAGTTCGCCCGTCGTGTGACGGCTTTCCGCCTCCGGGCCCGGGCGGGTCGGTATCAGCCGCAGACCTGCCTGTAGGGCAGTGCGGAGACGTAGTGGCTCCACGCCTGGCGGGTCAGGGTGCCGGTCGTGGTGGTGCAGATCCGGTGGATGGCCTCGGCAGTGTCCACGGACTGGAGCTGGACGGTGTGGTCGTCGCCGGCGCTGGCCAGCGTGTGGCCATCGGGACTGAGTACCGCCTGGTCTATGGGTCCGGTGTGGCCGCTGATAGGACCGCCCCAGGCGGTGGGGGCGGTCGGGTCGGCGACGTCCCACAGCCGTAGCGTGCCGTCGTCTCCGCTGCTGACGAGGGTCCGGCCGTCGTGGCTGAACGCTACGGACAGCACGAAGCTGAGGTGTCCGGTCAGCGGTGCGGCGAGGGCGGCGGGGTGGCGGGGGTCGCTGACGTTCCACAGGCGCACGGTGTGGTCGTCGTTGGCCGTGGCAAAGGTGCGGCCGTCGGGGCTGAAGGCCACTGATCCCACGCCGCTGGTCTGAGCGGCCAGCGGCGGGCACCACTGACTTGGGTGTGTGGGGTCGGAGACGTTCCACAGGATGGTGGTGTCGTCGGCTCCTGCGCTTGCCAGGGTGCGGCCGTCCGGGCTGAAGGCCAGCGCTCGTACGGTGTTGCTGTGCGCGGTGAGCTGGGTGCCGATCTCGCGAAGGCGGGCGGGGTCGGTGACGTCCCACAGCCGCACCATGTTGTCGTAGCCGGCACTGGCCAAAGTGCGGCCGTCCGGGCTGAAGACAGCCCGGGTGACGGCGGCTTGGGCCGGGTCGGGGGTCCGCTTGCTCAGCTCGCGGGGGTGTGCCGGGTCGGTGATGTTCCACAGCCGTAGCGTGCCGTCGCGGCCGGCGCTGGCCAGGAGGTGGCCGTCGCGGTTGAAGGCGACCATGTTCACGGCTTTGGCATTGCCCAGGAGCGGGGTGCCGATGGGGGCGGGCCGGCTGGGGTCGGCGGTGTTCCACAGCCGGATCGCGCCGTCGGTGGCGCCTGCCGCCATGACGCGGCCGTTGGGGCTGAAGGCGATGGTGTTCTCGTAGCTGGGGGTGGGCAGCGCGGTCCGGGGCAGGTCCCACAGCCGTGCGGTGTTGTCGGCGCTCACGCTGGCCAGGGAATGGCCGTCTGGGCTGAAGGCGAGCCACCACACGTATCCGGTATGACCGGTGAGGGGCGGGCACAGCGCAAGGGGAGCCGAGGGGTCGGTGACGTTCCACAGGCGGACCGTCTGGTCGGCGCCCGCGGTGGCCACGACCTTCCCGTCAGGGCTGAAGGCAACCGCGTAGATCGTGTTGGTCGCGGCGCCAGGGACCGTGCCCAGAGCGACGGTCTTCGCCGGGTCGGACACGTTCCACAGGCGCAGGGTGAAGTCGTTCCCGACGCTTGCCATGATGCGGCCGTCCTTGCTGAAGGCGACCGCGTAGACGGTGTCCGTGTGGCCGTGCAGCAGCGGACCCCAGGGCGACGGTTTCGCGGGGTCGGTGACGTTCCACAGTTGGATGGTGTGGTCGTGGCCGGCGCTCGCCAGGGTGCGGCCGTCGGGGCTGTAGGTGGCCGAGGCGATGGCGCCCTTCTGGCTGCGGAAGGGCTTGCCGAGTTCGCGCGGGCGGGCGGGGTCGGTGACGTTCCACAGCCGCACGGTGCCGTCGTCGCCCGCGCTGGCCAGGGTGCGGCCGTCCGGACTGAAGGAGACCGAGAAGACGATGCCCGTGTGTCCGCGCAGCGCAGGCCATGCCGTGGGGTGTTTTGGGTCACTGAGATTCCACAGACGCACGGTGTGATCGCGTCCCGCTCCGGCCAGCGTGCGGCCGTCCGGACTGAAAGCCAACCACATGAGGCCGCCGCTGTGGGCACGGATCGGGTGGCCGAGTGGCGCTGGGTGCGCGCGGTCGGTGACGTTCCACAGCCTGATGATGTCGTCCTTGCCCGCGGTGGCCATCACGTTGCCCCGTGGACTGAAGGCAACGGCGTAGACGGTTGCGGTGTGCCCGGTCAGTACGGTGGACAGCGGTGCGCTCTGGGTGCCCAGCAGGTCGGTCGAGAGGCGGCTGGTGGGCTGGATGCGGTATCCGGCGACGTCGAGCCGGGCGGCGAGCGATTGGTCGGTGCCGCGCAACTGATCGGCTTGGGCCGCCAGTTCGCCCGAGACGGCGCTGTCGCGCTCGGCACGGGCGGTCGACCGCTGTTGGAGCGCGATTCCGGCGGCGACCACGGCGAGCACGGTCAGGAGCGACAGCGCGGCCACTGCCGCGCGGCGACGTCGAACCCCCCGGCGTTGGTGCCGGGTGGAGGCGGCCAGGAATTCCTGCGCCCGCCGACTCAACCGCCCGTCGTCCGCGCGCGCTTGGGCCCACTCTTGAGCGACGGAGAGCCGGGAACCGCGATAGAGCGCGCTCGCGTCGCGTTGTTCCCGCTCCCACGCCGTGGCGGCGTCGGTGAGCTGTTGCTGGATGAGCACACCGGCCCGGTCCTCGCTGATCCAGCCGCTCAGTCTCGGCCATGCATGGAGCAGTGCCTCGTGGGTGATCTCCACGCTGTCGATGTCGAGGGTGACGAGTCTGGCCCGGGCCAGTGCGTCGACGACGGCTTCCGCGCCGGGGTCGAGTTCGTCCCTGGACAGGCGGCGCCTGGAGTCTTCGGCGCCGTCGTTGAGGGACACCAGACGCAGGAAAATGCCCTGGGCGAGGCGTTGCTGCGGCCCGGTGAAGCTGTCGTAGACGGTCTCGGCGGTGTTGGCCAGGGCGTGGGTGATGCCACCGGCCGACTCGTATCCGCTCACGGTCAGGGTGTTGCCGCGCCTTCGGCGCCAGGTCTCGCGCATCGCGTGGGAGACCAGGGGCAGGACGCCGGCCTGCCCGGTGGCCTCGGCCACCACCCGGGCGAGCAGGGGCCCCTCGACGGTGGACTCGGCCTGGACAGCGGGCTGCGTGATGGCCCGGCGCAGCTCATCCGTGGTCATCGGGCCGACGAGCAGCTGCGAATCCTGGATCGCGCCCACGAGGTCGGGGTGCTGCGAGCAGGCGGCGTAGAAGTCCGCCCGCGCGCCGAGGACGACGCGTGTCCGGCTGTTGGCAGCACGCGCCGCGGTGAGCAGTGCCGCAATGAAAGCAGCCCGTTCCTCCGCGTCGGCGCAGAGCGTGAAGATCTCCTCGAACTGATCCACCATGAGGAGGAGTTCCGCATCCGGCGGCTGCTCGGCCAGCAGTTGGAGCACGGTCAGGTGCAAGGCCCGCGGGCCGGTTCGAAGATCGTCATGCAGAGTGACGGCCGAGGAGCGGGTGAGAGCGGCGAGCCGCACCGCGCACGCCTCGAAGGGATGCGGGCCCGGAGTCAGCGCGACCGCGGTCCACGGCGCCGGGCCACCGGACACCCGCGGGATCAGGCCGGCCCGCAGAAGGGACGACTTCCCGCAACCCGAGGCGCCGAACACTGCCACGAACCTGTTGCCGCGGACGCGGGCCTCCAGTTCCTCGGTGAGCCGTTCGCGTCCGAAGAACCTTGCCGCATCTCCCGCTTCGAAGGACCTGAGCCCCGCATACGGACAGTCGTCATCGGCATCGGATGCGGCGTCCGGAGCACCGTCGGGCCGAGACAACTCGGCCGAAAGGAGGTGCCAGCGCCGTTCCCATTCCGCTGCGTCGCCGCCGCATGCGCGGACGTAGGCGAGGGTGACCGGCAGGCTCGGCAGCTTTCGGCCGGCCGCCGCGTCGGCGAGGGTGGTCGAGGAGTAGTGCGCGGCGCCCGCGAGCTTGCGGTAGGGCGGGGCTCCTGCCTTGTCTCTCAGCTGCCTCAAGTCCGCGGCGAACCTGATCAGATCGGTGTCCTCGTCGTCCAACGGCCGCTCGCTGCGGGGCACCGTCGCCTCCTGTCCGTCCTCGCGGAGTGCTCATTGTGCGAGGCCTGTTGTCCGGCGTCCAGCGGCCGACAGCGGACAACGTCTCGTCCCTTACAAACGAGCCACCACCGCAGACGCGGCAGTGACGGTCACACGGGGAAGAAGGACGCACGACTATGAGCGATGTGAAGCATTCCGCACTACTGCGGACGAGAAGGGCCGTGCTCGGAGCCCTCACGGCGGTACTCGTCTCCGGCGCGGTGCTGGCCGGGCCCACCGCGGCGTCGGCGGATTCGGCCGATATCAGGCTGGGGCAGGCGGACCTGAACGGGCTGGCGTACAACGCCGGGACCGTCGACGGCGTCAGCGGACCGCAGACCGAGGCAGCAGCCGAGTCCTTCCAGTCCGACCGGTGCCTGAGCGTCGACGGGATCCTCGGCACCCAGACGCTCGGAGAGCTGGAGACCGTCGTCAAGGAGGTCCAGAGCAAGGCAGGGGCCGACCAGGACGGCGACTACGGCAGCGGCACCACCACCGCCGTCAAGAACTACCAGAGCGCACACCAGCTCACCGCCGACGGCATCGCCGGCCCGGACACCATGAAGTCGATGGGCATCGCGCGACTCGTCGCGAGCTGCCACACCGGCAGCTCCCAGCGCGACAAGATCGTGAACGTGGCCAAGAGCCAGCTCGGCGTCCGCGCCGACTCCGGCAACTGCGTCCCCGGCAAGCCCTACAGCATCTGCGCAGACTGGTGCGCGGCCTTCGCCACCTGGGTGTGGCGGGACGCCGGGGAGAACATCCCGTTCATGACCTACGTGCCGAACGTCTACGACTGGGCGGTCAGCCACAACCGCTGGTACGGCACCGGCCAACTGCACTCGGCGCTCCCCGGCGACATGATCATCTTCGGTACCGCCACCAACCGCTACCACATCGGGATCGTCGACCACGTCAGCGGATCGACCGTCTACGTGATTTCCGGCAACACCTCCAACCCGAGCAACTCCAGCCAGATCGGCGTCTACGACAAGAGCTACCCCCTGTCGAGCTCCGTCTTCTACGGGCTGGTCCGGCCCTAGCCGCACCGGCACCACCGCTCGCCTGCCGGCCGGCGCCGCGACCCCACGCACCACGTGCCCCGCGGCGCCGGTCCAGCCTGCAACGACCTTCGAGAACGGAGAACCACCGATGAAGAGGAACCTGGCCGCCGCTGTCGCGCTCGGCGTCACGGTGCTGGCCGCATCGGCCGGTCCAGCGCACGCCGAAGCCCGTGTGGCAGCGATCCCGGCATATTCGGCCCACCCCTGGCACGAGGACGCCGACCACATGGGCTCCGGGCTCACGGCCCGGATGCCGGCCGGGACTTCTCACGACTCCACCACCGCACCGGCCCCCAACGTCACGGCAACGCTGAAAGGCCTGGACGTCAGCGCGTTCCAGGAGAACATCAACTGGCCCTCGGTGGCGTCGAACGGCGCGTCCTTCGCCTACGTCAAGGCGACCGAGGGCGTGGACTACACCAGTAGCCAGTTCTCCCAGCAGTACAACGGTTCCGCAGCGGCGGGCCTGATCCGCGGCGCCTACCACTTCGCCCTGCCCAACACCTCCGGCGGCAGCGCCCAGGCCGACTACTTTGTCGCCCACGGCGGCGGCTGGTCCGACGACGGCAAGACCCTCCCCGGCGCGCTCGACATCGAGTACAACCCCTACGGAGCCACCTGCTACGGCCTCAGCCAGAGTGCGATGGTCTCCTGGATCTCCGCGTTCAGCACCGAGTACCACAGCAGGACCGGCCGCTACCCGATCGTCTACTCCACCCGGGACTGGTGGTCGACGTGCACCGGCAATTCGGCCACGCCCGGCCAGCACGACCCGCTGTGGATCGCCGACTACGGCGGTTCGCCCACTCCGCTGCCGGGCGGCTGGAGCACCTACACGATCTGGCAGTACGCCGACAGCGGCACCTTTCCCGGCGACCAGGATGTCTTCAACGGCACCACCGCAGACCTCAAGACCTTCGCCCACGGCACCTACACTCCGCCCCCGCCGCCCCCTGGCAGCGGCTGGCCCGTCGTCTCAGAGGGCATGACCGGACACAGCACCACAACCATCCAGTACCTGCTCAACGCCCACGGCTTCGTCCTGACGGTGGACGGCGACTTCGGTCCGGCGACGCGGAGCGCGGTGGTCGCCTTCCAGACCAGCAAGGGCCTCACCGCCGACGGCATCGTCGGCCCCAGAACCTGGCAGACCCTCATCATCACCGTGCAGGAGGGCGACAGCGGACCGGCCGTGAAAGCCGTCCAGGACGAACTGGCCGCGCATGGCCACCCCGTCACCCTGGACGGCGACTTCGGTCCGGCCACGCGGAGCGCGGTGGTCGCCTTCCAGACCAGCAAGGGCCTCACCGCCGACGGCGTCGTCGGCCCGAACACCTGGCAAGCGCTCGCCTCCTGACTTCGACGCTTCCCACCAGAGCGCAAGCATGCGTTCGCGCCTGGCGAGAACCACTGCCATCACCACCGAACCCGCGCGCCGAACGCCCACTGGGGGGCCGCTCGGCGCGCGGGTTCCGCCCGTAGCCCGTCCGAGAATCTGCGAACGCGCGCGCTTCCGCGTGAAAGTCGCACGCGAGAAGACCGGGCAACGGAATGTGGAGCACGAGTTGGTCAACCGTGGTCCTGCCGATCCATGAGACATCGACCGGCTGAGACACAGCTACGGGTCATATAACGCCATCCAGCGCCGTCGCGTCCGGCAGCTGCGCCGTTGCCGCCACGATCTCGGGAAACATCCCTGCGAGATCGGTGCCGTTGCCCGAGCGCAGCACCACTCGCCCTGCTTCGACGGAGATCTGCGCCCGGAAGCCGTCCCATCTGGGCTCAGCCGCCCACCCCTGCGGCAGGTCGGGGCTGTTCACGGCCGCAGCGAGCATCGGCTCGGGAAGTGTCCAGGTCATGGGCGCGGCATTCGGGCGGACGTCAGGCCCAGGTCAGGTCGTGTCCTGTGCCGCGGCGGACGACGAGCCATTCCTGGAAGCCGGCGAGCATGTTCCCGACTGGCTTCGTCCGCTTCAAGCAGCAGCGTTTGTCCGCCGGTTTGGTCAGCAGTCGACGTTCTTGGGCCCATGGATTTCACGAGAAATAGCAGCAGTCCACAGGGACGGGCCGCGGGCGCAGGCCCGGGGCGGCGGTGGTTGTCACATGCGCAGGCCGGACGGTGTCTTCATGCCGAACAGTCCACAGGGACGCGTGCGAGGAGAGACATCATGACGCTGCGCCTGCCGAAGGCCGAGCTTCCCGCCGAGCTCAAGGAGAACATGATCAAGCAGCTGGGCGTCGTGCCCGAGAATGTCGAGGTGCTGTGGCACAGCCCCCGGGTGACCCAGGACAACCTGGAGTTCGGTGCCAAGGTGGGCGCGTGGGACGAGGTGGACCCGGGCCTGAAATCGTTCGCGCACATGGCCGTCGCGTCGCAGGTCGGCTGCAGCTGGTGCAGGTCGTGGGGAGGTGGTCCCGACTGGCGGTCGCCAGCAGCCCCGGGCCTCCCGGACAGCGGAGATGCGGCGATCCCACACGTCCCGGTGATGACAGATGCGACATAACGTCACATACCGCCCTCTCGGTACGGCGCGCCACGCGTGCGTGCGCCAACGGCTCGGAGCGAAGCCCGGCGAACGGCGCGAGCCGCTCGCGTGCGCCGAGGGGCCGGGACCCCACGAACAGCCCGACCCGCTCGCGCGCGAGGACGGGTCGGGACAGAGGCCGCTGGACGCCCGGCTCGGGCGTGTGCGGTGTGGGTCAGCTCTTCTTGGCGTTCAGGGCGCGTTGCAGCTGTGCCTTGTTCATGTCCGAACGGCCCTCGATGCCGCGCTGCTTGGCCTCCTCGTAGAGCTGGTCATAGGTCGGCCCACCGGAGCCGCTGTGCGACCGCTTGCCGCCGCGCCTGCTGGACGACATGTCCTGGGTGGACGTACGGCTGGCGGTCTTGGACTCGCCGGAGCGGGCGCGTTCCTTGTTGACGGTCCGCGCGGCGATCTCCTTGGCGCGCTCCTCGTTCTCGCCCCGGTCGAGCGCGCTCTCCTTGATGTGCTCGTACTGGCGTTCCCGCTTGGGGCTGGATCCGCGTGGCATGACCTCTCCCTTCGTGGGTGTGCCGCCACCGGGTACCCGCGCGTCAGCCCTCCAGACGTGCCACCCGCCCCTGCTCACCGGCCGCCCAGCAGTTCATGTCCCGGGTGCAGTCGACGGTGTCGTAGGAGCCGGCGTCGACGGTCCGCCAGGTGCGGCCGCCGTCGGTGGTCAGGTCGGTGCCGGTGGGGCCGACAGCGAGCGCGGCGGTGCGGCTGTACGGCAGCCACGCGACGCCGGAGCGGTAGGCCGACGGCGGTGTCGTCGCGGACTGCCAGGTGCGGCCGCCGTCGCGGGTGACCGCGGACGCCTGCGGCGAGGGCAGGCCGGGACGGTAGTCACCGCCGACCGCGAGGCCGTGGGCGGGGTCGCGGAAGGCGAGGGCGAAGACGCCCTTGGCCGGATCGCCCGCCGGGACGGGCGTGTCGGCGGCGGTCCAGGTCAGTCCGCGGTCGGTGGAGTGCAGCACGCGCGCGTGCGCGGAGCCGCCGGTGGCCAGCCAGGCGTCCTTCGGCCCGGAGGTGACCAGGCACTGGCCACTCGCCGCGAAGCCCGCCTCGCCGTCCAGGGCCGCCGGCATCCCGGTGTTCGGCAGCACCCGCCAGGAGCGGCCGCCGTCGCCGGTGGCCAGGATGCGGAACTTCCCGCCCACCGGGTCGCTCACGGCGAGGCCGTGGCGGCGGTCGAAGAAGGCCAGGCAGTCGTAGAAGGCGCCGGCGTCGGTGTTGCGGAACGACTCGGTCCAGGTCGCCCCGCCGTCGTCGGTGCGGTAGACGCGGGACGCCTCGCCCTCGCCGATGGCCAGCACCACCGCGCTGCGCGCGTCGAACGCCTCGACGTCCCGGAACTGGAGGCCGCCCGCACCCGGCGGAGAGACGTTCCGCCAGCTCGTCCCGCCGTCGGCGGTGCGCAGCACGGTGCCGGCCGTTCCAGCCAGCCAGGCGGTGTCGCGGTCGACGGCGGCCAGGCCACGGAACCGTACGTCCGGTGTGCCGGTGTCCTTGAGCACCCAGTGCGGTGCCGGTGTCGCCGCTCGCGCGGAGCCTGTGGTCAGCGCGGCCAGCACCGCCCCGCACGCCACCCCCACCGCCACCGCTCGGCTCGTTCGTCCCGATCGTCCTGCCCGCCGCGTGCTCCCCAAGCGCCTCATGGCGCCGGAAGCTAGTCGACTGTCCCGGTGCCGTCCAGAGGGCCCGGCCGCCCCATGGGCCCGGTAAGGCCCAGGTGTGAATGAGCCCGGTGACAGAGGTCACTCGCACTTCGTGTGCACGGATCGGCCGCTTCCGTCGTCTCTTCCAGTGCCAGGTCTCACACGCCCGGAAATTCGTCCAGTCGTCACTAGGGAGCAAGGCGTTGTCCACCGTCATCGAGCAGCCCGTAGAGGCTCGCCTGGTCGCCGCGTCGCCGCGCATGCCGAGCATTCCCGCCAGCCTGCGCTACGACAGCGAGGACCCCTTCGCCGTCCGCATGACCTTCCCCGCCCCGGCCACCCTGGACGGCGTCGAGGTCTGCTGGACGTTCTCCCGCGACTTGCTCGCGGCCGGCCTGCACGCCCCCGAGGGCAAGGGGGACGTCCGGGTCCGGCCGTACGGCTACGACCGGACCGTGCTGGAGTTCCACGCCCCCGAGGGCACCGCCGTCGTCCATGTGCGCACGGGCGAGATACGCCGGTTCCTGGAGGCGACCGGTGACTTGGTGCCCACCGGTCTCGAACACCTCCGGCTGCACCTGGACCACGACCTGGCCGAGCTGATGCGGGACGCCTGCTGAGCCAGGGGGTGTCCGGCGGACCACGCCGGCGCCGCAGGCCCTGGCACGCGCTCCCTCAGAGGGGGCGCACCGCTCGGCCCGGCCGGCGAGCGGTGCTTCTCGCGGCCGACCTGATCCGGCGGGCCCTTTCTAGCCCTCCCGCGCCAGCAGGGCGTTGAGCTCGCCGTAGCCGAGCCCGCCCGCCAGCGCCCCGTACGTTCCCGCGTCCAGCAGCTCCCGCGCGGCGCGGCGGACGGCCGAGTGCGCGGCCTCGGCCAGGCCGGAACCGGCGCTCACCCGGGCCACGCCGAGCGCGGCCAGTTGGGCGACGGGCGGCGCGCCCGGGCCCACCAGCACATTGAGCGGCCCGTCGACACCTTCGACGAGCGCCCTGACCGTCTGCGGGTCGACGACCCCGGGGACGAAGATCCCGTCGGCGCCCGCGGCCCGGAAGGCGGCGGCGCGCTCCAGGGTGGCGTTCACTCCCCCGGCACCGCGCAGGAAGGTGTCGATCCGGGCGTTGACGAACAGCGGCACGCCCTCCTTGTCCGCAGCCTCACGGGCGGCGGCGATACGCTCGGCCTGCCCCGCCACCGACCGCAGCGGCCCGCTCCCCGCCTCGCCGTACAGCGCGTCCTCGATATTGACGCCCACCGCGCCCGCCGCGAGCACCGCGCGGACGGTGTCGGCGACACCCTCCGGGTCCTCGGCGTAGCCGCTCTCGATATCGGCGCTGACCGGAACCCGCACCGTGGCGGCGATGCGCGCGACGGCCTCCATCGCTCGGTCCCGGTCCAGCCGGTCGCCGTCGGCGGCGCCCAGGGCCCAGGCGAGCCCGGCGCTGGTGGTCGCCACCGCGGCGGCGCCCGCGTCCTCGGCGAGCCGGGCACTCACCGCGTCCCAGGCGTTCGGGAGGACGAGCGGACGCCCCGGCACATGCAGGGCGTGGAAGGCCAAGGCGCTCTCTCGAAGGGTGCTCCGGTTCGTCATGCGGACCACCCAACCACGCCGGACGGAGCGGAGGCTGGCAGGAATCCGCCATGCATGTGACATGGGGGCTGGTGCTTAATCGCGTTGACAGCCCGTTGGGCTCCTCCTACGTTGTACGACGGTTCTGTTGCCGTCGATTGGAGAGGGACGTTGCTCGTCTGAGGCCCCGAGACACCGCGTCACACCCGTGAGGTGTGTCTGTGGCGTTCGGCCTCGGCGTGCGAGCCGTCCTCCGGCACGGGATCTCCTTCCCGGCCCCTCGGCCGCTGTCCCGCGGTGTCTCGACACGCGTCTGCCCCCGACACAGCTAGCAACCGCGAGGCGCCCATGTCTGCTTCCGTCACCTGCACGTCCCTGTCCTTCTCCTGGCCCGACGGCTCCCCCGTCCTCGACGGCCTCGAGGTCGCCGTAGGCCCCGGCCGGACCGGTCTCGTCGGCGTCAACGGATCAGGGAAATCAACGCTTTTGAAGCTCATCGCCGGTGAGCTCACCCCGTCGGACGGCTCCGTGAAGGTGACCGGCGAGGTCGGATACCTCCCGCAGAACGTCACCCTCGAGACCGCGCTGCGCGTCGACGAGGCGCTCGGCATCGCCGCCCGGCGGGCCGCGCTGCACGCCATCGAGGCGGGCGACGTGTCCGAGGCGCACTTCGAGACGGTCGGCGACGACTGGGACGTGGAGGAGCGCGCCCTGGTCACCCTCGGCGAGCTCGGACTCGGCCACATCGGACTCGACCGGACCGTCGGCGAGGTCTCCGGCGGCGAGTCGGTGCTGCTGCGGCTGGCCGCGCTGCTCCTGGACCGGCCGGACGTGCTGCTGCTCGACGAGCCCACCAACAACCTCGACCTGTACGCGCGCAAGCGGCTGTACGCGGCCGTCGCCTCCTGGCCGGGCCTGTTGATCGTGGTCAGTCACGACCGTGAACTCCTCGATCTTTCCGACCAGATCGCCGACCTGCGCTCCGGGGAGATCACCTGGTACGGCGGCAACTTCTCCGCGTACGAGGAGGCTCTCGCCGTCGAACAGGAGGCGGCCGAGCGTACGGTGCGGGTCGCCGAGGCCGATGTCCGCAAGCAGAAGCGCGAACTGTCCGACGCCCAGCTCAAGCTGGCCCGCCGCAAGCGGTACGGGCAGAAGATGTACGAGCAGAAACGCGAGCCGAAGATCGTCATGGGGGCGCGCAAGCGGGCGGCACAGGAGTCCGCCGGCAAGCACCGCATCCTGCACGAGGAGCGGCTCGCCGAGGCCAGGGAACGGCTCGACGAGGCGGTGGAGGCGGTGCGGGACGACGACGAGATCCGCGTCGAGCTGCCGTACACGGCCGTACCGCCGGGCCGGGACGTGCTGACGCTGCGGAATCTGGAGCTGGCCCACGGCGCGCGCGTGCGGGGCGTTCTCGATCTGCGCGGTCCGGAGCGGATCGCGCTGATCGGCCGCAACGGCGCGGGCAAGACGACGCTGCTACGGACCATCGCCGGGGAGCTGGAACCGGTCGCGGGCGAGGCGCACGCGCACGTGCCGCTCCGTTTCCTGCCGCAGCGGCTCGACGTCCTCGACGGGGAGCGGACCGTCGCCGAGAACGTGGCCCGGTTCGCGCCGGGCGCCACCAACAACCGGATCCGGGCCCGGCTGGCCCGCTTCCTGTTCCGGGGCGCCCGCGCCGACCAGCAGGCGGCCACGCTCTCCGGCGGCGAACGCTTCCGCGCGGCGCTGGCCGCACTGCTGCTGGCCGAGCCGGCCCCGCAGTTGCTGATGCTGGACGAGCCGACGAACAACCTCGACATGGCCAGCGTGCGGCAGCTCACCACGGCCCTGGAGTCGTACCAGGGCGCGCTGATCGTGGCAAGTCACGATCTGCCGTTCCTGGAGTCGATCGGGGTCACACGCTGGCTGCTGATGGCCGACGGTGAGCTGACGGGCACCACACCGGACGAGGTGGCGCGTCTCAGGACGGGCACAGCCTGACAACAAGGGTTTTGACCACACGGACCCGCCCTGCATGATGGCGGTCCGGCGCCCCCACAATGGGCGCCGGACCGAACCGCCGACCCCGGAGTCCCGTCGTGCCCAGCAAGAAGGCCCTCATCCGCCGCCCCAGCCCGCGCCTCGCCGAAGGTCTGGTGACGCACCTCGAGCGGGAGAAGGTCGACGTAGAGCTCGCCCAGAAGCAGTGGGAGGCGTACGCCGAGACGCTGCGCGCGCACGGCTGGGAGACCATCGAGGTCGATCCGGAGGACGACTGCCCGGACTCGGTCTTCGTCGAGGACACGGTCGTCATGTACCGGAACGTGGCGCTGATCGCCCGGCCCGGCGCCGAGTCCCGGCAGGAGGAGACCGCCGGTGTCGAGGAGGCGGTGGCCCGCCTCGGCTGCTCGGTGAACTGGATCTGGGAGCCGGGCACCCTGGACGGCGGTGACGTCCTAAAGGTCGGAGACAACGTCTACGTCGGCCGCGGCTCACGCACCAACGCGGCCGGGGTGCAGCAACTTCGGGCCGCGTTCGAACCGCTCGGCGCGCGTGTGGTCGCCGTACCGGTGAGCAAGGTGCTCCATCTGAAGTCGGCGGTGACCGCGCTGCCCGACGGAACGATTCTGGGGCACATCCCGAACGTGGACCGGCCCTCGCTGTTCCCGGGCTTCCTGGCGGTGCCCGAGGACGCGGGCGCCCATGTGGTGCTGCTGGGCGGCGGCAAACTGCTGATGTCGGCGAGCGCCCCGAAGACGGCGGAACTGCTGGCCGACCTCGGCCACGACGTGGTCACGGTGGACATCTCCGAGTTCGAGAAGCTTGAGGGATGCGTGACGTGCCTCTCGGTGCGGCTGCGGGAGCTGTACGTCTGACCGGGTGCTCGATTCGCCGCTCGCACCCGCGGGACCTGCGGCTCCCGGGGCCGTTTAGCATGTCCCGATTCGCCCTGGGGACAGCATCTGATCAGCAGTCTTTACGACGCGCTTAACCTACGGTTACGTAACCTACGGGTTCGTAGCCTACGATCAGGTAGGTTCCGGCACCGCTCGCCGGTCTCCCCCCGTTCATTCGTTCGTGTTCGGCGTCCCCCTGGAGTTCTCGTGACGATCACTTCTCCCCACCTCGGCAGCTCCTCCGCATGGACCGACGCGCGGCTGCTGTACGCCCTGGAGGAAGTGGTCGAGCAGGAACTGAACCGCCATCTGAAGGTCGCCAAGGACTGGATGCCGCACGAGTACGTGCCGTGGTCGGACGCCCGTAACTTCCCCGGCTTCTTCGAGGACGGCGAGGCCTGGGGCAAGGAGCAGTCGCAGGTCACCGAGATCGGCCGGATCGCCCTGGTGGTGAACCTGCTCACCGAGGACAACCTGCCCAGCTACCACCACGAGATCGCCTCGCTGTTCGGCCGGGACGGCGCCTGGGGCACCTGGGTGCACCGCTGGACCGCCGAGGAGGGCCGGCACGGCATCGTGATGCGCGACTATCTGCTCACCTCGCGCGCGGTCGACCCGGACAAGCTGGAGCAGTTCCGGATGGCGCACATGAGCGAGGGCTTCGAGTCCGACAACAGCCACTCGATGCTGCACTCGGTCGCCTATGTCGCCTTCCAGGAGCTCGCGACCCGCATCTCGCACCGCAACACCGGCCACCAGTCCGGCGACCCGGTCTGCGACCGCATGCTGGCCCGCATCGCGACCGACGAGAACCTGCACATGGTCTTCTACCGCAACCTGCTCAAGGCGGCCTTCGAACTCGCCCCGGACCTGACCATGCAGGCGGTGCGGGACGTCGTCGTCAACTTCCGCATGCCCGGCCACGGCATCCCCAACTTCGAGCGGGCCGCCGCCCAGATGGCCATCGGTGAGGTCTACAACCTGCGTATCCACCACGACGACGTGCTCCAGCCGGTGCTGCGCTTCCTGAAGGTCCTGGAGATCGACGGCCTCGGCCCGGAGGGCCTGCAGGCGCAGGAGGAACTCGGGCTGTTCATGGGCGGGCTGGACGCGGAGGCCCTCAAGTTCGACGAGAAGCTGGCCGCACGCAAGGCGCGGATGGCGGCCCGCGCCGGCGCGTGAACCCCACCGTCGCCCGGCGCCTCCTCACTGGGCGGTGCCGGCCCGGCTGATCGGGACCTGCCACGTCACGACCGGGGCACCGGTCGTGACCGCGGGGGCCGTCTCCGCTAGGCCGCCGCCCGTTCCTTGTAGCGCTGTGGATAGCGTTCGGTGAACTTCACCGCCCAGACCAGCAGGGCGATGGGAACGACCCAGTTGAGCCAGTCGCTCTGCCCGGGCAGCCTGATGGCCAGCCAGGTGGACAGGGCCATCAGCACGAAGACCACGCCCCAGGCCATGGTCAGCACCCTGTTGACGTGTGTGAAGACGGGTGAGCCCCAGAACTCGCGCGGCACCGAGTGGCGGGCGTACTGGGCGGTGAACGGGTCGGACAGCAGGGAGCCGAGCGCCACAACGGCCACGACCGCGTTGGAGAGGACCTGGGCGTAGGTCTCCAGCCAGATCAGCTCATGGCGGTCCAGGGCGAGGGCGAGGACGCAGAGCACGGCGAAGAACACGATGGCGGCCATGTCGAGCAGGAAGAACCGGCCCCGGAGCATGTCCTTGCCGGACAGGACGACCGCGGCGACCAGTGCCGCCAGCGCCGCGTACTCCCAGGTGCTGGGGTTCGCGACGACACCGAAGATGATCCACGGCGCGAACGAGAAGAAGATGCTCCCGGTGCCGACGGGCTTCTCCGCCCCGGTTCTGACGGCGGGCCGCTGTTCCGTGTGTCCCATCGGAGCTCCTCCCAACGCGACATGGCTCTCCTATCAGCGTGCCGCGCGAGCGGGCCGTCCGCATGCTCTCCGGTGTGCGGCGCCGTCGCGGTGCTCCTAGCGTGGGATGGACGTGCGACGGATGCGCCGGGACCGTCCCGGCGACCCAGGGGGTGGCCGCATCCGCTGCCGGGAGCCGCCATGACCTACCGGTTCAGCAAGAACGAGCAGTTCGACTACGAGATCCGGCTCGCCCTCGGCTCGGCCTGGCGGCAGGGCGCCGACGTGGGCGAGGTCCTGGCCACCGTGGCCGCGGCGGCGGACGCCGACGGCGAGACCTGGTTCCGGGCCTGGTCCGGGCTGGCGGACCGGGTCCGCGAGCAGGCCGGCCGGAGCGCGGCCGAGGGCTGTACGGTCTCCGCCCGCGAGGCGTACCTGCGGGCCGCCGGGTACTTCGGCACCGCGCTGGTGGCCGTGGACGCCTGCGCGGATGCCGAGGCGCGGCTGCGCGAGGTCTTCCCCCGGCACCGGGACTGCTTCGACCGCTTCCTGAGCGCCTGGGACCCGCCGGCGGAGCGGGTGTCGATCCCCTACGAGGGCGACTCCCTCCCCGGCTACCTGATCGGCCCGCCCGGCGCCGGCGGCCCACGGCCCACGCTGATCGCCAACAACGGCAGCGACGGCCCCCTCAGCAGCGTCTGGACCCTGCTCGGCGCGCCTGCCGTGGCCCGCGGCTACCGGGTGCTGCTCTTCGACGGTCCCGGCCAGCAGTCGATGCTGTTCGAACGCGGGGTCAGTTTCCGGCCCGACTGGGAGCATGTCATCACCCCGGTCGTGGACTTCCTCCTCTCCCGCTCCGACGTCGACGAACGCCGGCTCGTGCTGGCCGGGGTCAGCCAGGCCGGCTACTGGGTCCCGCGAGCGCTGGCGTTCGAGCACCGGATCGCCGCCGCCGTCGCCGACCCGGGCGTCGTCAGAGTCGTGGACAGCTGGTGGCACAACCTGGGGCCGGACCTGCGCGCGCTGTGGGAGTCCGCCGACCGGGCGGCCTTCGACGGCATCATCGCCCAGGCGCTCGGCGAGGACCCGGCGCTGGCCGCGATATGGCGCTGGCGGGCCAAGCCGTACGGCATCGACTCGCCGTTCGACCTGCTCAGCGAGATCTCCGCGTACGACATCACGCCGGTCGCCGACCGGATCAGCACCCCGCTCCTGATCACCGACCCGGAGGGTGAGCACTTCTGGCCGGGCGCCTCGCAGCGGCTCTACGACGCGCTGCCGGGCACCAGGCAGTTGATCCGCTTCACGGCGGCGGAGGGCGCGCATCTGCACTGCGAGCCGATGGGCCGCGCGCTCTTCGAACAGCGGGTCTTCGACTGGCTGGACGCCCTGCTGGCGTCCGTCTAGAGGCCCTTCCAGCGGGCGGGGCGGCCGGATTGGAACCGGCGTGCTCTGACTCCTGAGACCGGTGCGCCTGCCTCTGCGCTACGGCCCCGCCCCGGTGCCGCGTGTCCTGCGGCGGCGCAGTCGTCCGTCGTGGGCGAAGGAGGCGGCGACCCGCTCGGCGCGCAGCCACACCGGGTCGTCGACGGGCAGCGCACGCAGCTTCCCCACGGCCTCGTGGAAAGCCACCAGTTCCGCCTCGGTGATCGCCTCGCTCATCCGCTCCCGCCCCGTGTCCGCCGTACCGTGGTCCCCGCCGGATTCGAACCGGCGTATCCGCCCTGAGAAGGCGGCGAGTCCGGGACGGCCGTGGGCTCAGCGGGAGGTGCGCCGGAGTTCCAGCCGCTCCTTCTCGGACAGGCCGCCCCAGACGCCGAAGCGTTCGTCGTTGTCCAGCGCGTACTCCAGGCAGGCCGAACGCATCTCGCACATACCGCAGATGCGCTTCGCCTCCCGCACCGAGCTGCCGGGCTCGGGGAAGAAGAAGTCCGCCCCGGTCTGCGCGCACAGCGCCTGCGCCTGCCAGACCGGGACGGGCGTGCGGGGCGGGGTGGTGGTGTCGAAGTGCATGGCCAGGATCGTGCCGGGCGGCGAAAAACGTTCGATCAACGCCCGCTCAACGCAGGAGCGAGGGACCACGGCAGCCTTGATGATGCGCTCCGGCAGCACGCCTGCGCACGGCGGCGCGCGCAACGGAATCAAAACCCGGCGAGTGCGTCAAGTGACCCACGATAAGCGGGTTCCGGTGGGCGTGCTCCGGCAGCGTTTGTCAGTGGGCGGTGGAAGACTCGGCTGTGCAATGAACGGGACCCTTCCGAGGAGGGCGATGATGCTCACCACCCGTTTCGTCAACGGCGCTCCCAACTGGATCGACCTCGGCACCCCCGAGATCGACGGCGCCGTCTCCTTCTACAACGGCCTCTTCGGCTGGCAGTTCCAGTCGGCGGGGCCCGACGCCGGCGGTTACGGCTTCTTCCAGCTGGACGGCAGGACCGTCGCCGGCGGTATGCAGACCACTCCCGAGCAGGGGCCGCCGTCCTGGACCGTGTACTTCCGGAGCGAGGACGCGCAGGCCACGGCCAAGGCCGCCGAGCAGGCGCACGGCGGCGTCCTCGCCCAGCCGATGGACGTGATGGGCCAGGGCCATATGGCGATCCTCGCCGACCAGGCGGGCGTGCCCTTCGGCATCTGGCAGCCCGGGCAGACCCAGGGCGTGGAGGTGGCGGGCGATCCGGGTTCGCTGTGCTGGGTCGAGCTGTACACCCCGGACATCGCGGCGGCCGCCGCTTTCTACCACAGGGTGCTCGGTCTGGAGACCTCCGGAGTGCCTTACCCCGGCGGCACCTACACCTGTATCAACCCGGCGGACGGCGACGACGACTCTATGTTCGGCGGGATGGTCCCGCTGGCCGAGGACCCGGCCGAGGCACAGGTCGGCCCGTACTGGCTGCCGTACTTCGAGGTCGAGGACCCGGACGCGGTGGTCGAGAAGGCGCAGCAGACCGGTGGCAAGGTGCGGATGCCGGCGACCACGCTGGAGGGTGTGGGCCGGATGGCCAAGCTGGCCGACCCGTACGGCGCCCGCTTCGCGGTGATCAGGGGCGAGCAGCAGGGCTGAGGTGGAGAGGGAGGCGGAGAGGGCCTAGGCGGTGGCGCGCCTCACCAGTGTCGTGGGCAGGATGACGCTGGACGGCGCGCCCGTCGCCGGCTTGCCCCGGGTCAGGGAACTGAACAGGAGCCGGGCCATCAACCGGCCCATCTCCTCTATGTCCTGACGGACCGTCGTCAGCGACGACTCGGTCTGTTCGGTGACGGGCAGCACATCGTCGAAGCCGATCACGGCCACGTCCTCGGGCACCCGGCGGCCGCGCTCGCGCAGGACGCGCAGGGCGCCGAGCGCGGTGAGGTCGTTGGCCGCGAACACGGCGTCGACGTCCGGGCAGCGGTCGAGGAGTTCGCCCATGGCGCGCTCGCCACCGTCCGGGGTGAAGTCGCTCGGCACCACCAGCCGTGGATCGGCCTCCCCCATGACGTCCATGACATCCCGGTAGCCCTGGAGGCGGTCGGCCGCCGACGTCTGGTCCAGGGGGCCGGTGATATGGCCGATCCGGGTCCGGCCGAGGCCGGCGAGATGGCGTACGGCCTCCTGGGCACCGCCCCGGTTGTCGCAGTCGACGTACACGGCACTGTTCGTGCCGTCGTTCCAGCCGGGCCGTCCGCCGAACACGGTGGGGACTCCGGCGCCCTCGATCAGGCCGGGCAGCGGGTCGTCGAGATGCAGCGAGAAGACGAGCGCGCCGTCGACATGGCCGCCGGTGAGATAGCGGGCCACACGCGCGTGGTCGTCCCGCCCCTCGGTGAGCAGCAGCACGAGTTGGTTGTCGTGGGCGGTCAGCTCCTTGCTGATGCCGCGCAGTTGGAGGGCGAAGAAGGGGTCGGTGAAGATCCGGGTCTCGGGTTCGGCGATGACGACGGCGACAGCGTCGTGCCGTTTGGTCACCAGGCTCCGGGCCGCCTGGTTGGGGACGTAACCGAGTTCCTCGACCGCTTTCCGGACCCGTTCGGCGAGGGGTTCGCGCACCCCGTCCCCGCCGTTGACCACCCGTGACACGGTGGCCCGGGACACCCCGGCTCGCGCGGCCACGGCCTCCAGTGTGGGGCGCGACACTGCCTCGGACACCTGGCCCTCCCATCGGCGGCTGGCGATCAGCATAGCCCCGGGCGTAAGGGCCGGCGGGAGCGCTCTGCAGGTGTGGCAGCCTGCCGGCGGACCGGTGAGCGCTCCAAGGCCCGTCGTCAGGAGGGCTGTTCGGGCCGTGCCCGGCTCGGCTGGACGCGCTTGGGCTCGCCCGGCATCTTCGGGTACTCCGGCGGATACGGCAGGTCGCCGAGGCCGTGCTCATGCTCGTCGCGGCGGGCGAGTTCCAGGAGCGCGTCGAGGGAGTAGGCGTGGCCGTCCATGTCGGCGTGCACATCGCCGACTTCGGCGAACCGGGCCGGCATCGTGGCGAGGTCGAAGTCGCCCGGCTGCACGTGGTCGACCTCCTCCCAGCGCAGGGGCGCGGAGACCGGTGCGTTCGGGAGGGGCCGCAGGGAGTAGGCGGAGGCGATGGTGCGGTCCCGGGCGGTCTGGTTGTAGTCGACGAAGATGCGCTCGCCGCGCTCCTCCTTCCACCACTTGGTCGTCACCTGCTCCGGCATCCGGCGTTCCAGTTCGCGGCCCACGGCGATCGCGGCGCGCCGGACCTGGGTGAAGGTCCAGCGGGGTTCGATGGGCACGAAGACATGCAGCCCACGGCCGCCGGAGGTCTTGGGCCAGCCGCGCAGCCCGCCGAACTCGTCCAGCACGGCGCGCAGTTCGTGGGCGGCGCGGACGGCGTCGTCGAAGCCGGTGCCGGGCTGCGGATCGAGGTCGATGCGGAGTTCGTCGGGACTGTCCACGTCGGTGCGGCGCACCGGCCAGGGGTGGAAGGTGAGGGTGCCGTACTGGGCGGCCCACACCACTGCGGCCTCCTCCGTGGGGCACATCTCGTCGGCGCTACGGCCGCTGGGGAAGGTGATGTGGGCGGTGGGGATCCAGCCCGGCATGCCCTTGGGCGCGCGCTTCTGGTAGAACCACTCGCCCTCGATGCCGTCCGGGTAGCGCTGGAGTGTGGTGGGGCGGTCGCGCAGGGCGCGCAGGATGCCCGGGGCCACGGCCGCGTAGTAGCGGGCGACGTCCAGCTTGGTGAAACCGCGCTCCGGGAAGAACACCTTGTCAGGACTGGACAGCCGTACGGCCCGGCCGGCCACGTCCAGCTCCACCGCATCACCCATGCGGCCACGGTAGGCGTACCGCCCGCCCCGCGCACATCGGCTACGCCCGGGGCACGGACCAGGTGACGGCGGGCCGTCGCCGGACGTCGTGGACGATCCGCTCGGGACGGCTGCCCTTGGCCACGGTCCGGTTCGTGATCGACACGTGCGGATCCGGACGTGCCGCGCGACGAGCGGACCCGGGGGCGCGCTCGTAGAGTCATGGCATGGATCTGCCGGTGATGCCACCCGTGAAGCCGATGCTCGCCAAGTCGGTGGCGACGATCCCGCCGGACATGCAGTACGAGGCGAAGTGGGACGGCTTTCGCGCGATCGTGTTCCGGGACGGCGCCGAGGTGGAGCTCGGCAGCCGCACCGGGAAGCCGTTGACCAGGTACTTTCCCGAGCTGGTGGCGGCGTTGAAGGAGCGGTTGCCCGAGCGGTGCGTGCTGGACGGGGAGATCGTGATCGCGCGGGAGGGCCGGCTGGACTTCGACGCGCTGACCGAGCGGATCCATCCGGCGGACTCCCGGGTGCGCACCCTGGCGGAGCGGACGCCAGCCTCCTTCGTGGCCTTCGATCTGCTGGCGCTGGCCGACGAGTCCCTGCTGGAGGTTCCGCTGACCGACCGACGCGCCCTGCTCACCAGTGCGCTGGCCGGGGTCACCCCGCCGGTGCACCTGGCGCCGGCGACGACCGATGTGGACGTGGCCCGGCAGTGGTTCGAGCAGTACGAGGGCGCCGGCCTGGACGGGGTCATCGCCAAGCCGCTCACCCTGCGCTATCGCCAGGACGAGCGTGCCATGTTCAAGGTCAAGCACGAGCGGACCGCCGATGTCGTGGTGGCGGGCTACCGCTTCCACAAGAGCGGCCCGGTGGTCGGCTCACTGCTGCTGGGTCTGTACGACGACCGGGGCGCCCTGCAGCACGTGGGCGTGTCGGCCGCGTTCCCGATGAAGCGGCGGGCCGAGCTGATCGAGGAACTGGAGCCGCTGCGCATGGACGACGTCTCCGGGCATCCGTGGGCGGCCTGGGCGGAGGAGGCCGCCCACGAGTCGGCCAGGCTGCCCGGCGCACCGAGCCGCTGGTCGGGCAAGAAGGACCTGTCCTGGGTGCCGCTGCGGCCGGAGCGGGTGGCCGAGGTGGCGTACGACCACATGGAGAACGGCGCCCGCTTCCGCCACACCGCCCGCTTCCGCCGCTGGCGCCCGGACCGCACACCGGAGAGCTGCACCTACGCCCAGTTGGAGGAACCGGTGCGCTACGACCTCACGGAGATCCTGGGGTCATGACCCCCCGCCTCAGGGTTTCATGAGGATCTTGACCGCGCCGTCGTGCTTGTGCTGGAACATGTCGTAGGCCTGCGGTGCCTCGGACAGCGGCAGCCGGTGGGTGGCGAAGTCCTCGGCGCCTAGCGGGTCCTGGTCCCTGAGGTAGGGCATGATCTGGTCGGTCCAGCGGCGGACGTTGGCCTGGCCCATGCGTAACTCGACCCCTTTGTCGAACAGGGTGAGCATGGGTATCGGGTCGGCCATACCGCCGTAGACTCCGCTCAGCGAGATCGTGCCGCCGCGGCGGACCAGGTCGATCGCCATGTAGAGGGCGCCGAGCCGGTCGACGGAGAAGCGTTCCGCGAGGGGTTCGGCGATCTTGCGGGGCAGCAGTCCGGTGGCGGTCTGGGCCAGCTTGGCGGCGGCGCAGCCGTGCGCCTCGGTGCCGACGGCGTCGATCACGGCGTCCGGGCCGCGGCCGCCGGTCTCGACGCGGATGGCATGCACCAGCATCTTCTCGTGGTCGAACGCCCGCAGGTCGTATGTCTCGACGCCCCGGGCACCGGCCCGTGCGAGCCGCTCGGGCACCAGGTCGACGCCGAACACCCGCTCCGCCCCGCGCGCCTTGGCGATACGGCAGGCCATGTCGCCGATCGGCCCGAGACCGAGGACAGCGAGAGTGCCGCCGGGTGGGACGGCGGCGTACTCGACGGCCTGCCAGGCGGTGGGCAGCACGTCCGAGAGGTAGACGAAACGGTCGTCGGGCGGTCCCTCGGGCACCTTGAGGGGGGCGTAGTGGGCCTGCGGCACGCGCAGGTACTCGGCCTGGGCGCCGGGCACCCAGCCGTAGAGCCGGGTGTACCCGAAGAGGGCGGCGCCCATGCCCTCGCCGGTGACCTGGGTGGTCTCGCACTGGGTCATCAGACCCGCCGAGCACATGAAGCAGTGCCCGCAGGCGATCTGGAACGGCACCACGACCCGGTCGCCCGGCCGCAGGTTCGGCACCCCGGCGCCGGTCTCCTCGAAGATACCCATCGGTTCGTGGCCGAGGATGTCGCCCGGCGTCATGAAGGGGGTGAGCACCTCGTACGGATGCAGGTCCGAGCCGCACAGGCCGGTCGAGGTGATGCGGATGACGGCGTCCGTGGGCTCCTCGATACGAGGATCGGGCACGGGTACCCGAGGCGCGCCCGCCTGAACCGCCCCGTCCCACGGCGCGGGTCACCCCGTGTACCAGATCAGGGGTGTTCGGAGCGCGACTGGAATCGACCAGGTATGGCCACCGATGAGTAGATGAGCACACAATCAAGGGGACGAACGGGGTGACAACGGTGGGCATACGACACAGGGCGCCGACGCGCCGGACCGCGCTGACGGCGACGCTGGCCGCGGCCGTGATGACGGCCTCCCTCATGGCCGGCTGCACCCGGCACGGCCCGTCGGAGGACGGCCGCGCGCCGCACGGCAGCCAGGCACCGGACGGGCAGCACACCGCCGGCACCGGCTCCGTACTCGCCGTGAAGATCGACAACGTCGCCGCGGCCCGCCCCCAGACAGGGCTGGACTCGGCTGACGTGGTGTACGCGGAGCAGGTGGAGGGCGGGCTCAGCCGGCTGATGGCGGTGTACGCCACCAAGCTCCCCGCGGTCATCGGCCCGGTCCGCAGCGCCCGCGAGTCCGACCTGGAACTGCTGCGCCAGTTCGACCGGCCGACACTCGCCTTCTCCGGCGCCCAGCACAAGCTGCTCCCGCTGATCGACCAGGCACCGCTGCGGCCGGAGACACCTGATGCGGCGTCCGGCGCCTACTACCGGGGCAGCGACAAGCCGGCCCCGCACAACCTGTATCTCCGCCCGGCCAAGCTGATGGACGGGGTGCCCGGCAGGGCGGCGCTCACCACCGGCTTCCGCTACGGCCCGGCGCCGGCCGGTGGCGCGGTCACCGCCACGCGCACCGTGCGGTATCCGGTGGCCCGCTTCACCTTCACCTGGTCCGCCGACCGCGAGCGCTGGCTGGTGTCGATGGACGGCACCCCGTCCCGGACGACGGCCGGGAAGCGGGTGGCGGCCGCAACGGTCGTGGTGCAGCACGTGCGTGTGCGCACGTCCAGATATCACGACGTGCTCGGCAACTACACGCCGTTCACGGAGACGGTGGGGTCGGGGAAGGCCGAAGTGCTGCGGGACGGGCGGTCGTTCGAGGCCACGTGGACGCGGCAGGAGGCCACGGACGGTACGTCGTACACGGGGGCGGACGGCACTCCGGTGGAGTTCGCCGACGGGCCGGTGTGGGTGGTGTTCTCGCAGGCTTAGGCCTGCGGGACGAGGGGCCCGGTCGGATTGCGCAGCCCCTCCGCCGCGTCCGAGACCCGGCGGATCAGATCGAAGAACTGCGTCTGCTCCTCCGCCGAGAGCGGGGCCAGGAAGACCTGGTTCATCCGGGCGGTGCGCACGGTGAGTTTGCGATGGGTGCGCAGCCCGTCGTCGGTGAGGCGCAGCAGGAAGCGGCGGCCGTCCCGCGGGTCGCGCACCTTGTCGAGGAGTCCGCGCCGGCCGAGCCGGCTGATGACCTCGGCGATGGTCGACCGGTCCAGACCCACCCGCTCCCCCACCGTGCGCTGGTCCAGTCCCGGCTCGGAGACGAGCGCGTTCAGGACGGCGAACTGCGGCGAGGTGATCTCCTCCGAGACCATCGTGTTCCACAGCAGGTAGTGGGCCTGCTGAAGCCGCCGGGCCAGGTGCCCGGGGTGGGTGGTGAGGTCCACCGCGGCCATATGCGCTCCTGTGGTCCGAATTCGTTGGTGCACTGAACGATACTCGCAGTCACCCATCACGTCTGCACACTCGTCTGCCATCACGCGAGGTCTTGACGGGTGGCGACGTCGGTGGCAGCGTGACAGCTGTCTCGCTGGATTACTCAGTGCCCTGATTAATTCTTCGATTGATCAGACGCGGAGCGCGTCACCCGGGCGCCAGGAAGAGATGGGGCTTCACGGATGGACAAGGTGGTCGCCACGGCCGGGGAGGCGGTGGCCGATGTGCCGGAGGGCGCGTCGCTGGCGGTGGGCGGTTTCGGGCTGAGCGGTGTTCCGAACGTGCTGATCGAGGCGTTGTACGAACGCGGGGTCGGCGGGCTGTCGGTGGTGTCGAACAACTGCGGGGCGATGGACACGGGGCTCGCGGTGCTGCTGGCGGCCGGGCGGATCGCCCGGGTCACCGGCTCGTACATCGGGGCGAACAAGGAGTTCGCGCGTCAGTATCTGGCCGGTGAGCTGGAGGTGGAGCTGATCCCGCAGGGCACCCTCGCCGAGCGGCTGCGCGCGGGCGGCGCCGGGATACCCGCCTTCTACACCCCGGCCGGGGTGGGCACGCAGGTCGCGGACGGTGGGCTGCCCTGGCGCTACGACGGCACCGGAGGCGTCGCGCTGGCCTCGCCGGCGAAGGAGGTCCGGGACTTCGACGGCACCGAGTACGTCCTGGAGCGCGGGATCCGTACGGACTTCGCGCTGGTGCGCGCCGCGAAGGGGGACCGGCACGGGAACCTGGTCTTCAACAAGTCCACCCGGAACTTCAACCCGCTTGCCGCGATGGCCGGCAAGGTCACGATCGCGGAGGTGGAGGAGCTGGTGGAGCCCGGCGGGATCGATCCGGACGCGGTGCATCTGCCGGGGATCTTCGTGCAGCGGGTGGTGGCCCTGACCCCCGAGCAGGCGGCGGACAAGAAGATCGAGCAGCGGACGGTGAGCAGCTGATGGCCTGGACGCGCCAGGAGATGGCCGCGCGGGCGGCCCGCGAACTGAGGGACGGCCAGTACGTCAATCTGGGTATCGGCCTGCCCACGCTGATCCCGAACTATCTGCCCGCGGGGGTGGAGGTGGTCCTGGAGTCGGAGAACGGCATCCTGGGCACCGGCCCGTACCCGACCGCGGACGCCGTGGACCCGGATCTGATCAACGCGGGCAAGGAGACGGTGACGGTCCTGCCGGGAGCCTCCTTCTTCGACTCGGCGCTGTCGTTCTCCATGATCCGCGGCGGGCACATCGATGTCGCGGTGCTCGGCGCGATGCAGGTCTCCGCGAGCGGGGACCTGGCGAACTGGGCGATCCCCGGCAAGCTGATCACCGGGATCGGCGGGGCCATGGACCTGGTGCACGGCGCCCGCACGGTCATCGTGGTGATGACGCACACCGCGAAGGACGGCTCACCGAAGATCCTCACCGCGTGCGCGCTGCCCCTGACCGGCAAGGCATGCGTCGACCGGATCATCACCGACCTGGGCGTCCTGGACGTCACGGACGACGGACTCGTCCTCGTCGAGACCGCGCCCGGGGTCGGTGTCGAGGAGATCGCCGCCAAGACCGACGCGAAACTCACTGTCCCGGAGGGTCTGCTGTGAACACCGTGTACATCGTCGACGCGGTGCGGACGCCGATCGGCCGCTACAACGGCGGTCTCGCGGGCGTGCGCCCGGACGATCTGGCCGCCCACGCCATCCGTGAACTGCTCGCCCGCACCCCCGGGCTGGACCCGGCCCGGATCGAGGACGTCTACTTCGGCAACGCCAACGGCGCCGGCGAGGAGAACCGCAACGTGGGCCGGATGGCCGCACTGCTGGCCGGCCTGCCGACCAGCGTGCCGGGCGTCACCGTCAACCGGCTGTGCGCGTCCGGCCTGGAGGCGGTCATCCAGGCGGCCCGTGCGATCGCGGTCGGTGATGCGTCCATCGCCGTGGCGGGCGGCGTGGAGTCGATGACCCGCGCGCCGTACGTGCTGCCCAAGAACGACCGGCCCTTCCCGGCAGGCCATACCGAGTTGTACTCGACCACACTCGGCTGGCGCATGGTCAACCCCAGGATGGCCCCGCAGTGGACCATCCCGCTCGGTGAGAGCGCGGAACTCATCGCCGACAAGCACAAGATCAGCCGTGAGCAGCAGGACGAGTTCGCCCTCGCCTCCCACCAGAAGGCCGTCAAGGCCCAGCAACAGGGGCTGTTCGACGCCGAGTTGGCCCCGGTGTCGATCCCGCAGCGCAAGGGTGAGCCGGTGGTCCTCGGCGCGGACGAGTGCGTACGGCCGGATGCCTCCCTCGCCGCGATGGCCAAGCTCAAGCCGTCCTTCCGCACGGACGGCGGGACGGTGACCGCGGGCAACGCGTCGCCGCTCAACGACGGTGCGGCGGCGCTGCTGCTCACCGACGAGGAGGGGCTCAAGGCGGTCGGGCGGGAGCCGCTGGCCCGGGTCAGCGCGTCCGGCGTCTCGGCGATCGACCCGGACTACTTCGGGCTCGCGCCGGTGGAAGCGGTGCGGCGTGCCCTGCGCAAGGCCGGCAAGGGGTTTGACGACCTGTCGGTTCTTGAGCTGAACGAGGCCTTCGCGGCGCAGGTGCTCGGTTGTGTCGCCGAGTGGCCCGAGCTCGATCCGGCCATTCTCAATCCGCAGGGCGGTGCCATCGCGTTGGGGCATCCGCTGGGTGCGTCGGGGGCGCGGCTTGCGGGGACGGTGGCGCATCAGCTGGCGCGTCGAGGCAGCGGCAGCGGTGTTGCCACGTTGTGCATCGGCGTCGGTCAAGGGCTCGCGCTGGTTCTTGAGCGGTAAACGGCCAGTCCAGCACCTGCGGGTGCGTCGTGGCTGGTCGCGCCCACGCGGCGGAGCCGCATATCGATACGGCCCCGCGCCCCTGTCGGGCGCTTACAACTAGGACTTTCAATGTCTCTCACCCAAGCTGACATCGACGTCGAAATCGCCGCCGAACACGCCGCTTATGAGAAGCGCGTCTCCGAAGGCGCCCCCGTCGAGCACCAGCCCCGCCGGGACTACGCCCCCTACCGCTCCTCCATCCTCCGGCACCCCAGACAACCCCTGGTCCCCATCGACACCAGCAAGGATCCGGAGCTGGTGGAGTTGCACTCGCCCGCCTTCGGGGAGCGGGACATCACCGAGATCGACAACGATCTGACCCGGCAGCACACCGGTGAGCCGATCGGTGAGCGCATCACCGTCTCCGGGCGGCTCCTCGACCGGGACGGCCGGCCGATCCGCGGGCAGCTGATCGAGATCTGGCAGGCCAACTCGGCGGGCCGCTACGCCCACCAGCGCGAGCAGCACGACGCCCCGCTGGACCCGAACTTCACGGGTGTCGGCCGTACGATCACCGACGCCGACGGCGGCTATCGTTTCACCACCGTCCAGCCGGGCCCCTACCCCTGGCGCAACCACCTCAACGCGTGGCGTCCGGCGCACATCCACTTCTCGATGTTCGGTACGGCGTTCACCCAGCGGCTCGTGACGCAGATGTACTTCCCGAGCGACCCGCTGTTCCCGTACGACCCGATCATCCAGTCGGTGACGGACGACGCGGCCCGGCAGCGCCTGGTCGCGACCTATGACCACAGCCTGTCCGTGCCGGAGTTCTCGATGGGCTACCACTGGGACATAGTGCTGGACGGCCCCCACGCCACCTGGCTCGAAGAAGGACGCTGAGCTGCCATGACGAAGTTCGACACGAGCAGCCCGGAGCGCGTGCTGCCCACCCCGTCGCACACGGTCGGCCCGTTCTACGGCTACGCGCTGCCGTTCCGCGGGGGCGAGGAGATCGCGCCCCTCGGCCACCCGGACACGATCACGGTCCACGGGTACATCCTGGACGGCGAGGGCCACCCGCTGCCGGACGCCTTCGTGGAGCTGTGGGGCGCCGACCCGGACGGGAACGTGTCCACGACCGACGGTTCGCTCCGCCGCGACCCGGCGACCGGTGCCTGCCTCGGCCGCAACGGCGTGGAGTTCACCGGCTGGGGCCGGATCCAGACGGACGCCGACGGGCACTGGTACGCGCGGACGCTGCGGCCGGGCGCCCGCGGCGACAGCGCGCCCTACATCAGCGTGTGCGTGTTCGCGCGGGGGCTGCTGATGCACCTGTTCACCCGGACCTATCTGCCGGGCGACGACGCGGTGCTCGCCGCCGACCCACTGCTCACCCGGGTGGGCGAGCGGCGCGACACGCTGATCGCCGCCGACGAGGGCCGGGGGACCTACCGTTTCGACATCCGCCTTCAAGGCGAGGGCGAAACGGTCTTCCTGGAGTTCCAGTGACGTCAGTGAACTACGGCGGCGGTGACGCCGGGTTGCTCGGTCCCGGGTGGGCCGGTTCCGCCGCCGCGTCCGCGACCGGAGACGGCGCCTGGCTGCGGGCGCTCCTCGACGCGGAGGCGGCCCTCACCCGCGCCCAGGCCGCTCTGGGGCTGGCCCCGGCCGAGGCCGCGGCGGCCGTGACCGAGGCCGCCGAACCGGGCCGCTTCGACGTCGGCGCCCTCGCGGAGCGCGCCCGCGCCGGCGGCAACCCGGTCATCCCGCTGGTCGCCGATCTGGTGAAGGCGGTCGGCGCGGAGTACGGGCCGTATGTGCACCGGGGAGCCACCAGCCAGGACATCATGGACACGGCGACGATGCTGGTCGCCGCCCGCACCCTGGACCTCGTGCTCGCCGACCTCGGGCGCACCGAACAGGCGCTGGCCCGGCTGGCCGCCGAGCACCGTGACACGCCGATGCCGGGCCGCACGCTCACCCAGCACGCCGTACCGACGACCTTCGGACTGAAGGCGGCCGGCTGGCGTTCTCTGGTCCTCGACGCCCGTGACCGCATGGCCAGGGTCCTGGAGTCGCTGCCCGCGCAACTCGGCGGCGCGGCGGGTACGTTGGCGGCCTTCGGGGCGTACGGCGCGGAACATGTCGAAGAGCTGCCGGAGGCGTACGCACGTGAACTCCGCCTCGCCGCCCCGGCCTTGCCGTGGCACACCCTGCGCACGCCCATCGCCGATCTCGCCGGATGCCTCGCCTTCACGGCCGGGGCGCTGGGCAAGGTCGCCGTGGATGTGCTGACCCTGTCCCGTACCGAGATCGGTGAGCTCTCCGAGGGCAGCGGGGGCGGTTCGTCGGCGATGCCGCACAAGGCGAACCCCGTGCGGTCCACGCTCGTCGCGGCCGCCGCCCGGCGGGCCCCGCAGCTCGCGGCCGTCCTGTACGGCTCCCTGGTCGCGGAGGACGAGCGGCCGGCCGGTGCCTGGCACGCCGAGTGGGAGCCGTTGCGGGATCTGCTGCGCGCCGTCGGGGGCGCGGCCCGGGACGCGGCAGAGCTGACGGAGGGGCTGCGGGTGCGTCCGGAGGCGATGCGCCGGAACCTGGGCCTCTCCCGTGGTCTGATCGTCTCCGAACGGCTCTCCGCCGAACTGGCCCCCCTGCTCGGCCGGGACCGCGCGAAGGAACTGCTCACCGAGCTCGCCCGCCGTACCCACACCGAGCAGCGCACGCTGGGTGAACTCCTCGCCGAGGTACCCGAGTTGAAGGACGTCGATCTCGACGACCCGACCGACCCCGCCCACTACACCGGCTGCGCCGGCGCCCTCACCGACCGTGCACTGGAGCGACGTTGACCGAGAACCTCCTCAATCACCGTGCCGAGGGGCCCGCTTCCGCTCCCCCACTGCTGCTCGGGCCGTCGCTCGGCACCTCGTACGCGCTGTGGGACGCGGTGGCGCCCGAGCTGTCGATCGACCACCGGGTGGTGCGCTGGGACCTGCCGGGGCACGGCGGTTCGGCGCCGGATCTGATCAGGGCGGGGGCGACCGTCGGCGACCTCGCCGACCTGGTGCTCGCGCTCGCCGACTCGCTCGGCGTCGAGCGGTTCGCGTACGCGGGGGTGTCGCTGGGCGGCGCGGTGGGGCTGCACCTGGCCGTCCACCGTCCGGACCGGCTGGAGAGCCTGGCCGTGATCTGCTCCTCGGCCCACTTCAACGGCTCCAGGCCGTGGGAGGAGCGGGCCGGGCGGGTGCGCCGGGAGGGCGTGGAGTGGCTCGCGGAGAACGCGGCCACCCGCTGGTTCACGCCCGGCTTCACCGTGCCGCGGCTCGTCGAGGACCAGCGGACGGTGGACCCGGAGGCGTACGCCGCCTGCTGCGACGCACTGGCCGCCTTCGACCTGCGCGACCGGCTCGGCGAGGTCGCCGTACGCACCCTGCTGATCGCGGGCCGTCAGGACCCGGCGACCCCGCCGCCGCATCTGCGGGAGATCGCGGACGCGGTACCGGCGTCCACGCTGGTCGAGCTGCCCCGCGCCTCGCACCTGGCGCCCGCGCAGTGTCCCGAGGCCGTCCTCACCGCGCTCCGCGCCCACCTCGACGGAGGCGCCAAGCGCGGCATGGCGGTGCGCCGGGAGGTTCTGGGCGACGCGCACGTCGACCGGGCACAGGCCCGCCAGACGCCCTTCACGGCCCGCTTCCAGGACTTCATCTCACGCTACGCATGGGGAGAGATCTGGACCGACCCCACGCTCTCCCGCCGCGAACGCAGCATGATCACCCTCACCGCGCTGGTGGCGCACGGCCACTACGACGAACTGGCCATGCATGTGCGGGCCGCCCGGCGCAACGGGCTCACACCGGAGGAGATCGGCGCGGTCCTGCTGCAGACCGCGGTGTACTGCGGGGTTCCGGCGGCGAACACGGCGTTCGCGACGGCCCAGCGGGTGCTGGCGGAGGAAGAAGGGTGACCCTCGCAGTCGTAGCCTCAGGAGTAGCAAGCATGCGCGGACGACCCGTGCCTACGCTGGAAGCATGTCCACTGTTCTGATCACCGGTGCCACCTCCGGGCTCGGCCGGTATCTCGCCTTCGAACTGGTCCGCTCCGGGCATACCGTTCTCGCGCACGGCCGCGATCCGGGCCGTACCGAGGCGCTGGTCCAAGAGCTGCGCACCGAGGGCGACGCGGAGGGCTTCGTCGCGGACCTGGCCTCGCTGGCGCAGGTCCGCGAGCTGGGCGCGCGGGTCGCCGACGCGCGTCCCGACCTGGACGTACTGATCAACAACGCGGGCGTCGGTGCCGGTGCGCCCGGCGCGGGGCGCGAACTGAGCGCGGACGGCCACGAACTGCGCCTGGCCGTCAACTACCTGGCCCCGGTGACCCTGACCCGCGCCCTGCTGCCGGTCCTGCGCGCCGGCACCCCGGCCCGGATCGTCGACGTCGGCTCGGCCGGCCAGGAGCCGCTGGACTTCGACGACCCCGAGTTCACCCGCGGCTACCAGGGCTTCGCGGCGTACTGCCGGGCCAAGTTCGCCCTGGCGGCCCACACGTTCACCCTGGCGGAGGAACTGGTGGGCACCGGAGTGTCCGTGAATGTGGTGCACCCGGCGACCTTCATGGACACGGCGATGGTCCGGGAGGGCGGGGTGGCCCCGTGGAACACGGTGGCCGACGGCGCCCCGGGAGTACTGGCCCTGGCCACCCAGGACCTGGGAACGGGCGGCTACTTCGACGGGACGAGCCCGGCGAGGGCCCACGAGGCGACCTACGACAGGGACGTACAAAAACGCCTCGCCGCGGTGACCGATCAACTCCTGGCGCTGTAGCGCCCCTTCAGGAGCGCGGTCACGGTCAGCCACAGACCGCCCGCACGGGTCACCGCAGCCCCCTCCCCGTGTCCAGCACCTCCCGCGCCTGAGCGGCCAACCCGTCCGCCCCACACGAGCGAGCCAGAGCCAGCCCCCGAGTCAGCTCGGCCGCCGACCGCGCGGCAATCCCGTACTCCACCCGGGCCGCCGCGTGCTCGTACTGACACGGCGACGCCTCCAGATAAGCGACCGCCTGCGAGGCCAGCCGCACCTGCCGCTGACCGGTCTCCAGCGCGGCGGCGCACCGCAATGCCTCTCCTATCGCCGTGTCCGTCCCGAACCGCTCGGCCTGCCGCCGCGCGTCCACCGCCAGCTGCGCAGCCCGCGCCGGGTCCTCGCCGGCGAGGGCCCGGGCGAGGTCGAGCGCCCAGGGCACCACCACCGGGTTGAAGTGGCCGCGCGCTGCGGCCGCCTTCTCGGCCGCCTCCAGTTCGTTGACGGCCTCCTTCGTACGGCCGACGGCGAGCAGCAGCCGGCCGCGTACGGACCGCGGGTCCGGCATCACGATCGTGGAGGGGTACGGCGGTGCGAAACCGTACTGCTCGGCCGTCTCCCAGGCCTGCTGGACATGGCCGCGGGCGAGCAGTGTGTCGACCAGGTTGCAGGTGGCGGTCCAGTACAGGGGCAGCCCGCGGCCGACCCGCTCGGCGATCCGCAAGGACTCCCGCAGGGAGATCTCCGCGTCCCGGAGCCGGCCGCGCCTGCGGTGCCCGAGGCCCACGTAGGCATGGGCGAGGGCCAGGTGGCCGCCGCTCCAGCCGGAGGACTCATAGGCGCGCAAGGCCTCGTTGTAGAGGCTCTCCGCACGGTCGAGGCGGTCGGTGTACACATAGGCGCTGGCGAGCATCAGCAGAAGCTCGATGCCCCACTCGGTGTCGGTCCAGCCGAGTCCGGGGGCCAGCCGGCCGTTGACGAGGGCGCGGTCGCAGAGTTCGACGACCTCTTCGGCGTTCTCCCCCTGTGTGAGGAGGTCGAAGCCGCGCAGCATCAGCAGGGCGCGCTCGGAGTTGTCCCGGCCGGTGCAGGTGTCGGTGAGCGCGCCGAGGCGTTCGGAGCGGCGCGGCGAGACGGCCTCGCCGGCGATGCCCTCCCACATGAACTGGACGCCCTGGAGCCGGAGCTTGGCGGGGCCCTCCTCGTGCCGGGCGGCCTCCGCCTCGACCGTGCGGACGGCTTCCTCCAGTTGGTCGTTGTGGAGGAGGGCCTGGGAGAGGCGGAAGACGGCGTCGACGCGTTCGGCGCCGCCGAGGCCGGGCATGCCGAGCGCGCTCCGCAGATGGCCGATGGTGATGGCGGGCTTGGTGAGCAGGGTGGCGCAGCCCAGTTCGTAGAGCACGCGCGCGTGGACCTCGGGTACGGGCGGTTCCAGCAGGGCGCGTTCGAGGCAGCGGCGGGCGGCGTCCGGGGCGCCCACGGCGAGGTGTTCCTTGGCCGCGTCCCGCAACTGCTGGACGAGTTCCTCGTCGTCGTCCGGATGCACCTTCAGCAGATGGCGGGAGGCCTCGGCGATGCCCCGGCCGTCGTCGATGACGATCTGCGCGGCGATGCCGTGCATGGCGGTGCACATCGCCGGCGGGATGGAGTTGTAGACGGCGCTGGCGATCAGCGGGTGGACGAACTCCAGGTCACCGGTGTGCGACCGGGAACCCGCCGGGTCGGGCTCGGTGAGGATACGGGCGCTGCGCAGCAGTCCGGCGCAGCGCCCGGCGTTCTCCACGGTCATGGTGGCGAGCTGGGCGACCAGTTCGACGGAGATGCCGGTGCCGAGAATGGCGGCGGCCCAGGCGAAGCGGGTGGCGTCGATACCGAGGCCTTCGAGGCGGGTGACGAGTCCGCCGCCGCGGGCCGACCGGTTGAGCGCGCGCAGTTCGCCGGCCCGGGCCTCGACGGGCTCGACCTCGCTGTCCTGGACCTTGGCGAGGAGTTCGACGGTCTCGTAGGGGTTGCCGCCGGTGACGGCCCAGACCTCGCGGCAGAACGGGCCGTCGGCGTGCGCGCCGAGGGTGGCGACGGTGAGCCCGGCGGTGGCGTCCGGGGTGAGGGCGCTCAGATTGTGGACGGGGTTCGCGGCCGCGTCGGCCACGGCGTCGAGATAGCGGGCGCTGTCGCCACCGACCTCGCCGGGGCGGCGGGCGACCAGGACGAGGACGGACAGGTCGTCGAGACGCTCCACGAAGGCGGCGAGCCAGGCCAGGGTCTCCTGATCGGCCCAGTGCGCGTCGTCGATCAGCAGCACCAGCGGCCAGTCGCGTCTGGCCAGCCGGCGGACGGCGGCGACCAGCCCGTCGCAGACGCCCTGCGGGTCGGCCTGGCGCTCACCGGGGTCCGTTATCCCGAGGGCGGGGCCGGCGATGTCGTACCAGTCGCCGAGGTACTCGCGGGCCTCGTCGGGCAGCAGGGAGACCAGGGCGGGCTGGAGCAACTGCCGTACCACGTTGAAGGGAACGCTGCGCAGGGTCTCGCCGCCGCGGGTGGACCAGACGGTGCAGCCGCGGCGCTCGGCGATACGGCGGGTTTCGGCCAGCAGCGCGGTCTTGCCGATTCCCGCCTCGCCGCACAGGACCAGCAGGCTCCCGGAGCTGGTCCGGTCGGCGCACAGGACGTCGAGTGCCTCGGTGATGGCGGCGATCTCCGCCTCGCGCTCCCAGAGGGGAGCAGAGGCGCCCCCGGAGGGCTGGTCCTCCGTCATCCCGTTACCTCCCCAAGTCGCCCGAACGACGTACAGACCACGAGCGTAGTCGTCCTGTTGGCTGTCCGGAGGCGGGTCCGGGCAGCTGTTGCCGTGACGGATGAAAGCGGGTGCGTCCGGGCGACGCCGGACGGCCCCGACCTGCCGCTGTGGAGCGAACGGACCGTCAACGGGCGTGGAAATGAAGCTGATTTTCGAAGATCGGGCAGTACGGGAGCGGAACCGGCCCCTGCGGGCTCTGGCCGCGGGCTCGGTGGGCAACCTCATCGAGTGGTACGAGTTCGGCGTCTACGGCTATTTCGCGACGGTCGTCGCCGAGCGGTTCTTCACCCCGGCGGGCGGCAGCGCGGCCGAGGGGCTGGTGCGCACCTACGCCTCGTTCGGGCTGGCGTTCTTCTTCCGTCCGCTGGGCGCGGCCCTGTTCGGCCGGCTGGCCGACCGGCTCGGACGGCGGCCGGTGCTGATTCTCGTGGTCGCGCTGATGACGAGTGCCACGGCACTCATCGGCCTGCTGCCGACGTATGCGCAGGCCGGTGCGCTCGCGCCCTGGCTGCTGACATTGCTGAGGGCCGTTCAGGGACTGTCGGCGGGCGGGGAGTTCGGTGGCGCGGTGGCGATGCTGACCGAGTTCGCGCCGCCGGGGCGGCGGGGGCTGTACGGGGCGTGGCAGTCGTTCACCGTGGCGTTGGGACTGCTGGGCGGGGCGGGCGTGGCGGCGGGGCTCGCCTCCGTGCTGGCGGAGGGCCAGCTCGGCTCGTGGGGCTGGCGGTTGCCGTTCCTGCTTGCGTTGCCCCTGGGTGCGCTCGCGCTGTGGCTGCGGGTGGGGCTGGACGAGACACCGGAGTTCCGGGAGCCGGACGTGCGGGCGGTGCGGGTGTCGGCCGGGGCGATCGCGCTGGCCGCCGGGCGGGTGATGGGCTGGTCGGCGGCCGGGTACACCTTCCTGGTCGTGCTGCCGTCGTACCTCCAGACCGCGCTGCACACCGGCTTCCGTGCGGCACTCCTGGCGACCGCGCTGGCGAACCTGGGTTTCGCGGCGGCGATCCTCCCGGCGGGGCTGCTCAGCGACCGGATCGGGCGGCGGCCGGTGATGCTGACGGGCGCCGGTCTCGTGGTGGTGCTGGCCCTGCCGCTGCTCCACCTGCTCCAGGACGACGGGATGTCCTTTGGTGTGAAGGGCGCGGCCCTGTGCGGCGCGGGCGCGGTGGTGGGGCTGATGGCCGGGCCGGGGCCCGCACTGCTGGCCGAGATGTTCCCGGCGCGCGCCCGCTGCACTGGCCTGGGACTCGCCTACGCCCTGTCCAATGCCGTGTTCTCGGGCTGTGCCGGGCTCATCATCACGGAAGCGGTGAAGCGCACCGGGAACCTGGACGTTCCCGGCTACTACGTGGCGGCGACCTGCGCGGTCAGTGTGCTCGCGCTGATGAAGTCCCGGGAGACGAAGGCGGGTTGAGCAGTGCTGGTGATCGGTCTGATGTCCGGGACGTCGCACGACGCGGTCGACGCGGCGGCCGCCGAGCTGCGCCTGGCCGGCGACACGCTGCTGCTGAAACCGCTGGGGATGGTGAGCACGCCGTACGACGACGAGCTGCGCGAGGCCCTGGCGAGAGCGCTGCCCCCGGCGGCCGTACCGCTGGCGCGGGTGTGTCTGCTGGACACCCGGATCGGGCAGGCGTTCGCGGCGGCGGCCGTCCGGGCCGACCGTGAACTGTGCGGCGGACGGGCCGAGTTGGTGGCGTCGCACGGGCAGACGGTCTTCCACTGGGCGGAGGGCGGCCGGGTGCACGGGACCCTGCAGCTCGGGCAGCCGGCCTGGATCGCGGAGGCGACGGGGCTGCCGGTGGTCGCCGACTTCCGGCCGCGGGACGTGGCCGCCGGGGGCCAGGGCGCTCCCCTGGTGAGCCTGGTCGACCTGCTGTGGCTGTGCGGCCGGCCGGGCACGCCGGTGGCGCTGAACATCGGGGGGATCGCCAACCTCACCGCGCCGGACGGCACGGCCTTCGACACCGGGCCCGGGTGCGCGCTGATGGACGCGGCGGCCCGGGAGTTCACCGGCGGCCGGCTGGCGTACGACGTGGACGGGGCGCTGGCGGCGCGCGGCCGGCCGTACGGGCCACTGCTGGACCGGTTGCTGGGGGATCCGTACTACGCGCTGCCCGCGCCGAAGACGACCGGCAAGGAACTGTTCCACGCCGGGTACTGGCGAGCGCCGGAGGGCCTGTCGGCCGAGGACGCGCTGGCGACGCTCACCGAGCTGACGGCCCGGACGGTGGCGGACTCCGTGCGGGGAGCGGGTGCCACGGAGGTCATCGCGTCCGGCGGCGGCACCCGCAACCCGGTGCTGATGAGGATGCTCCGCAGTCTGCTTACAGAGATCCCGGTCCGCGTCTCCGACGAGCTGGGGCTCCCCTCGGCGGCGAAGGAGGCATACGCCTTCGCGGTGCTCGGTTTCCTCACCGCACACGGCCTTCCGGGCACCGCCCCGGCCGCCACCGGCGCCCGGCACCCGAGCGTGCTGGGCTCGCTGACCCCGGGTCGGGGCGGTGTGCGGCTGCCGCCACCGGCTCCGAACCCGCCGGTGCGGCTGCGGATCGAGTGAGGCGTGCAGGATCGGCTCATCCGAAAGGCGCCAGATCCTCTCATCCGACTTTCACCGACGCCTCATACGGTGGGGGCATGACGCAGGTGACTCCCCCCGGGTGGTACCCCGACCCCGGGCAGACAAGTGACGGTCCGGCCACTGAGCGCTGGTGGGACGGCAAGGCGTGGACGGAGCAGACCCGGCCCGCCGGGGCGGGTGCCGACTGGGGTCCCCCGACGCCATCGCCGCCAGACGCGGCCTACCAGGCGTACCCGGCCCATCCGGGGTATCCGGCACCGCCGGCCACCGGCAAGCGCGGCCTTCGCACCGGCGTGGCCGTCGGTGTCGCCGTGGCGGTCCTCGCCGCCGTCGGGGTGGGCGCCTGGGCGCTCACCGGCAACGGCGGTGACAACGGCGGACAGGCCGCGCAGCAGGGCTCGGGCGGTCAGGGCGGTTTCGGCCAGGGCGGGTCCGAGGGGCAGAGCGGCGGGCAGGGCTTCCCGTTCGGCGGGTCGGGCGGCTCGGGGTCCGGCGGCGGCTCGGGTGGCGCGTCGCCGTCACCGAACCAGTCCGGGGCACCGAAGGTCCAGGGCGGCGGAACGGTGTCGGACTCCGTCAACGCCATCAGCATCCCGGTGCCCAAGGGCTGGACCGGGCAGGCGATCAACGTCGGCGGCCAGGTCACCTCCGACAACTCCTACAAATGCCCCGGCGACACCTCCCAGACCTGCACCGCCGGCGGCGCCTATTCCGCGCCCGCGCTGGTGCTGGGCACCCAGGGCAGCACCCCCGAGGAGGTCGCCAAGGCGGACATCTCGGCCAACGCCACGGAGTCGTACGGAGGCAAGAGCTACGGCGCGATCACCTCGCACGAGGTGCTGGCCTCCAAGGCCGTCACCGCGGCCGGGCAGAAGGGCTATCTGGTCCGCTGGAAGGCGGTGACCAGCAAGGGCGCCGACGGCTATGTCGAGTCGCTGGCCTTCCCGTCGCCCGCGAGCGCCCAGCAGATCGTGGTGGTCCGGTTCGGCGTCGACGTCGGCCAGAGCCAGTCGGTGATCGACGACATCACCAAGGGCATCAAGGTGTCCTCCGGCAGCGGCGACGGCCAGACCGTCTGAGCCGCCCCGGTACCGGGACGTCAGTCGGCCGGGTGGGGCGCCCCTCCGCTCAAAGGGGAGCTCCACCCGGCCGGGGGGTGCGCGCCGCCCCCGTCCCCACGGTGCGGCGCGAGCAGGTCACCGTCCAGTCATCCCGTGGACGGCGGCCTGGGTCCTATGTCAGTCCGAGTGCGGGCAGCGCCACGGCCTCCACGAACCGGACGAGATAGTCGGCGTCGGCGTACTCGCCGGTGAGCACGGGCCGTACCCGCAGGACGCCGAACATCATGGCGGGCACATAGTCCAGCGCGGGATGGTCCTCCAGCACCTCGCCCCGCTCGACACCGCGGCGCAGGATCTCCTGGAGCGCGGCGATCTCGGGTTCGACGAGCGCCTCGCGCAGCGCCGTGGCCAGTTCCACGTCCGAGTGGACCGCGTGGCCCAGCGCCGAGAGCAGCTTGGTGTCCTTGCGCGACCAGTCCCCGGCGGCCCGCGCCACCTCGCGCAGGTCCTCCGCGAGGGACCCGGTGTCGATGCCGGCGAACCGCACTCGCCGGTTGGCCCGCAACGCGGCCGCGACGAACTGCGGCTTGGTCTTCCACTGCCGGTAGAGCGTGGACTTGCTGCACCGGGTGCTGCTGGCGACCCCCTCCATGGTCACGGAGTCGTAGCCGCACTCGCGGATCTGTTCGAGCACGGCGTCGAAGAACTCCCGCTCACGCTCCGGCGTGATCTTGGAGCGGCGCGAGGCGGCGACCGTCTCCGGTCCGTCCGCGGCCTGCGACGTCATGTGCCCTTCTCCTCACTCGCGCATCACTTGCGGATCATCTGGTCCCCTCCCGCCGTTCGGCCGGAGCGGAAAGCTACAACCAGTGTGGCCCACGTCTATCGATACGCCACTGTACCGGTACTCGACCGTATCGGTACAGTGGCGTATCGGTACGCTTTCGTATCGATGAGTTCGGGCCACCGCCCGGGACTCGGCACAGCACCACCGTTTCAGTGAGGGGGCCTGGGATGAGATCCCAGTCCGAGCCGGCAGCAACGGAGCCGGGGGCGATAGCCCGGCCGCCGCTCGTCCGTGAGCTCCTGCTCGTCGCGGGACTCTTCCTCGTCTACAAATTCGGGCGGCAGCTGGCCACCGGCCATTCCGCCGAGGCCCTGCACAACGCCCACCGGATCTGGGACCTGGAACGGACGCTGCAACTGCCCTCGGAGGTCGACGTGCAGTCCGCACTGCTGCACGGCGACTCCCTCGTCCACCTGGCCAACACCTACTACGCGACGGTTCATTTCCCGGCCACGCTGGCCTTTCTGGCCTGGCTCTACCTGCGGCGGCCCGCGCACTACGTCTGGGCCCGCCGGGTCCTTGCCGTGGTCACCGCAGCCGCCCTGGTGCTGCCCTTCACGTTCCCGCTGGCGCCGCCGCGGATGCTGGCCGCGACCGGCCTCGTCGACACGGCGCGCCGGTACGGCCCCTCCGTCTACGGCCCGCCCTCCAGCGACCACCTCTCCAACCAGTTCGCGGCGATGCCCTCGCTGCACTTCGGCTGGGCGCTGATGGTGGCGATCGGCCTGATCGTCGCCACTCGCTCCCGCCGGCGCTGGCTGTGGCTGCTGCACCCGGCGATCACCCTGCTCGTGATCGTGGGCACCGCGAACCACTACTGGCTGGACTCGGTCGTCGCCACCGTGATGCTCGGCGCCGCCCTCGCTCTGATCCGCCCCCAGACTTCGTCCGGGGGGACCCCCACCTCCCTTCGCTCGCCGAACCGCACGGCCACCACCGCCGAGCGCGGCACCCGCGAACTCGTGTCCGAGCAGCCTGTGCTGGTGGGGGCGGGCCGATGAGCGCCGCGGCCCTGATCGCCGTCCTCCTCTCCCTGGTCTCGGCCGTCGCCTACGCGGCCGCCGCCGTCGCCCAGGAACGGCTCGCGTCGAAGACCTCCGGCGCGGGTCTGCTACGACTGCTCGGCTCCGGTGCCTGGTGGACGGCGGTCGGCCTCAACGCGGGCGCCGCGCTCCTCCATGTCGTAGCTCTCAAGTACGGCCCGCTCACCCTCGTACAGCCGCTGGGCGCACTCACTTTGGTCGCGGCCGTACCGCTGGGCGCGCGGGTGGCCGGGCGCCGGGTCAGCGCGACGGAGTGGCGGGGCACGGCCCTGACCCTGCTGGGCCTCGGCGCCCTGCTGGTCACGGCCTCCGGCCCCGCACCGCATCAGGTGCTGAGCCTCACCGAAGCCCTCTCGGTGGCCGGTACGACCGCCGCCCTGATCGGCGTCCTGTCCCGCCCCGGCGCCCGCCCGGGCCTCCGGCACGCGACCGCGTCCGGCTTCGCCTCGGGCGTCGCCTCGGCCCTCACCCAGACGGTGACGGTGGCGGCGACGGATCGCTCGGGCCCGGTACTGAGCCTCCAGGTGATCGTGGTGGCGCTCCTGGTGGCCGCGTTCGCGGTGGGCGGTCTGCTCCTCTCCCAGACCGCCTACCGAGGCGGCCTCGGCGCCCCGCTGGCGGTGGTCACCCTGTCCAACCCGGTGGCGGCGGCGGTCATCGGCCTGACGCTGCTGGGCCAGGGCCTGCAAGGGGGTGCGGCGGGCATCCTGCTCGCACTGGCGGGCGCGGGCCTCGCCTCCTGGGGCGTGGTCCTGCTGACCCGGGTGACCGTGACCCCGGCAACGCCGGTCCCCGAGCAGGAGGGCGAGCACCCGGTGGCGGCGGTACTGGCCCTGGAGTCGGCGAGGGTGGCGGCGGAGCAGGCCCTGCTCCCCCAGCAGAAGCCGGAGACCGGACAGCTCACGGCACTGTGAGCGCCGACCGGTCCAGCCACGGAGCGTGCTTGGGCGCCGTCCCGGTACCGGCACGCGTGGGGCGCACCGTGCGGCACTAGCCCGCACGATGCGCCCTCATCGCCCTGTCACACCGTGCTGATCGCCGGGTCGCTGACGCCCGGAAGGCCGTTCTCGACATGTCCGGCGAACCGCCGCACAAACGTCCTGTCGGCGTCGGAGGTGACGGTCACGTCGTACCAGCGGTGGCCGGCCGCGAGGCCGACGGTGTGCTTCACGGTCGCCCGGGCGCGCACGGTGACGGTGCGGGGCCTGCCGCCGTAGCCGTTGGCCACCGTCAGCTTGACGGTGCCGGAGCCCTTGTTGGTGAGGGTCAGCTCGATGTCGTCGCCGGCGGGCCGGGCGGTGACCTCGGGTCCGGCCACCTTGCCGGGGCCCTGGAAGGTGCGCAGGAAGCCGTTCGGGCCGTGCACGGTCAGATCGTACGAGCCGCCCGAGTACACCGAGTTCCAGGTGTCGGAGACGGACTTGCCGGCCTCGGTGGTGTAGCTCCAGGGACCGTCGGCGCGGTTGTTGGAGGTGACCAGGAAGGCGGCGCCGGCATGCGCGCCCGAGGCGAAGGTCAGCGTGACTTTGCCGGCCGCCGCGTCCAGCGAACCGTCCACCTGCGGGGCGTACTTGAGCGGCCGGGTGGGCCGCGAGCCGCGCTCCTGCCTGGGCAGGGCCGGGTTGGCGGGCGGGGTGGGCACGTAGTCGGGATGGCGGTTGTTGTCCGGCGGCTGGTAGCCGTCGGTCGACGGCAGCGCGACCGGCTTGGTGTCCTTGCTGGAGAAGTCGAACGCGGCGGTCAGGTCGCCGCTGACGGCCCGCCGCCAGGGCGAGATGTTCGGCTCGTGGACGCCGAAGCGGTTCTCCATGAACCGGATGACCGAGGTGTGGTCGAGCGTCTCGGAGCAGACGTAACCGCCCTTGCTCCACGGGGAGACGACTAGCATCGGCACCCGCTGGCCGAGGCCGTAGGGGCCGTCGGTGTGACTGGCGTCGCCCTTGAGGAGGTCCGGGCTCGGGTCGACGGTGGACTTGCCCTGCGCGGCGGAGGCCGGCGGGAACGGCGGGATCAGGTGGTCGAAGAAGCCGTCGTTCTCGTCGTACGTGATGAACAGCGCCGTCTTCGCCCACACCGCGGGGTCGGCTGTGAGCGCGTCCAGAACCTGGGAGATGTACCAGGCGCCGTAGTTGGCGGGCCAGTTGGGGTGCTCGGTGAAGGCCTCGGGGGCGACGACCCAGGAGATCTGCGGCAGCTTGCCGGCCTTGACGTCGGCCTTGAGCTGGTCGAAGAAGCCCTCGCCCTTGCGGGCGTCGGTGCCGGTGCGGGCCTTGTCGTACAGCGGGTCGCCGGGCTGGGCGTTCTGGTACTGCTTGAAGTAGAGCAGCGAGTTGTCGCCGTAGTTGCCGCGGTAGGCGTCCTGGATCCAGCCCCAGCTGCCGTTCGCGTCGAGGCCGTCGCCGACGTCCTGGTAGATCTTCCAGGAGACGCCCGCCTTCTCCAGGCGCTCGGGGTAGGTCGTCCAGGCGTAGCCGGCCTCGTCGTTGCCGAGGACCGGGCCGCCGCCCTTACCGTCGTTGCCCGTGTAACCGGTCCACAGGTAGTAGCGGTTCGGGTCGGTCGAGCCGATGAACGAGCAGTGGTAGGCGTCGCAGACGGTGAAGGCGTCGGCGAGCGCGTAGTGGAACGGGATGTCGTTCCGGTTCAGGTACGCCATCGTCGTGGAGCCCTTGGAGGGCACCCACTTGTCGTACTTGCCGCTGTTGAAGGCGGCGTGGCCGTCGTTCCAGCCGTGCGGGAGGTCCTGGATGAAGGCGAGGCCCAGGTCGTCGTGGTCCGGGTGGAAGGGCAGGATGTCCTTCGTGCCGTCGGACTGACGCCACACCGACTTGCCGTTCTGGGTCACCGGACGGGGGTCGCCGAAGCCGCGGACGCCCCTGAGCGAGCCGAAGTAGTGGTCGAAGGAACGGTTCTCCTGCATCAGGACGACGATGTGCTCGACGTCCTCGATGGATCCCGTGCGATGGTTCGCGGGCAGCGCGGCGGCGCGCTGGATGCTGTTGGACAGGGCGGTGAAGGCGGTGGTGGCCCCCGCGAGTTGCAGGAATCTGCGCCGATTGACTTCGGGCATGGGTGGGTGCCTCTCATCCTGGGTGCGGATGGCCGGAACGTGACGGAATGCGTGCGGTGCGAGTGTTCCAAGAGCACCAAACTTCAGGGAAGGGTCCGGTGGCGTCCATGTGAAAGTCGTCGGTACGTGAGGTGTGGGACACGCAGGCCCGCCCCGGCACCCGTCGACCGGGTGCCGGGGCGGGCCTGGTGCGAAGGGTCAGCCCTGGCTGCAGTAGTCGACCCAACGGTGCGAGGAGATGTTGTTGTTGACGCTCTGGCCGAAGCCGCCGAGGCCTACGAGTCGGGCACCCACATCCGCGTCGCCCCGGTGCGCACCGGCGGCGACTACGCGGGCGCGATCCGCATCAACCCGTCGGGCACGCCGGTACCACCGCCGGCCAACGGCGGTACGAGGTTCGAGACCTGGGGCCCCGGGGTGCGCACGCACTCCACGCCGAGCGTGCGCTCCTCCGTCGTGGACACCTTCGCCGGGCCGACCCAGGTCTCCGTCCAGTGCCAGCAGCACGCGGAGACGGTGACGGCCGAGGGATACACCAACGACATCTGGTCCAAGCTGGCCAACGGCTCCTGGATGACCAACATCTACATCAAGGGCCCGGCCTCGCTGCCCGGCATCCCGGACTGCGGCGGCGACAACGCACCGCCGCCGAGCGGGGGCAGCACGGCGTTCCAGACCTGGGGCACGGGCGTGCGCACGCACAGCGAGCCCAATGTGAACGCCGGTGTCGTCGACTGCTTCCCGCAGCCCACGACGGTCAACGTGGTCTGCCAGGCCCACGCCCAGACGGTCACGGCCGAGGGCTACACCAACGACGCCTGGTCCAAGCTGACCAACGGCGCGTGGATGACCAACATCTACATCAAGGGCCCGGCGTGGCTGCCGGGAGTGGCGACCTGCTGATCCGAGGCCGGTCACGGGGCGCCCGACGAGTCGGGCGCCCCGTCCGTATGCCTGCTCGACCCGGCGGCCATCGCCGCGTTCCGCGGGGCCACGGGTGCGCGCTAGCGTGCACCTACTCAACTCCTCGACCATGTGAGGTGGTCCCATGCATCCCTTCGGCAAGGCCGTCGAGAGCGGCGACACGGAGGCCGTGGCCGCCCTGCTGGCCGACGACGTCGTCTTCACCAGCCCGGTCGCCTTCAAGCCGTACGCGGGCAAGGCGATCACCGCGGCGATCCTGCGCGCGGTGTCCCAGGTCTTCGAGGACTTCACCTATGTACGGGAGATCGCGAACCCCGACGGCCGGGACCACGCCCTCGTCTTCACGGCGACGGTCGCCGGCAAGAAACTCCAGGGCTGCGACTTCCTGCACCTCGACGAGAACGGGAGGATCGACGACCTCACGGTGATGGTGCGCCCGCTCTCCGCCGCCCAGGCGCTGTCCGAGGCGATGGGCGCCCGGTTCGACCGGATCGCCCAGGAGGCCGCCGCCGCGCGGTGACCCCGGCCTCCGGCCGGAGCGACGGCCCCGGCTTCCGCAATCGCCCGATCGAGGGACTGGTGGGGGCCGGGCACCACCCACAAGACTCGGGCCATGACCGCTTCCGACCCGCCGCAGGGGCTCGCCTGGGACACCCCCGCGGCCGCGGCCGCCTACCGCGACCGTGACATGAGGCTGGCCCGGCAGCTGATCTTCCCGGCGGTGCTGGACCGCGTCGGCACTTCCCCGGGCCCCGGCGCAACCGTCCTCGACATCGGCTGCGGCACCGGCGCACTGGCCCTTGAGCTCGCCCGGTCCGCCGGCTGGTCGGTGCAGGGCGTCGATCCCTCGGCACACATGCTGGACATCGCCCGCGCCGACCGTCCCGACCCACGCGTCGACTACCGCCTCTTCGACGGCCGTTCCCTGGCCTGGATCCCGGACGGCAGCATGGACGCGGCCGTCTGCTGCCTGGTCTACTGCACCGACCCCGACGACGCCCGCCTGGCAGAGCTCACCGCCGAGATCCACCGCGTCCTCCGGCCGGGCGCCCCGTACATCCTCGCCGACCTCAACCCCGGCGCGGTCGGAGAACGGTTCGCCACACTGCGCTACGGCCAGCCCGGCGCGTCCTACGCCGAAGGGGTGCCGGTACCCACCGAGTTGCGCCGGCTCGACGGCGGCTGGGTCACGACGGTCTGCCACTTCCGTCCACTGTCCGCCTACACCGCTCTGCTCACCGGCGCCGGTTTCGCCGCACCGGACATGGACACCCCGGCCGTACCGGAGTCCGAGCGGGCCGTCGGATGCGGGCTCGCCCCGTACCTGGTGCTGAGCGCCGTCCGTGCCCCCGCCCACGACTGAGTTCGGGGATGCGACCGGTCGGGTGCGACAGGTGGGACGGGCGGCCCAAGACCGGACTGGCCGCTCAGGTGTGACACGTCACGAGAAGAACGGAGATGTGGCCGGTGGCCGGTTGCCGAAGCTGCCGCCGAGGCTCAGCCGTTGTGCTGGGAAGCGTGACCGATGAAGGAGGTGGGCTTCGGCAGCAGGACGCCGTCGACGTAGAGATCGACGTGCTCGTTGTAGAAGGCGGCCAGGCCCGCGATGCGGTTCGCATGGATGGTCGGGAAGTCGTATGCCCAGAGGATGTCCTCGTGGGAGGCGGTGCCGCTGTCGAAGGACCAGTAGCCGCTGGTCGTTCCCTTGTACGGGCATCGCGTCACGGTGTCCGTGCGCCGCAGCCGAGCCCAGTCGACGTGCATGCGGTCAAGGTAGTAGCGCGTCGGCAGGCCCGTCTCGAACAGTTTGACGCAGTAAGGCGCATCGGCCAGGACCTCCCCGTCCACCTCCACGCGGACACTGCTCGAGGAACGCAGCGCGTCCACGCGGGAGTACGGGCTCCTGGGGTGTACGAAGACCGGTTCGTCCTCCTCGAACCAGGAGTCCAGTGCGTCCCATTCGAAGCGGACGGTGTCGTGCAGAGGCTCCGGGGAGTCCGCGCCCCACACCCACGCCGCGCCCTCGCGGACCTCAGAACCGACCTGCAGAGTGTGGCGGTGCGCGGTGCCTGCACCGTGATGCTCGGTGTGCTGGTCGTCGACCAGCACACCGGTGGTCAGGTCGGCCACCGGGATACTGAACTGCGGGTAGGCGCGCCACTCCCACACGTAGAGAGCACGTCGGGTGTCGAAGACGACGACGCCTCCGATCACTCCTCGGACACGGCGCGGTACGGGCTCGACGTGCCCGACCGGCACGATCAGGCTCGGGTGCAGAACACTTTCGTCTGCCATGGTGCCACCTCGGTTTCACTCGTTCCGTGCGCGCCGTCCTTGTCCGCCTTCGCGACGCACGGAGGCTGCCGCGCGTCGTCGGGCAGGCGACTCGAATCCTGCCGATGGTACACATTGTGAACGCGACGACCTCGTCATAGACAACACTGTTCACTATGTTGTGTCTTCGCTGTTCCACCGGGAAGAACATCGCGTCGCGTCGCTGTTGCCCTCACTGGAAGCGGGTTCCTCACGAACAGGAGACAGCACATGGCGGACCGAGCCGGACTGGCGGCTGCCTTTCTCCGGGCCCGGCGTGAGTCGCTCCAGCCCGAGGAGGACCGTTTGCAGGACACACCGGCCCAGGTGGTCAACCATCTGGGCGGGACTCTGAAGCAGACGCGGCCGGCTGGCGCTGCTCGGCGACGAGACGGCGCACACGGGGCTGGCGCGCAGTGCCCACTACCGGTGATTCACCGACCCCGCCTCCCGTCTGACCCGTCCTGAGCGCGACCACGCCGAACACAGCCGTCTGCCGGCGGCAGATCTCCACGGCGCCTACACCCGCGACGGCAGCGGCTCCCGCACCGCCGAACTCGTGGGGGCACTCCAGCAGGACAGTGCCGAGTTCGCCGATCTGTGGCGCGGACACCCGGTGCTGGGCTGACTGTGCACCGAAGCGCTTTCGGCATCCGCAGGCCGGGACCATGGAACTGCAGTGCCAGACTCTCGTCGTACCCGACCAGTCGCTACGTTTGCTTGGTCTTCACCGCGACGCCCGGTACCGAGAGCCACCACATGCTTCGCCGTCTGTCCGTCGTGGGCCGCTCCTCGGAAGCGGCAACGGCAGCAGCGCTCTGAACGTACTGCCCGAGCCGCTGTCACAGTCCGGCGGAGGTCCCGGTCAGTTGGTTGAACAGCGTGTTGTCTTCGTCGGTCCGCGCCTCGGCGATCGGTCGATTCAGCGAGAACAAGGAATGGTGAACATGTCGTATCCGGAGCAGAAGTACTGGGGCGAGCGCGGTGAGGTCAGCGCATCCTTCCGTCCGGCCACCACGCCCGCCGACCTCGGTCGGGGCGACAGCGGTGGGGACGCCATCCACTATCTGGCGAACACCTCGACCACGCGGGGTGAGTTCGGGCTGTACCGGGTGGAGATGAAGCCGAAGGCGGGCGGCCCCAAGACCCATTTCCACAAGACGATCTCGGAGTCCTTCTACATCCTCGAGGGCACGGTGCGCCTGTTCGACGGTGAGCGGTGGATCGACGCGCAGAAGGGAGATTTCCTTCATGTGCCGCAGGGCGGGCTGCACGCCTTCCGCAACGACTCCGACGCTCCAGCCGACATGTTGCTTCTGTTCACACCCGGGGCGCCACGCGAGGAGTACTTCGAGCAGGTGTCGCAGCTGGCACATGCCACCGAGGAGGAGCGTACGGCGTTCTTCGACAAACACGACTCCTACTTCGTCGACTAGGGTCCGCCTTCAAGGATCGAGGCCCACAGCTGCCGGGGCTTCTGCGCCACCCGCGCGAACGCGGCATCGCACACACCAACTACGGGAGCCGGCGGTCAGTGGGGCATCAGCAGCATGATGGCCGTGCCCAATGTCGTCGATCCGTCCCAGAAATGCTCGTAGGGTCCCGCTCTCTCAGCGGTGTTCGGGGCCCTACTCAGGGCAGGCATGACGCGGATCAGTGACCGCAGCGCGCATGCCAGGAGGTACAGCGCCAGTACGGCGGTGGCGGCCTGGGCCAGGTTGGACGGGTGCACGGCGTGGCCGGCGAGGGTGGCGTGGTGAGCGGCCATCGGCAGACTGGCCACATTCTCATGGGACGGGCCGGCCGCTGGGTGCGAGGCGCGGGCCGTCCATGCCATCGCCGCCATGCCGGCCGCGTAAGGCAGTCTTCTCGAAGTGGCGGCCAACCGGGACTCCTGCTGCCGTCGGTCGGCGGTGAGCGGGAACCACAAGGCGGCAGGCGCGAAGAACGCCACCGCTCCAGGCTGGTGCAGCCATGTAACCCAGCCCCACGGCATCGCCGCCATGGCCGAAGCCATGGCGGCGTGCAGCAGGTTGTCGCCGCGTCCGCGCCACCCCGTGTCGCGGGACAGCACGCCCCGGCGCAGCCCGTGGATCGCAGCGGCCGAGAACAGCGCGCTCAGCATGCAGTACACGACATCACCGGCACTCACGCTGGATCACGCCCTCCTCCCGGGCGGCCGGCTTCGTGCAAAGCCGGCACGTCATGGGTCAGGCCGTGGGCCGGGGAGCGCGCAGGTGGGCGCGCTGCTTGAGCTCCTCCTCGTCGACGAGTTCGAGCATGGGCTTGCCCGGCGCACACATCATCGTGACCACGAACTCGGTCTTGGCATCGGTGAGGGCGTTGCCGTCCTGATAGTGGATCGCGTCGCCGCCCGGCTCCCAGAACGTGCCGCCGGCCTCGACGATGCGCTCGGGCTCACCCTCCAGTTCGAAGCGGACCGCGCCCTTGACGACATAGCCGAACGCCGGTCCGGAGTGGCGGTGCGGCGGAGTTCCGGGGTCGCCGGGCTCCCACTCCACGTGGATGGTCATCGCCGAAGCCCCTTCGGGGATGGTGATCGGCGCGGCGTCCTGAAGCAGTTTCGCCGCTCTGGTCCAGCTCGGCCCGTCCTCGCCACCGGCGCCGTGACCATGCCCGTCGTGCCCGTGTCCGTGACCGTGCTGTGAGTTCTCCGACACTGTGTCGCACCTTCCATGGGTTCACCACGCTGTGACGGCACGCCGACCGCTCAACACGTGGTGTGCGTAGTCGGTCCGAGGACCGTTTACTGAACATGACCGCACACCTGATGGATCTGTGACATCGAGGCGTTGGCCAAGGTCCGCCGTGCCCGCTCTCCTACAGTGTCACCACAACAGGCCGAGTCCTGTCGTGGCTGTACGGAGCCCGTCTCGATGGAGCACGTCGAACTCGCCGCCGGGCTGTCGGCCGCCCGCGGCCAGCTACGGGCGGCGGACGGCACGTACGACCTGGTGGTCCACGGCTGGCCGGTGCCCCAGGACGAGTAGTAGTCCTGCCCGACCCACCGGCTGGGCACCCTTGCTGCCTCCGGCGCAAGCACCGTCACCGGCCCGCAGAAGAGGCTCGGCGAGGAGGTCGCGGAGGACGAGCCGCTGCTCGAGGTGTCTCCGGGCTGCCGCCGACGATGTGTCCGCTACCGGCCAGAGGACGACGGTCGGCTTGTGCCGCTGCGGCTGCCCCTTGTCCGCGTTCGCCGGGGCGACCGTGGTCGCAAGAAGACCTGCGGCGATTCCGGCGGCGGCCAGGACGGTGAGAGGGGTACGGGAACGACGGTAAAGAGTGCGGTTGTTCATGACTTTGCCCTTCGAGTGGTGGGTTGCTGACTGGGATGTCGCGCGGCTCGCACGCTCGGCGCGGGGATCGCGCAGGGCGAGCCGGGGTGCGTGGCCGGGCAGTTGTGCTCTCTGGGCCCGGACTGATCAGAAGCTGCGGCATCGGCGCAGGGCTCGGGCCGAGTTGTCTGACGCGCGCCGGAAAGCTGACTCGGCACGGGCGGTAGGAGCCCGGTCTTGAGGTGACGGCTGTTCAAGAAACGCTGCTGCGCGGGCTGGCTGGCGCCTTAGGACGGGTGACGACTGGTGATGTCCTTGTACTCCCGGACCGTGGGCTTGGTGATCTGCGCACCCGGACCGTAGAACCCGCGGCTGAGCTTGGCCCGCAGCCTCTGGGTACGGCTCGGTGTGCCGGCGATGGCCGGCTGCCCGGCCACGGCTTCCAGAGGCCGGTACTGCTCGTGCGCGGTGAGGGCGTGCAACTCCTGCTGGCTGAGCGGTTCGTGGATCTCGGTGAACCCGCCGTTCGGCAGGCGCTTGATCACGCCCGTCTCGCGACCGTGCAGGACTTTGTCGCGATCGCGGCGCTGCAGCCCCAGGGCCCAGCGTTTGGTGACGTGGTAGGCGACAACGGGGACGACGAACAGGCTGATGCGTACGGTCCAGGTGACGGCGTTCACCGAGACGTACAGGTGCGTGGCGATCAGGTCGTTGGCAGCGCCGAAGAGGGCCACCAGGTAGACGCTGAGCCATGCCACGCCGAGCGCGGTGCGCACCGGGCGGTTGCGCGGCCGGTCCAGTACGTGATGTTCGCGGTCGTCGTCGGTGACCCAGGCCTCCAGGAAGGGGTACGCGCCCATGGCGAGGAAGAGCGACATGCCGACCAGTAGGGGCACGAGGTTGTCCAGGGCAAGGGGGTGACCCCAAAGGTTCACCTCCCAGCCGGGCATGACGCGCAGGAAGCCGTCGGCGACGCCCATGTACCAGTCGGGCTGGGATCCCGCGGAGACCTGGTCGGCACGGAATGGCCCGTAGTTCCAGATCGGGTTGATCTGAGCGACGGCCGCCAGGAAGAAGACCACCCCGGACACCAGGAAGAAGTATCCGCCCGCTTTGACGGCGTATACCTGAAAGGGCAGGCCGACGACGTTGGTGTCGGTGCGGCCGGGCCCTGGGTACTGGCTGTGCCGATGGCGGACGGCCAGGGCCGCGTGCGCGACGATGAGGACCGCCATGAGACCGGGGATGACCAGGACATGGAGCGTGTTGAAGCGGGCGACCAGGTCGTGCCCGGGGAACTCGCCGCCGAAGAGGAACACCGACAGGTAGGTACCGACGATCGGGATCGACAGGATCGTTCCGTTCACCACTTGCAGACCGGTGCCCGACAGAAGGTCGTCGGGCAGGTCGTAGCCGGTCAGACCGGCGAACATGGCCAGGATCAGCAGAGAGAAGCCGAGCACCCAGGTGACTTCGCGGGGCTTGCGGAACGCGCCGGTGAAGAAGACGCGCAGCATGTGCACAAGTATGGCGGCGACGAAGACCAGGGCTGCCCAGTGGTGGGCCTGGCGGACGAGCAGGCCGCCGCGGACGTCGAAGGACATGTGCAGGGTGGAGTCGAAGGCCTCCGACACCAGTTGGCCCTTCAGGGGCGTGTAGGAGCCGTCATAGGTCACGATGGCGGAGGAAGGATGAAAATACAGGCTGAGGTAGACGCCCGTGATGACGAGGATGACAAAGCTGTAGAGGGCGATCTGTCCGAGCATGAAGGACCAGTGGTCGGGGAACACAGTGCGTTTGATCGAGTGGACCAGACGGCGGTGACCCAGGCGGCCGTTTGCCCAATCGGCGAGATTCTCCCCCCTACGCTCGTGCTGCGGCCCAGCCGGCCGGATCTCCTTGCCCATCTTCATCACTCATTTCTGCATCACACTGAGCGCGGCACGTTGTGAGGTGATCGACCTCGCGACCTCGTCGGCCGCGGACCTTTGCTCCTGATCTCCGGCACGAGAGCTACGCGGGTGATGCGGGCCTTGGGCAGCCGGGGCCGCCCGGCCCGTGTGACCGCGTCCGGGTCGCATGATTTCGGCGCCACGGCCGACATGGACGCGTGTGTGGCCGCACTGATCCGGTCAGGTCTTGACTGCTTCCACTGGTATGACCGGTCAGTCGACAAAGATGTGACATGACGGGCCGGGCGGTGGGCCGCCGGCGTACAGGCGACCGCACCGCCGGCGCTTCAGAGCCGCTGGCGCCCTGTGCCGTTCCACATGGCTGACACGTGTGTGCGCGGGCCCGTCGGTGGGCTTACTGCCACTGCTTCCAGCGCTTCTCAGGATGAAAGAAGTGACCGTTCCCGACTTGCGGGGAAAGCTCGCCGTGGTGACCGGAGCGAGCGACGGCATCGGCCTGGGACTCGCTCTACGGCTCGCCCGTGCCGGCTCCGACGTGGTGCTGCCCGTTCGCAACGAAGCCAAGGGTGCCCGCGCGCTCGAGCGGATCCACGCAGCCGCCCCTCGCAGCAACGTCTCGACTCGCGTCCTTGACCTGACCTCACTCGCCTCCGTCGAACGCCTCACCGACTCCTTGAAGCAAGAAGGGAGACCGATCAATCTCCTCGTCAACAATGCCGGAGTGATGGCACCGGCCACACGGCACGTGACGGAGGACGGATTCGAGGTGCAGTTCGGCACCAACCACCTCGGTCATATGGCGTTCACCGCGGGCCTGATGCCGTTGCTAAGGGTCGGCGACGCCCGCGTGACGACCATGACCAGCAGCGCCGCAAGGAAGCCCCGGGGCCGCTGATCTCCCGGGATATACGGTCGCCGCCTCCGAGTGGACGCCGCACACCTGACTGCTTGCCCCGGCGCATCGTGCCACCCGCCTCAGAGGGAGTCCGACGCCCGTGTCACAGATTCCGGTGCGGCCTGGTCGTAGTGGATGACACACCCAGCGATCGGAGCAGTCGTGGCTATCTCGGAAAAGCGTCTATCCACCATGGTGCTGGTCATCGGCACCGGCGGAGCCGGTCTGCGGGCATCGATCGAACTGGCTGAAGCCGGGGTGGACGTCCTCGCGGTCGGCAAGCGCCCCAAGGAGGACACCCACACCGCCCTCGCAGCCGGTGGGATCAACGCGGCCCTGGCCACCATGGATCCCGAGGACAGCTGGCAGCAACATGCGGCCGACACGCTCAAGGAGAGCTACCTGCTCGCCGACCCCCGCACCGTCCAGATCGTCACCCAGGGCGCTGCCTTGGGCATCGACGACCTGGAACGCTACGGCATGGCCTTTGCCAGGGAGGACGACGGCCGCATCTCACAGCGGTTCTTCGGTGCGCACAAGTTCCGACGCACCGCCTTCGCCGGTGACTACACCGGCCTGGAGATCCAGCGCACGCTCATCAGGCGAGCGACCCAGCTCGACATCCCTGTGCTGGACAGCGTCTACATCACCCGCCTCCTGGTCCACGACGGTGCCGTGTTCGGGGCTTACGGCTTCGACCTCAACAACGGCACGCGCTACCTCATCCACGCCGACGCGGTCATCCTTGCCGCCGGCGGCCATACCCGTATCTGGAGGCGCACGTCCTCACGGCGTGACGAGAACACCGGCGACTCCTTCCGCCTGGCCGCGGAAGCGGGCGCCCGCCTGCGCGACCCCGAACTCGTCCAGTTCCACCCGTCCGGGATCATCGAGCCGGAGAACGCGGCCGGCACCCTGGTCAGCGAGGCCGCGCGCGGGGAGGGCGGCGTTCTGCGCAATGCGCTCGGCGAGCGGTTCATGAAGCGCTACGACCCGGTGCGCATGGAGCTCTCCACCCGCGACCGCGTGGCGCTGGCTTCCTACACGGAGATCAAGGAAGGCCGGGGAACCGCGAACGGCGGCGTCTGGCTGGATGTCTCTCATCTGCCACGGCAGACGATCATGAACCGGCTCCCCCGCGTGTACCAGACGCTGTTGGACCTGCAAATGCTTGACATCACACGCGAACCGATCGAGATCGCGCCCACGGCTCACTACTCGATGGGCGGGGTGTGGGTACGGCCGGAGGACCACAGCACCGACGTCCGGGGGCTGTACGCCATCGGCGAGGCGTCCAGCGGACTGCACGGCGCCAACCGTCTCGGGGGCAACAGCCTGATCGAACTCCTCGTCTTCGGTCGCATCACCGGCCAGGCGGCCGCCGCGTATTCCCAGGGACTCACCGCTCAGGTGCGCTCGGCGTCGGCGACAGCGCAGGCCCGTGAGGAAGTCGACGCCCTCCTCACCGCCGACGGGCCGGAGAACGTCCGCGCCCTGCAGCGCGCCATCCGCAACACCATGACGGAACACGCGGGCGTGGTACGCGAGGAGTCGGGACTGCGGGCCGGTCTGGAAGAACTCCAGGTGATCGAGAAGAGGATGGAGGACATCGGCGTCCATCCGGACATCGCCGGCTTCCAGGATCTCGCGCACGCCTTCGATCTCAAATCCGCCGCCTTGGCCGCCCGTGCCACCCTCGAGGCGGCAATCGAGCGTCGTGAGACCCGTGGGTGCCACAACAGGAGTGACTATCCGGACATGGATCCGGCTCTCCAGGTCAGTCTGGTGTGGTCCGCTGCATCTGGCATCACCCGCGAGCCCATTCCGGCGATCCCACGGGAGATCTCATCCCTGATGGAAGAGGTCTCCACCGAGGGCAAACTCGTCGAATGACTCACCGCCGTACGACTCCTTCTCACCTGCCCGATGTCACAACGAGAACGGCTGCTCTGTCTCTACTGGTACGGGCACATGCGAAGGGCGCGGGTGAGCAGCTCACCGCAGGGTGCTCACCGCACCACAAGGGAATTCGAAAGGACTTCTTATGAAGGTTGTAGTGATCGGCGGAACCGGGCTCATCGGTTCCAAGGTGGTCGCCAAACTCAATGACCACGGCCACGAGGCAGTTCCTGCCGCGCCCAACACAGGAGTGAACACACTGACGGGTGAGGGGCTGGCCGACGTTCTGCAGGGGGCCTCGGTCGTGGTCGACGTCTCGAACTCCCCTTCCTTCGACGACGACGCTGTCATGGAGTTCTTCCGTACCTCCACGACCAACCTCCTCAAGGCGGAGGCGGACACGGGCGTGGCTCACCACGTGGCCCTCTCCGTCGTAGGCACCGAACGTCTCCAGGAGAGCGGCTACTTCCGTGCCAAGCAGGCTCAGGAAGACATGATCAGTGACTCCGGGATCCCGTACTCGATCGTCCACGCCACGCAGTTCTTCGAGTTCGCGAAGAGCCTGGCGGACTCGGCGACTACGGACGACACGGTGCATGTCGCCCCCATCAAGATCCAGCCCATCTACTCCGGCGATGTCGCCGCTGCAGTGGGCCGCACGGCCGTCGGCGAACCTGTCAACGGCATCGTGGAGGTCGCCGGCCCGGACACGTTCGAGCTGGAGGACTTCATCCGGCAGGGCCTTGCCGTCAAGAACGACCCCCGGACGGTCGTAACCGACCCGCACGGCCTGTACTGGGGTGCCGAACTCCAGGAATCCGACCTGCTTCCCGGCCCGGATGCGCACATCGCCGAGACCCACTACGGCGACTGGAGCGCGCAGCAGCGGTAGGCGTGGAAAGGGCCCTGCCGGCGGGAGGGCCCTTTCCACGGGTCTCCACCAGGAAGACCGTTTTCCTTTTGAGACAGCCATGTCGTTTTCACAGGAGTGAGACGGCATGGCGTCGGCATCCCGACCTTGCTTTCACGAAGCGTTCACCTCGCGCCGGATGCCACAACAGAGTTGCATCGGCGCCCGCTTTCCGGATTCCCTCACAGAGGGGCACACCATGACCCTAGCTACCGAGAACCGCATTGACATAGCGGTCACTGTCGCGTCATTGGCCGCCGAAGCCGTCCAGTTGCAGAACCGCGTCGACGAACTGCGGCAGGAACTGGCGAACGTCGACGAGCGGCTGTCAGCCATTGCCGGTGCCCTGAGCCGGCCTTGTTCCGACGGAGTGGCCGTGGGCCGGCATCACGTGTCCGGACTTCTACGCTGTGAGCCCTGACGAACTGGGTATCCGAACACTCGTAGATGCAACACACGGGCTACCACTGTGAGGCGGATCGGCTGCTGTACGTCGTTCATCTCCACGTGGCGCCGACCGGCATGTCTGCAGGCAGACAGCGTTACTGCATATGATGCCGGGTGAACACGTTCCCGCGTCCAGGGCCGAGAGGCGCCGCATCGAGCCGGGCGTGGCGGGATGATGACGATGAGAGGATCACATGGTCTCTGGGAGCCGCACAGCGCAGAGCATCGAGAGTGCCACGGGCAGCCTTCACGAGGACCTGGCTCGCTTGCGGGTCCAGAAGCAGGCGCTGGAAAGGGAACTGGCCGCGGTCGTGGCGCATCTCGACTCCGTCCAGAGAGCTCTCGGTGCCCTCGAGATCCTGATGGTCAGTCCGGAGGCCGAGGCCTCGACGCCCACGGCCGAGGCTGCGGCTGCGGCTGCGGCCGCCGAGAAGGAGCCGTCCGTGACGGCCACGGATTCCGAGGTCGACAGTGGATCCGCCGAGTCTTCCGGTATCACACTGCCGCAGCCCTTCAAGCCGCACAGCGCCAAGAAAGTGACACCTTCCGTCGCCTCCGGCACGGACATCGACAAGCAGCGAAAGTACGGCAAGATCACCGAGCAGATCATGGACTACTTCGCTGGTGTCGGTGACGTCGACGTGCGAGCGCGTGATGTCGCCGCGGCTCTGGGCCGGGACACCGACAACGGAAGCATCAACGGTGTCCGCAGCACCCTTGACCGCCTCGTCGGCACCTCCCGCATCCAGCGCACCGGCCGGGGCCTGTACCGCGCCGTCCGCTCCTAGCTCGGCCAGGCTGACTCATCGCCCTCTCGCCGCTCGTTGCCCTTGAGCCAACACCTTCACCTTGTCGTTGACAGAGTCACAACGAGACACACGCCTATGAGCAGCGTGGTGATCAGGGCCATGGCGATCAGCGTTCCGCGCCGCCACGACCCGAAGCGGGCATGGTGCCGCTCTTCAATCACGCTGATGCTGTCAGCTATGTGCTCGGTCACCACATGGGCCACATCTCTCTGATCGTCGAGATACCAGGACTCGATGTTCCGCTTCTGCTCCTGGGTGAGACCTGGCACCCGTGCGGTCAACTGAGCGACGCGCCGATATGCCGCGCGCAGGTGCGCCTCCCGGTACAGATAGTTCTCGATGTCGGTCAGGCCGCGAGTGGCCTCCTCATGTGCGTCCATGGGGTACTCCAGGATGGGGAAACGGGAAGCCCGGCGGTGGCAGCACGGCCTGGCTGGATCGATCACGGTGCGGCCGCGGGTGCCGGGCGGCTGCCGGGCCAGTCTGTGAAGCGCGCCCGCGCGATGTGCGCGTCGGCCCCGGGAAGCAAGTCCCTGCCCCGGAGTCCGGCACCGAGGAGCGGGCTGCGCCAGTCGGTGAAGACGCGGCGGCCTTCGGGGTCTTCGGGCAGGACGGCCCGCACGAATGTGTCGAGCCGGAACTGTTCGGGTCCAGCGATCTCGCGGACGCCGAACAGGGGTGTGAAGACAGCTGTATGAGCGAGCGACGTGGCCACTTCCGCGCACGAGACCGGACGGATCTCGGCCGGCGCCACCCATACGATCCAGTCTTCGGTGGTCGCGGCCGCGATGTCCTCAGCGGATTCAGACAGTTGCGTGCAACGGGTGATCGAGTACGGGACTCCCCGCCCAGGGGTCCGCCGTCGTCGAACACCACAACCTTCATGTACGCGCCTTTCTCCGTCGGTCTGTCAGGCGGCCCTCTGCTCGGTCGCTTCGTGTTCCTCGGAGCCCCGTAGGGGCCCATCGCCGAGGAACGCATCGCGCGGGTGCTGCACAGACGCGAGGGAGACCAGGTCGCGGCCGAACACGGCAGCTGTCAGCCAGACGGCCAGCACCCGGAGCTTGCGTTCCCAGGTGGGCACGGCCAGGACGTGATAGCCCCGGTGCATCAGCCATGCCGTCACTCCCTTGATGACGATGCTCTTGTACTGGAAGATGCCGCGCCCCAGCCCGAGGGTCGCTACGACGCCCAGGCCGTGGTGGCGGTAGTCGCGGACCTCGCCGCCACGCAGACTGGCCGCGATGTTCTTCGCCAGGCGCTTGCCCTGTCTGACGGCGTGCTGGGCGTTCGGCACCGTATGGGCGCCGGGCACGGGAGACGTCAGATCCGGAACGGCCGCGTCGTCACCGGCCGCCCACGCGTCCGGTACCGGCTCGCTCGCGGTGCCCACCCGGAGGTCGGGACGGACCACGACCAGGCCCCGTTCGTCGACGGGCAGGTCGGTGTGGTTGTGCACGACCGGATTCGATGCGTTGCCCGCGGTCCAGACGATCAACGACGAGTCGAATCGTTCTCCGCTGGAGAGCACTACATGACCGTTCTCCGCGGAGACGAGCTGGGTGTTCAGATGGACGTGAGCGCGACGGCGCTCCAGTGACCGTACGACCCAGGCACCGGCCTTGTCCCCCACTTCCGGCAGGATGCGGCCGCGGGCCTCCACCAGGTGAAAGGACAGGTCGTCGATGCTCAGCTCCGGATAGGACTTGAGCATCGCGGTGGCCAGGGACAGCAGTTCGCCGAAGCCTTCGACGCCGGAGAACCCGCCGCCCACGAACGTCACCGTGAGCAGTCTGCGCCGCTCCGCGCCCGGCGGCAGTGACGCGGCCTGGTCAAAGGCGGTCATCAGCCGGTCGCGGATGGCCACCGCCTCTTCCACGTGCTTCAGACCGATCGCCTGCTGCGCCAGTCCCGGTATGGGGAAGGTGCGCGTCACCGCGCCGGCCGTGACCACGAGGGTGTCGTACGAGAGCGTGTAGTCGGCTCCGTTCACAGGACGTACCGTGACCGACCGGTCCGCGTGGCTGATCCTGATGACGCTTCCCGCGATCAGCCGTGTCCTGCGCAAGTGCCGTCGCAACGACACCGCGGCATGCCGGGCCTCGACCGATCCCGCTGTCACTTCCGGGAGGAAGGGCTGATAGGTCATGTAGGGACGCGGGTCGACGACCGTCACCCGGACCTCGTCCGCCCGCATCCTCTTCCCGAGGCCCCAGGCCGTGTAGAAGCCCGCGTAGCCGCCGCCGACGATCAAAATCTCACGCATGATTCCCTCTGTTGCTCGTCCGACATCAGTTAGACAAGGCGGGACGCGAGGGTGTGACACCGTCACTGACAGCGACGGCTCGACTCCGTCGTCGTCCGGGATGTTCCGCACCTGGTGCACCTGTGACTGCCGACAAGGAGTCATTCGCGAGTCGTTCGACTGATGCATAGGATCGTTCAGTGTGAGGGAGATCAGGCCGACCAGTAACATGTGGTGCGTAGTTGTCGTTTACGGAGGAAGTTCTCCATGCTGAGCGCAGTACGTGCCAGATCGGCGGCGAGACGTCGTCCGGCCGTAGCCGATCGTTCGGCAGTGGTGCCGGTGGGCAGACGCGCCGGTGGGCGACCGGGAACCTCGCTGGGACACTCACCAGCGCACGTCCGATGATCGGCCGAGATCAGGAACTAAGCGTCCTACGCGGGTTGTTGGCAGATGCTGCGACCGGGAAGGGCAGCTCACTGCTGATCCACGGCGATGCCGGCGTCGGTAAATCAGCACTGCTCCGCGCGGTCGGCGCTGACGCGTCAGAAAGCCGGTTCCGGGTGTTGCGCACCTCCGGCGTGGAGACCGAGCAGTGGCTGCCGTTCGCCGCGCTACAACTGCTCCTGCAACCGGCCGCCCGCGATGCGGAGGGCCTGCCGGCCACGCACCGGCGGACGCTGAACGACGTGTTCGGTGCCACGGAGTCCGAACCTCAGATATTCCGGGTCGGCCTGGCCGTACTTGAACTGCTCGCCGATATCGCTGCCCGCCGGCCGCTCCTGCTGTTGCTGGACGACCTGCAGTGGATGGACTCGTCCAGCCGCGACGTACTCAGGTTCGTCGCTCGGCGGACCGGCGACCTTGCCATTCTGGTCATCGGCGCCGCACGCACCCCCTCCCCCGTGGCCTACGCCCCGGGCATGCACCCGGACCTCTCCCTGGAACCACTGGAGCGGACGGCCGCCGCCGAGTTGCTCGATGCCGGCGCCCCCGATCTGTCGGCACCCGTGCGAGCACTCGTCCTGGAGCGCGCCGCAGGCAACCCGCTGGCCCTCGTCGAACTGCCCAAGGCGGTACCGCACATGCCGGCGCAGCTGGACGACCTGCCGCTGACCCAACGGCTGGAGGACGCCTTCGCCACACGAACGGATTCGGCCAGCGAGGAGTGCCGCGCGTTTCTGCTGGCGCTCGCGGTCGAGCCGACCGCGCCGCTGAACCGGCTGCTGGACGTGTCGAGCCGCCTCCGGGGATCGACGGTCTCGCTCACCGTGGTGCAGGAGGCCGTCGACGCGGACTGGGTCACCTTGACCGGCCGCACCCTCGAGTTCCGCCATCCGCTGATTCGTTCGGCCATCTACACGCGCGCTTCGGTCCCGGATCGGTTGGCCACTCATCGTGCTCTGGCGTCGGTCCTGGAGGACATGCCCGAGCGTCAGCTCGTACACCTGGCCGCATCCACGCTCGGCCCGGACGAGGAGCTGGCCGCCAGGCTGGAGCGTTTCGCCGATGCGTCGCAGGCTCGGGGCAAGGTGGCGTCCGCCGTGCCGGCCCTGCGCCAGGCTGCTGAGCTCGTCCCCGACGCGCGCCGCCGGACGGGCATCCTGATCCGGGCAGCCGAGTTGGCCAGTGAGATCAACGACCGCGTCCACACTCAGGTGCTGCTCGCTCGCGCGGACATGGGAGAGCTCGGCCCGTTGGAGCGGGCCCGCCTCATGGTGGTGTCCGACAAGGCCGCCTTCGAGCCGGAGGAACCGCACCGGCGGATCCAGGACATGGTCACCACGGCGGCCGCGGCCTTCGACGCGGGAGGCTCGGACATCGCCGAAGACCTGCTGTGGCGTGCCGCGGCGCGATGCTTCTTCCAGGACGGCGACGCGCAGGTGCGCGCTCAGGCGGCCGCCGAACTGGATCGGTGGTCTCCTGACCCGGACCTCCCGCACGTGCTGACCGTACGGGCTTACACGGAGCCGTTCAGGCACGGGGCCGAAGTGATCGAGCGGCTCGACGGCATCACTCCCGACCGTCATGACGGCCGGATCCTGCATTTCCTCGGCAGCGGCGCGATGGTCATGGGCGATGTCACCCGCGCCGCCCGGTACCTGACGCTGGCCGCCGCGGCCTGGCGATCGCAGGGCCGGCTCGGACTGCTCGCCCGCTCCTTGGCCGGCAGCTGGCCACGGGTGTACCTCGGTCAGCTCGACCGGGCCGGGGAGGAGTCCGACGAAGGTCTCGCCCTGGCCGAGGAGACCGGCGAATGGATCGTGTGGCTCGGCGTGAAGGCGACAGCCGGTCTCGTGGCAGCCGTGCGCGGTGAGCACGAGGCCGCGGCACGGGCCATCCGAGAACTGCGTGCCCACCGGCTCTTCACCGGCATGCCGTTCGTTACGGTGATGGCACAGCAGGTCGATGCTCTGCTCGCCCTTTTCGACGGCCGTACGACCGAGTCGTACGAGGCCCTGGCCCGCGCATTCGAACCGGCCGACCCCCATTACCACTCGGTCGGCCGATGGCTGCTCGCACCGGATCTCGCCGACGCGGCGGTCGCCGCTGGCACGGTCGACCAGGCCAAGGAACTCATGGCCGAGCTTCCTGACCTGGTCAGCTCGCTGCCTTCGGAAATGATGGTGGTCGCGCACGCCTACACCACCGCGGTCCTGGCCCCGGACGACACAGCGGAGGAACATTACGCCGCCGGGCTCGACGCGTTGCCCGCCGGCTGGGTGCTGGCCCGGGCGCGGCTACACCTGCACCACGGGCGCTGGCTGCGCCGGCAACGCCGCAACGTGGACGCACGGAACCCCCTGCGACTGGCCCGCGACGAGTTCGCCCGGATCGGCGCGCAGCCGTGGGCCAAGATGGCAGGCGAACAGCTGCGTGCCGCCGGTGAGACGAGCGGCCGAAGAGTCACGAACTCGAACGAGCAACTCTCCGCCCAGGAAAGGCAGATAGCGGAGTTGGCGGCGCAGGGGCTGAGCAACCGGGAGATCGGCCAGCGTCTGTTCATCTCACATCGGACGGTGGGGGCCCACCTGTACCGGATCTATCCGCGCCTGGGCATCACCAGCCGGGGCAAGCTCGCCGCCGCGCTTGCCGCCCTCCATGATGATCAGCCTGTCCCGAGCGGGTCCGCCGGGCCGGAATGAGGCGATGAACGCGCCGAGCGCCTCACTCCACTCGCCCCGGAGAAGCAATGCGGGGCGTTCCCACTCGGTTGACTGAGTCGCTGCCGACAGAAACGTGCTGCCCCACGTGATCGGCGACAGCCACGGAGAGAAGGGCCGGCAGCAGACCCGGGAAACGGGCGTCCAGGGCTTCGCGACGCAGCGTCACGAAGCATCGGGTGCCCTCTTGGCGGGTCTGCGTGATGCCGGCCTCGCGCAGCACCTTCAGGTGGTGGCTCATCGTCGACTTGGCGACAGGAGCGCGCAGTTCACCCCATCCGCGCTCGGCCCCGTCGGACAGCACCCGGACGATCCCCAGACGGGTCGGGTCACTGAGCGCTCCAAGCAAGCGCGGCAGAGTGACTTCCTGCTCCGTGGATGTCGAGTGGTCCGGCATAGGGGCCAGGCTACCGGAGGGATGGCGGCGGGAGCGTTCCACAGCGTCTCTGCCCTGCTCTCCGGACGCCAGCAGATGGTGTGAGACGACGTGACATGTTTGCCCACTCACGGTCTGATATATTGTTCTATGATCGACGAACATCGAACAAGGAGTGCGAGATGTCCAGTCCCACGCCGACGAACTTCTCCGGCCGTGTCGCCATCGTCACCGGAGCGGGATCGGGAATCGGCCGGGCGACAGCCGTGGCCCTGGCCGAGTCGGGAGCACATGTCCTCGGGGTCGGGCGCCGGAAGGAAGCCTTGGCGGAGACCGCCCGACAGCACCCTGCCATCGAGGTCCTGCCGCTCGACATCTGCGGCGAGGGTGCAGCCGAAGCAGTCGTGACGACCGCGACCAGGCGGTGGGGACGCCTGGATCTGCTGGTGAACAACGCCGGCGTCACAGCCATCATGCCGCTGGCGAAGACGGACCGCGCCGTGATCGCCGATCTGTTCGAGATCAACGTGACGGCACCGAGCCTGCTCGCCCACGCCGCCTTGCCGTACCTGCGCGACTCCGCCGGGTCCATCGTCAACGTGTCGAGCACCTACGGTCACCGACCCCTGGCCGGAGGGGCGCACTACGCCGCCACGAAGAGCGCCCTGGAACAGCTGACGCGGAGCTGGGCGCTGGAGCTCGCTCCCGAGGGCATCCGGGTGAACGCCATCGCCCCGGGCCCGACCGAGACCGACGTCCTGGTCGCGGCCGGCCTGCCCGAAGAGACCATCCATGAAGTGCGCGCCTCCGAACGCGAGCGCATCCCGACCGGTCGACTCGGCGACCCCCAGGACGTCGCGGACTGGATTCTGCGCATCGCCGACCCGCAGGGGACCCACCTCACCGGACAGGTACTCACCATCGACGGCGGGCTTGAACTCTCCTGACGCCCTGGTCACGGGGCGGACGCTCTCCGGCCTGATCTGTCGTGCCGTGTTCAGCCACCTGTCGATGGCACCAGCCGCCCGGCCCGGCAGAAGGCCGGCGGATGTCACAAGGACATGACCTTGCCGGTCAACCAGTCATCGCCTCAAGGCTTCTCGCGACTCGGAGGACGGACCGCACCATGACTGCCACAAACGGCGCGGCGGCTCACAGACGGCCATGGCTGCCGGCCACGTCAGCACGCTCACTGCCGTCAGGGACCGCGCATGTCACGAGCCGACCGCAAGCTCGTCGTCGGGACGGCTGCGGCGGTGGTCATGGAGCGGCGCGGTGAACGAGGATTCTCGACTTCCCGACCCGCCCGAGCAGCAGGACTTCGACGGCACAGCCACCTCTGCCATCTACACGACGACGGTGACCGTCACCGGCGGAGCCACCGAACACGGCCGAGCCTCGGGAAAAGCACGGTCTGCGGACGAGGACCTGGACCTCGACCTGCGCATGCCCACCGAACTCGGCGGGGACGGACAGGGAACCAATCCCGAACAGCTCTTCGCCGCCGGTCTCGCCGCCTCACTGCATGCCGCGTTGAGTCTGGTCGCACGGCAGGCCGCGCTCGCCACCGCCGGCATCGCCGTGGCGGCGACCGTGGCGTTGGGCCCGGATCCACGGGATGGCGGCTACTTACTGCACGTAGACCTCGTGGTCGAGTGGCCGGGAATCCCACGAGAGACTGCCGCCCCCATGCTGAAGAAGGCGGAAGCCCTGTGCCCCTACGCGAGGATGGCGCGGCGAGGAACACCGATGACTATCGCGCTGGCCCCGTAGCGACGTGGTCCGGACTTCACACTGGCAGTCCGCTCGCCTGCCGTGACCGGTCCATCAGACTCCGTCTCATGGACCGGCGCTCGTTCTCCGTGGTTCCACCCCATATGCCCTCGACGGGATGGGCGTCGAGCGCCCAGGCAAGGCACTGTTGCATGACGGGGCAACGGCGGCACACAGCCTTCGCCTCACCGATCTGCACCAGGGTCGGACCACAGTCACTGTGACCGATCGGGAAGAACAAGTCAGGGTCGCCGTCTCTGCAGCTTGCTACTTCACGCCAGCTCACTCCTTGACCTCCTGCCGTCTCGTTCGCCTCTGGTGTCGTCCCTCTCGCATATGTGACCGTGGAGCCCGCGCATGTGTGACATGGGTTCGCCCTCAGGCGGATGTCACAAGATCTGTGCCTGTTCGGTCTGCATCAACGAAGGCATATGGAGACGAGGACACTGCATGGACGATGCCGGTGGCGCGGTCCCGATCGCGGAACTGCTCGACGAGCGACAGCATCTACTGGATGTCGCCTACTGGATGCTGGGCAGCGGCAGCGAGGCCGAGCGGGCCGTCGCCGAGACCTACCGTCGATGGTATGAGCTGTCCGCCCCGGCCCGAGCGGCCGTCACGATCCCGCGATCCTGGCTCGCGAAGGCCGCAGGTGGCATCTGCCTCACCCGGCTCGCCATGGTGGACCGCCGAGAGCTCCGTACGGACCGGGAGGACAGCGGCGCAGCGGGGCGCTCTGCCGTCTCGCTGGAGGAGGAGATCAGCGGGGTTCTGCTGAAAGCGCTGGACGCTCTCTCGCCGGCCGAACGGGCGGCGTTCGTACTCGCCGACGTCTTCGGGATGACGCCCGGTGCGGTCGCCGACATCGTCGGACAGCCGGAGGGAGAGTGCACCGAACTCGCGGACCGCGCACGCCACAGCTTGCGGGTCCAGCGCTCACGTCCCACCACGCCTCAACAACACGACACCGTCGTGCATGCCGTCCGGAAAGCCTGCGCCAACCAGGACGTGCACCTCCTGGCCTGCCTGCTGACAGCCGATGCCACGGCGTTCTTCGACGGCGGTGGAAAGGTTCGCGCGTTGAGCCGGCCCGTTCACGGCAATCAGCGGGTCGCCGCAAGCCTGCTGACCGTGCTGGCCAAGCGCCCACACACCACCTTGCACCTTCACTCGGTCAACGGCCGCACCGGGATCGTCGTGCGTTACAAACACCAGGTGGCCGCTGTCATCAGTCTCGACATCGCCGAACACCGCGCCTCGCAGGTCTGGGTCATCCTCAACCCCGACAAGCTTCGGTCCTGGAACCACACCGGTCCGGCTTCGCACCCACGTCCGGAGAATCTCCGCGACGTATAGACGCCGGCGCGGTACGCGATGTCGACCCGAGGAAAGCCGCGATCTTGTTCGGGTTGAACACCCACATCACTCGGTGGATGCCTTCGTACGAGGCCGCGACGGTCATGAACGTCGCGGGCTGCCCATCCCTGTAGATCATCGCGCCCGCCCGGCCGTTGGCGTGGACAACTCGGACGTCCGCTTCGGGCCAGAAGCGCCGGTGTGCTGTGGACAGGTTCGCCACCCGTGCGCGGCCCCGCACGGGAACACGAGCGGCTCCTCGAAGGCCGTTGCCGTCGGAGAGGCTGACGACGTCCGCGGTCAGGAGAGCCTCGAGCGAGGCGAGATCTCCCTTTCGGGCCGCCGCGATGAAGGCTTCCAGAAGCCGTTGGTGCTCCACCGTATCCACGGTCCCGGACTCCTCGGCCGCAAGGTGTTCACGGGCCCGGCTTACGATCTTCCGCACGTTGACGAGGCTTAGTTGCAGCATCGCAGCGATCTCGGCATAGGCGTAGTCGAACGCCTCTCGCAGGACGTAGGCGGCTCGTTCGGTGGGGTTCAGCTTGTCCAGTACGAGCAGCAGGGCCAGTTCGAGAGCCTCCGCGCGCTGCGCGCCCAACGCCGGGTCGGCACTCGTGTCAATGGGCTCCGGCAACCACGGACCGATGTACGTCTCACGCCGCACACGTGCGGACTGGGCTACGTTGATGGCCAGCCGGGTGGTCGCGCTCGACAGGAACGCCGCGGGACTGACCACGACTGACCGGTCCGTCTTCTGCCAGCGCAGCCATACTTCCTGCACCACGTCCTCCGCCTCGACGGCACTGCCGAGTACGCGATAGGCGATGCCGAAGAGACGGGGACGGAGGTCCTCGAAAACAGAGACGGCCTGATCCATGGCGCGGTCCGAGGCGCACAGCTCGGCATACATGATCCTTCTTTCTCCGTTCATCCAGTGCGGACCGGACAGGCTGCCCGGCCGCCGCATCAGCTGATGTCACTGAAAGTCAGGACTCCACCGATCACAACTGCCTGAATTGACCGGACCGGTCTCTTCTCTGTGACAGACGCGCCGCACAATTGATATCGAGAGGCCATAAGCCTTCTGGCGTTTTCAACGCGTGGTGTGAGAGGTGGGTACCGCGCGGAGGAACCGTGGCATCGTCCTGAGGAACACAGTAGGACGGCCGGGTACTCACGGGCATCAGTCATGTGACTGCGATGGCTTGAGTAGAGGAATGACTAGCGCAGTCGGACCCGTCCCAGACAGCGAAGGCCCGACCGGTGTGGTCAGGCCGACGCGGCATTTGGAAAGGGCTGCCGCCTGCGCACCGCTTTCGCTCACAACTGCCGGAGCGAGGCGCGGCGGGCGGGGCTCATCACTGGGTTTCGGGTTCGACGTACTCGAAGGTCGGGCCGGCTGTGGTGTTGTCCCCGTCGGGCGTTTGCATCAGCCTCTGAGCCTGTGCCTTGAGTGCGTACATCGTGCCGGTCGCGACGGCGAGCATCTTCGGGTTGCCGTTGAACGCTTGGTCGAGTTGATGCAGCAATTCGCCGTACGCCCGGTTGAACTCTTCCTGGGCAGTCCGGATCAGGTCGCCCGCCGGATGGTCCGTCAGCAGCGGATTGGGGCGCATCGGATACACACCGTCGAGGTCGAGCCCGACGGTCTCGCCCGTGGGACCGGACTGCGGTGTGTCACCACGCAGATACCGTCGACCGAGCTTGAGCTCCTGGAAACGGTAGTAGTGAGAGACCTCGTCGCGGTCGGGGTGGAAGATGTCATGGTCGCCGTCCCAGACTTCACCGCGTGCCGTACCTTCGCCCTGTTCTACGATTTCCTCAAGTGCGGCCAGGGCCGAGGTGAGGTCGGTAACCGGGGTCAGCTGTCCGCCGGTGTGGGCGAAGGGGCCGGCTGTCACCTGGCGCGACGCGTCGCCGCAGAAGACCTCTTTCTCACCGAACTCGGCGCACAGGTGTCGCAGTCCTCGTTCGATCGCGTCGTAGAACTGACCGATCGTCTCGTAGTTGTCGCCCTCGGCCGGAGCACCGGGCCGTGCGGGCTGTTCCAGGCGAAGGAACATGTCGAGTGCCTCTTCCCCGAACGGAACAAGCGACAACTGCAGTGAGCGGTCACCGTGCGGGAGGGGTCGGGGGTGGGGCACCAGCAGTGTGGACGGGTCCAGACGAGGTTGCCCACCGACAGCGTTGAGGAGATTCGCCGCGAGTGCCAGGTGAATCATCTCTTCGACGAAGACACTGCCTATTGCTTGTGCGGCGTCCGGGTTTCGCATCGGATCGAGCGAATAGAGCGCGCAGAGGTACGGCGGCAAAGTAGCGTGTTCCAGTTCGATCGCCCACTGAAGGTGCTCTCGAAGACTTTCGAGCGTTGCGATCGGAGCCGTGGCAGGTATCTGGTCCGTGGGATGTTTTTCAGCGTGGTTCAAGGCGCTCTCGTTTCGGATGAGGAAGGCGTGGATGCCTGCCGGTGTGGGTGTTGCCGACCGATCAGGAGATGCGACACATCAGGTCGGGTTTACGGGCTGATCGGCCTGGATTCCCCTGAGCAGACCGGTGGACTGGCCCACTTCGATGAGGTAGCCGTCGGGATCGCGCAGGTAGCAGCGCAGCTCGGAGGTGCGGTCCAGGGGGGCGGTGAGAAAGTGGGCGCCGTTCTCGACGGCGTGCGCGTAGAAGGCGGCCATGTCGGCCACGCGCACGTTCAGGAAGCTCGACACCCGTTCGCTGCTCTGGGGCGCCTCCAGGATGACGTCCGGCTTGTCGGGAGTGGGTCCGCCTCCGGGATTCATGATGATCCAGCTGTTGGCGATCTTCACGATCGCCGGATTCTCGTCCATCACCACCTCACCGCTGAAGACGTCGGCGTAGAACCGCCGGGACACGGCAACGTCGCGCACGGTCAAGAAGTGCGTGAGGAGAAGGCCGTGCTCGGGCGCCGGGAGATCACCTTGAGGTGTCATCGTTCGTCATCCCTTCTTCGTCTGGAGCTGGATCATGGCGATCAGCATTCAGCAACCCTGACCGAGCACACCCCCACCTTGTGACACGCACACGGACGTGGATGAGCCTTCTGCAGTCCAGATTCAATGTGCGGATCCGCGCCAAGCACCCGCGTGACACCAGGTGCTACACATCTTGTGTCGTGGTGCTTCCCCTCCACAGGCCCGCCCGCGAACGCTGTCGCGATGCCCTGTAACGTGGTGGGTGCAGAGGCGGAAGGGACGACGATGCACGCCAAGGACGACACCGCCGGGGGCCTGGACGAGGCGGCGAGCGAGTTCCTCGCGGCGCGCCCTCGGCTCTTCGGTATCGCCTACCGCGTGCTGGGGAGCACGGTAGAGGCTGAAGACATCGTTCAGGAGGCGTGGCTGCGGTGGCAGAACACGGACCGAGCGAACATCCTCGAACCGACGGCGTTCCTGAGTACGGTCACGGCACGGCTGGCCGTCAACCTCGCCAAGTCCGCCAGGGTGCGCCGGGAGTCGTACATCGGGCCGTGGCTTCCGGAGCCGGTTGACACCAGCTCGGACCCGCAGGTGGGGGCGGAACGGGCCGAGGCGCTCGAGCTCGCGGTTCTTCTCCTCCTCGAGAAGCTGAACCCGGTGGAGCGCACCGCCTACGTTCTCCGGGAGGCTTTCGACTACCCCTACAAGCAGGTCGCAGACATCCTGGAGACAAGTGAGGCTAATGCGCGGCAGCTGGTGAGCCGTGCGCGTAAACACCTGGCCGCCGAGCGCAGAGAGAGGGTCAGCCCCGCTGATCACCAGCGCCTGCTCGAGGTGTTTCTCGCCGCAGCACGAACGGGCGATCTGGCAGTGCTCGAGGAAGTCCTCGCGACGGACGTCGTCAGCTACTCCGACGGCGGCGGGATCCGCGGCGCATCGAAGATTCCGGTCATCGGGCGTCCGCACGTCTCCAGATACCTCGCTGCCTTCGCGCCCCGGTTCTGGCCTCCCGCCGACACTCGGTGGGTCGAGGCCAACGGACGGCCGGCCGTTCTGGTCTCTGTCGATGGCGACGTCGTAGCGCTACTGGCCGTCGACGCGTCGGTCGATGGAATCGACCGAATCATGTGGGTGATGAACCCGGCCAAGCTGTTGCCATATGTGGAGTCCCTGAGCAACTGAATTCCCCTTGCACCGCTTGACCAGCCACTTCACGAACACCCTTCCGCCTGACAGAGGCCGCCTTGCCGAGCCGTCGCAAGCCTCAGGACCCTGAGTCCAACCACGGCACGCGGGGCGACGGCGCCCCGCTCTCAGGGACGGGAACGCCATGCGAGGTCAACCATGGCCTCGGACGCGCTGAAGTACGGGCGGGCTCCACAGCCCGCGCCGCAGGAGACGGATTCCCGGGCAGGCGGACTGCCTGCCCGGGATTCCGCAGGAGAAGGAGGGAGGCGGGCGAGACCCCCAAGATCTCTGGCCAGTCAGCGGCAGAGCACGCCTACGACGGAGCAGTGATCACCGTCAGATACTCCTCGGTGTGGAAGCCGACCGACTGGTACACGGGCTCGCCCATCTTGGACGTGTAGAGGTAGGCCGTGCCGGCACCTGCGGCGAAGCCCGCACGGACCATCTCCACCGTGACGGCCCGCCCGTAACCACGCCGCCGGTAGCCCGGGAGTGTGGTGATGTTGAAGATGCCCGTCAGATCACCGGAGGTGGCCGTCATGCCCGTTCCCACAGGAACGCCGTCCAACTCCGCAAGGTAAAAAGTGATCCTGTCGCTTTTCCCCAGAGACGGATGAGTCAACACCTGGAACATCTCGTGCGGCGCTTCGAAGCCTTCCGCAACGGTCCTGGCATACAGATCCAGCTCATTGACGGACACGGCCCGTACACGCAGGGAATCAACGACCGGCTCCGTCGGCAGCCCTTGGTCGGAGCGCCGGACCATGAGCTGCTCCCGCTCGAAACGGGTCAGCCCGTGCCGCGCTGCCGCCTCGGTGACCAGCTTCCCCGGAACTCCCCGGACTTGGATACTCCAGGGGATCTCCCACGGGCTCTCCGAGGCCGCCAACGCCGCTATCTCCTCGGCGCGCGGCTCCAGACTGGGACTGATGATGGCGTTCAGCGGGGCGAGCGGTGCCCCGGAGATGGCAAGCACCGTGCCCTGCGGGCCTCTTCGGGTGCGCCCCGTAGTGACGGCTGCCATTTCCTCGAATACGGCTGCATACGCGGACACCACCGCCAGCAATGGGTCATTTGTTTGGTTCATGCGGTGATCCTAGGCACCGCCGCCCCGCAGGAGACGGCAATGGGCCCTGTCACGTTGGCTGACGGGGTGGGACGATCTTCGGGTTGGTGGTGCTGGACGGGACCGTCCGTGGTGAGGACACCGCCGTCGCACAAGGGGCACCGGTACCCGGTCGAGGTGACTCATGCTTGAGCTCGGTGTGACCGTCTCCTACGAGACGGTCCGCCGCTGTTGCGCCACCCCGTGAGTGCAGGACCAGAAAGTGCACCCCCTCCCGGTCTCGGCCGGAGCGGTGAAGCGAACTGAATACCACGTGGCGGGCAGTAAGCGGCCGGCCAGGGAGTTTCCGTCCGGCGGAAGTCCTATTGCCGGGGTGGAGGCGACATCGTCATGGTGTTCCCGACACGACGTCGAGGATGACGGGACCCCTCTCATGCCGCACATCACCGCCTTCGCCAGGAACCAGTGGTACAGCTAGCGCATCTTTCTGACCTGCGCTTGTGTGGGGGCGATGAGGCTGTGACCTGCTAGGACGGGTTACGGAGGCGATCGGAGGCAGTCAGAGGAAACCGCTCTGATTCGACCCCGGTTCGACCCGGATTACTCAGCGGCAGTCAGAGGCAACAGCCCCTGAAACTGGCTCTTGAGGGACCTGAGTTGGCCGGTGTGGATCACGAGTGGGCGACTCTGGCAGGACTCTGATTCGTCCTCTGGTCGAGCTGCGATGGGGACGCCTGCCTCCGCTCGGGGCCAGGCCTACGGGGCTTCCAGGACGGCCATCCTGGAGACCGTGCTGGCTCCGACGGAGGTCGGTTCCGGATGCCGCCCGTGGTTTTAGCGGGCCTGGGTGGCGTCCACGTCTTTGCGAGACGACCCCACCGTGCCCTACAAGACCCATCAGACAGACCTCCCGCAACAACTCTCCCACCCGTCCGGCCCCTTGGGCCTCTGCCACCTGCCCCCGGCCGCGGCCGATCTGGTCCTGCTCGGCGACCTCACCGGCCGCTACGCCACCGGCAGTTACAGCCGACTCGCCTCCGACGGCCGAAGCCTGGTCCTGCGCGAGGACCGCCAAGGCGCGGCCGAGCACGGGCACCGGATCACCGCGGCGATCGCCTGCCACATGGTCCGCGCCGGCGGCACCCTCGACCAGCTGACCCGACTGCTGCTGCACCCCGAGCACGAGGGCGGACGACACACCCGCACCATCGCACTGCGCTCCGGGCAGACACGCGCCCTGGACTACCTCCGCCGGGTCTGGGCCAGCGCCTCAACCGCCGTCGGCACCACATTGGCACTGGGATCCCGGCACCAGGCGTACGAGGTTCTCGCCGCACTCCGCGACCGCATCGAGACCACACCCTGGCGCGGGGAGCGAGGACGGACCGCCCTGCGCGTGCTGCGGGCGCACCTGAACTTCGCCGAGACCGCGGGCGGCCCCCTGCACCACGCCAGCGAACGGCAGACCGCCGAAGAAGCCGGCATCTCCCGCACGACACTGCGGGCCGTCTACGAAACCGTCCTCAAACCGCACGGCTGGCTGCGCCGACTGCGGGTCGGCCACGGCCGCGAAGGCTCGACCTGGTACCTCAACGCCCGGCCGTCTCGCTATCGGACCACTCAGTTCCCCCCCGACCCGGCACTTGAGGAGTGGCCCACCCCTGAGACGGCCACCACGGCCGACATCGACTCCACCGTCCTCGCCCGCCTCATGGGCCACGACGCCTTCGCCCACCACGGCCTCGGCAGCCCCGCCCTCCTGATCATCAGCGCACTGCACCAACGCCCCGACCAGACGGCCAGCGAGCTCGTCGGCACTTCCTCGGTCTCCCGCGCGACCACCTACCGGACCCTGCGACGCCTCGCCGAGTACGGCCTCGTGCACCACACCGGGGAAACCTGGGCCCTCGCACCGCGAGCCCTGGAAGGTCTCGGCAGCAGCCTCTCGACCTCCGTTCCCGGACTCAACGTCGTGCCCGCGCTGGGCTGGGACACGGTCGCCGAGCAGTACGACACGTGGGGACTCGCCGCCTCGCGCAAGGCTCTGCATGCGGCCCAACGCGCCACATACCGAGAGGCGTTGAACCGGCTCGCGGAGCACCGCAGCAAGGCCGTGGTGATCGTCCGCGACGGCCGCCAAGTGCTCATTCCCGCGCCACGCCCGGACGAAATCCCGCCCGCGTGGCACACCTCCGGCGGGCGTGTCCTCGATCCGGTCACCGGCCGGACCGCTGCCGACTGGCGGGTCGCCACGGACGGTCGCCTGATCCTCATCACCCCTGCCGACCAGCGCAGTTACGACGAGCTGACTGCTGCCCATGCCGAAGCCCTCAGCGAATGGAACTCCGCCGCATGAACCCACAACACCCTCCCACCACACCCGCCGAGGGCGAGTCGCGGACTCCACAAGCTCTACGCACGAAGTACGAGGCTGGTGCGACAGTCGACGAACTCGTAGCGAGCAGTGGCCTGTCGTACGGCACGGTCCTCAACCGTCTACGCGACGCCGGGACCGTGATGCGCACCTCGTGGCAGACGCGCAGGCTCCGCGACGGGCAAGCCCGCGGCAATCTCGCGGCTCGTCTACGCCGCCTCTACGAGCAACAGGGCGCCACACTCACGGAGTTGGCCGAGTCGGGGTCCGTGACACGACGTGCCGCACGGCGGCTGCTGATCGAGGCCGGGGGCACGCCCCGCACCACTCAGCAAACACTCCGCATTCGTTCCGCAGCCAGTACCGCACGCCGTATGAAGCTCGCGTTGTCCCTGCGGGCGCGGTACGAGGCCGGCGCCACAGTGCCGGACCTCGCCGAGGAGTGCAACTACTCCATCGGAACCGTCTACCGGCTCCTGCACCAGGCGGGCACTCGCATGCGGCCCAAGCACAACCACGGCCCGGCTCGTACCCGGAAAAAGAAGCGGTCATGAGCGGACCTGAAGGCGTCCCCAACCGGGCCAGGCAGTTCAGGGGACCGATCGCAGGTCATCCCGGATGCAGCGCTGCTCGGGCTCCTCCTTCGTCGGCAATCAACCGCCCCCGCTCGTCGACAATCTCGCCGGCGCGCCCAAGTCAACGCACCTTTCCCGATTCAGGAGATCAAGCACACGTGAGTGAGAACACCCGTACCAAGACCCTGGCCGCGGCCACGGCCAGCGCCTGGGACGCCTTCGTCATCGTGGTCGGCATGCTCAAGGGCGGCACCGGCAAGACCACCTCCGCCTGGTTCATCGCCCTCTACTACGCCGTCGTCCTCGACCTGCCGACGCTGCTGCTGGACGCCGACGCCACCAGCCAGTCCGCCTACGACTGGTTCAAGGTCGCCCAAGCCGCCGGCTTCGAGATCCCCGAGCACCTGGTGATCGAGCGGTACCCGTTCGACGACATCGCCGAGTACATCCGTGCCAAGCGCGCCGAATTCGGCGCGATCGTGGTCGACGCCGGCGGCGGCAGCGCCCGGATCTTCCACGAGGCTGTCACCGAGGCCAACCTGCTGCTCGTGCCGGTCGCCCCCACCAAGATCGAGCGCCGCAAGCTCGTGGCCACCTTCGACGAGGCCGAGCGCGCGTCCGCCCGCAACGAGCAGGGCGTCACCGCCCACGTGGTCATGGTCAAGGCCGACGACCGCACCAGCCTGCCCGGCCGGGCGAAGGAGCAGCTGCTGGAGCCCGCCGAGGGCGAGGGCATAGGCCCGGGCCGCGACGAACCGTTCCCGCTCGCCGAGACCACCATCCACTCCTGGGTGCACTACATGGAGGCCTTCGGAGAGATCCCCACCGAACTGAGCGAGTACGCCAACCTGATGAAGGAGCTGACCGAGGTATGAGCGAGAAGAACGACAGGCCGAAGCCCCCGGCCCGCCGCAGCGGCGGGCGTGCCCTGGGCGGGGCCAAGAAGACGACCCCGCCGCCCCCTCCCCCGACCGCCGAGCTCACCCCCGAGCAGTTCGCCATCGAACAGGCCGCCGCACGGGGCGAAGGCCGTCCCGCTGCCAGCGAGCCGCAGGTTCAGCCCGCTGTATCCAGCGTTCCCATCGGGGTATCGACGCAGGACCCGACCGAGATGATGGCCGAGGTGGCGCAGGAGCCCGCGGCACCGCCCGCCCACCCGCGCGTCGAGGCCGCGCTGGGCAGCCCGGTGCAGGACCCTGCTGCCAGTCAGCCGGCCCGCCCAGCCGTCGTCGCCTCCGAGGCCGGAACAGAATCTCCTGTGGCGTCGATGGAGTGGCAGGCGCTTGGGCAGACTGTGGCCCCGGCTGCACAGCCCTCAGCACCTGCGGCTCAGCCCACGCCATTGGCCGAGCACGTCTCGCAGCACGGAGCGTCTCAAGACACGGGAGCTGCTCCGGGTGTGGCGCACACCGCTCAGGTGGCGATTCACTCGACAATTCTTCCCGTTATGGGAGCCGCTGCGTTCCCTGTGAGTACTGGCGCAGCGAATCCTCAGCACGAGCAGCAAGCCGGTTCGGATCCGGCGCCCAGTAACGGGACTTCATGGGAGCACGGGTCGGGGCGCCCGAAGGACATCCCGGAAGCCGCCGTCGTCCTCAATCAGCGCATCATCGCGCGCGAGAGCCTCGATTCCTCGGTCCCCGCCGCGCTGAAGCTGAAAAGGCGCATCAAGCGCTTCGCGCTGGACAACGAACTCGATCACCTGCCCATGGGCGACATCGTCTCGGTTGCACTGGACGAATGGCTCACCACCCGCGGCTTCTGACACGCCGCACGGCACAGGGACGGCCGCCAGCTCGCTGAGTGCGCGGCCGCCCCTTCCACCGACTATTCCAATAGCCCAATAGGCGGCCAACTAGCCGCCTAGCCAAACCGATCGGAGCAGCCTTCGTGCCCGACCTCTCCCACCACGCCCGTCGGCTACGCGACATGGCCGACACACTCGAAGCCCAGTCCGAGCCCGCCGACGATCCGCTCACCCCTCATCCAGACACTCTCGCGGTCATCGGCAACCGCAACATGAAACGCGGACAGCTCAACTACGCCGTCCCCGACATCCTGCAACTCCAGCGACGCATCCGCCGCTACAACGCCGACCACGACGTTTCCCACGGCGACATTGTCGCCCTGGCCCTCGACACCTGGCTTCGCGCAAAGGGCTATCCACCCGACCTCACCCGGCCCCAGGCAGAAGCGCTATGAGCAGGGCGCCAGACCAATGGTTAGGTTTGGAGGGCGGCGAGTAGGTCGCCAATTTGCCCTGCTTCCTCCGTGAGGCCGAGGTCTTCGAACATGCGCTCCGCGCGCACGAAGTAGGTGACGGCCCGGTGCCTGTCGCCCAACGTGGTCAATGCCATGCCGATACCGCACAACGCATGGGCGTGGAGGTCGCGGGCGTTGGCTTGCTTGCAGGCCGCTTCTGCCTGCAAGAAGTAGCCGATCTGTTGCTGTGGTGTGAGGTCGTCCAGCTGAGTACAGGTCATGAGAATCGCCGCCTCAACGAGGGGGCTCCCCACTGCACGGCTGGTCTCGACGGCGCGTTGGCAAGCAGCCTGTGCCGCCTCAGGCCGTCCCGAGGCTTGCAGCGCGAAAGCCGCCGCGCACAGTGCATTCGCTTCATTCGTAGGGTCGCCGAGACGTTGAAAAAGGGAGGCGGCCTCCTCTGCTGTTGCACACGCCTCTGCGTAGTTCTCCAGCTCCTGATGGTCCAGGGAAAGGTTGTTCAGCACCGCGGCCTGTTCGCGCACATCCCCTACAGCTCGCTGGATGGCGAGAGCCTCTTGGTGGACCAGCAACGCCTCTGCAGGTTTCCCGGAGTCGTGCAGGGCAGAGCCCTTCCCGTTGAGTGCCTTACCCCGTTCGTTGTGATCGTCGAGTGAAGCAAAAAGTTCGATGGCCCGCTCGTAGGCGGCCAGAGCTTCGGCGTAGCGTGAGGCACCGTTGAGTGCGATGCCGAGGTTGTTCCATGCGCCTGCCTCTGCGGTGAGTGCTCCTGCCTGGTGGGCGATGGCGCAGGCGGTCGTTGTGACGGCGATCAGGTCGTCGAAGTACCCACGCCAGACGAGGTAGTCGTAGAGGACCACCGGAAGCTTGATGGCGATGTCTTGGTGCCCGGTGGCCGCTGCCGCGGCTACAGAGCCCGTCAGGTTGGCACGCTCGCCATCCAGCCAGGCAAGCGCCTCATCCCGGTCGGCGAAATTGTCTGGTACGGGTAGGTCTGCCTGCACGCTGAGGTGTGCACTCGCGGCGATGGTGGACGTGGAGTAGTACTCCAGTAGCCGACGATGCTGAAGAACGTAGGCCGTCGCCGTATCCCGTCCGGCTCCACCGGTGGCACTGTCCGCTGCCGCGTTGAGCGTGCTGTGCCCCAGTTCGGTGGCGTACTCGCGCACGAGGTCGTGCATCGACCAACGCCGGTTCACGCACTCGATCAGGTGCGCCTGGACGAGGTTGCGCAGTATGGGGCGAACCGCTGGCACTGGGCGGTCGGCGAGGACTGCCACTGCGTCGAGACCCATGTCGGGACCGGGATTGAGCGCCATGAGGGAGAAGAGGCTGGCGTGGTCCGGGGGCAGTCGGCGGCAGGAGAGATCGAAGGAGGCGCGTATAGCACGTTCACCGTCGTCGAGGAAGCCAAGGCGTGATCGGGCCGTGGCCAACTCTGCCGCTAGTTCGGCAACTGTCTGGTGAGGTTCCAGAATCAACAGAGCGGCGCTGATGTGCAGAGCCAGCGGCAGATACCCGCACAGGCTTGCCAGTTCATCGATGCCCGTGCCGGCCTCGATGGCCCGCGGGTCGTCGGGGTTCGCCATCTGGAGGGTCTGACGCAAGAGAGCCGCTGCGGCGCGGGGTTCGAGCACGCCCAGTTCGACGAGGCGTGCGTTGAGCGTGGGCAGCGTATGCCGGGAGGTGATCAGGAACCGGTGCGCGTGGTTTCCGGGAAGCAGGAGACGGACCTGGTCGGCACTGGAGGCGTTGTCGGCCACGATCAGCAGACGCTGGCCCTCCTCCGCCAGGGCAGCCAGCGCTGACCGGTACATGGCCGCGCGTTCCTCGACCGCCACAGGAATGCTGTCAGAACCGACCCCCAGAGCCCGCAGGAACGCCTCCAGAGCCTGCCCGGGCTGGACCGGGCTCTCGTCATATCCGTGCAGATCAACGAAGAGGCTGCCGGTGAACCAACCGGCTCCCGTTGCGGCATGCCCAGCCGCCAGGGCAAGTGCGGTCTTGCCCACTCCGGCAAGACCTGCGATCGAGGTCACGAGTACTGGCGGCAGGACATCGGGCGGCGTCGAGGCGGCGTCCGGCGTGTCTCCCGACGAGTCCGGATCGTGCCGCGACTCGACGTGGGGTCGAAGGGCCGACAGGACGTGCCCGATCTCCGCTTCCCGGCCGCTGAGCATCGCGGGTGCAGCGGGAAGGGAATCAAGCGCGGTGGGCAGCGGCGCTGGCGCGTGCACCGTCACGCTCAGGGGACTGTTGTCACCCGTGGTGGCCGCGCCGATACTGCCTGCGGCTGCAACAGACCGGGCTCCCGACGCTGTGGCGCCAGAGGCCGATGGCAGAGGACTGCCGTCCGAGAACGAACTCTGTGGATCCGGCACTGCTTCAGACTTCTTCCACCGGTTCATGAGCGCGTGTCGTCTCCGGTGATGGCCTCGCCGATCTCGCCCCCAGCCGCAATCCCCCGTTCCCCGTTGGCCTGCGCCGAACCCGAAGTTCCTGCCGTTGGTATCACAGGACCTGCTGTAAGGCTGGCGCGGTCGCCTGTAACTGCTCGCCCGATGCTGCCGCCGGCCGCGACGGACCGCGTTCCTGCCGCAGTCGCAGCGATTCTGCCGCTGCCAGCGGCAGGCGGCCGCAGAAGGGCGTAGCCGCTCAACGCGAATCCGAGGAAGCCGCCAACCGATCCGGCCACGGTTGCCAGTTGCGCAGACGTGTCGAGATCGACAACCGTCGCCACGATGCCCAACCCCACGGCCGCCAGGCCGAAGAGCGCGACCAGCAGCCACACCACTGTTCTTGCCCGTTCTGTCACACGTGCATCATCGCAGTGGGGACTGACATCCGATCCCGCAGAGAAGCCTCCGAAGACATGCGGCTGTAGTGACGGGTGGAAGAAGGGGGAGACTGCTTAGCAGCAGCGGAATGGTGTCGGGCTGATCGACCGCCCGATGTGCTGACGCGACCGTCGGCGGGCTACTGGTAGACGGTGGTGATCGGCGTGGAGACACTGGCTCCGCTGCCGGGGGCTGCGTAGGAGATGGTCCACAGCGCGGCTGTCTTGTTCGGGTAGCCGTACAGGTAGCCGCCGTTGTCGCAGCCGTAGTTCAGGCGCTGTCCCGCCAGCGTCGCGGTACCGCCACCGGTGAACGAGCACCGGGCGCCCTTGGCCAGGACGAGGGTGATCGGTTCGATGTCGGGTCCGCCCGGCATGTGGTTGTTGTTGCCGGGAAAGCCCTCGGGGACCGACAGTTCGACCATGCGGTCGGGGGCTCCGTCCAGGCACAGCGCGCTGGTGTCCGAGGGATCGGTGTCCAGGGAGAAACACGGGTCGAGGATCCGGTCGCCCGCGGTGCAGCGCCAGGCGTCGGTGCGCATCGTGGATTCGGCGGTCCCGAAGCAGGAGCCGCTGGCCCGGTCGGTGATGGTGATACCGGTTGCCGGGGTGCCGCCTGGGGACCAGGGGCTGAGGGTGACCACCTGGGTCTGCGTCGGCGCGGACGACGCCGCGGCGGTCGGGGTCTGTGACTCGGTAACGGCTGAACGGGCGAGAGGTGACGTGGTCGCAGCCGGTGTGGCGCCAGGGGTAGAGCGGTTCGAAGCCGACTGCGGGGAGTGGGTGGCGCGCGCTGAGGCGTGGCCCGGGTCCAGCGCGAACCAGGTCCCTGTGGCGGCCGCGGCGAACACGGCGGCCGCGACGACGATGAGCCGGGCGCGGCGGTGGGGAGGGCGTATCGCGGAAGCCGGCCAGGCGGGGTCTTCGACGGTCGGGGGGTGCCACTGCTCTGCGATCAGGTTCGGGACCTCGGTCGGCCGGTCGTGGACATTCCCGAGGACCTGAGTCGCCTGCTCGCCGAGCAGCTCGGCGGTCTTCTGCGCCACGACGGCGGACGACGGACGATGGCCTGGGTCTTTGGCGAGGCACGCCGTCACGAGGCTGAGCATGTCGTCGGGGACACCGTCGAGGTCCGGCTCGGCGCTGAGGACGCGGAAGGCGACGGCCTCGGCATTGCCGGTGCCGAAGGGGTGGCGGCCGGTGGCCGCGAAGGCGAGCAGCACACCCCAGGCAAAGACATCCCCTGGCGGCCCGGCGGCGCCGTCCCGGTAATACTCGGGGCTAAGCCAGCCCGGGGTCCCGGTGAGCATGCCGGTACGGGTGACCGCGGTGCCGTCGGTGACATGGGCGATACCGAAGTCCAGCACCCGCGGCCCGTCCGGGGCCAGGATCACATTCGCGGGTTTCAGGTCGCGATGGACCACCCCGGCGGCGTGCACGGCCGCGAGCGCCCCGGCCGTCCCCGCAGCGAACAGGTGCAACTGGATCCCGGCCAGCGGCCCGTGCACCGCCGTGTGCTCTCCGAGCGTCAAGCCGGGTACGTAGGCCGCCGCCAGCCACGGGACGTCCGCCTCGTGATCGGCCTCCAGCAGCGGCACCAGACACGGACCCGACACCCGCCGCAGCACCTGCACCTCGCGCCGGAATCGGGCCCGGAACTGGTCATCCGCAGCCTGCCCGACGTGCACGGCTTTCACCGCTATCCGCTCGCCCCGCTCCCCGACCGCGGCGTACACGGTGCCCATCCCACCCGCGCCCAGCACCCCGACCACCCTGAAGCGCCCGATCCGGGCCGGGTCCGAAGCGCGACGAGCTGCCATCACAGACACGAACAAAACCCCCGCCAAGAGCGAGTGTGGACAAGATGTGAACCCTAGCGGGGATCACCGACGCCACACGCCAGTTGCCTCAGATGGGATCCGCCCATGCCTTGCTCCCCCGGTCGGCCGCACGGCTTCCGGCACGCTCCCCACCACACTTGCCAGGCGCCCGCCCAGCGGTACGAGCGGCCGGGCTTGAGGCCGAGCTCCAAGCCAGAGTCAGGTGGGCCGATTATGCGCCGCGCTTCCGCAGCAGCGCCTTGATCTGTTTGAGCTCTTCCAGCACCCGGTCGACAGCCGCGTCGACAACAAGCACGGGGTCGTTCGCTGACCAGAAGCGCACCGTTTCCTGGAGTTCGCGTCGCCAGAACGCCTCGTCGTCCTCAACCTCGAACTGGAGGTGCCGTGCCAGTTCAGCGAACCCCGGTCCGGCGGTACCGGTTTCTTGGCTCACGACGAGCGCCGAGAGCATGGGGCGGCCGTGCTCGACCTCGTACATGCTGACGTGGCCGAGGGAGGGGAACATCGTCCGGAACGGGGGCCGAGACATGCCCGGGTTCCGTCCTTCGGGATCGATGGCCTTCCCAAGTCCCTTGTACGTGATGCATGCCGAACCAGCCGGGTTGGCCGGATCGCCCTCCTTTGCGAGCATTAGAAGGTGGCTGTGGATATCGCGTTCCACCGGGGTGAGCGTGATCATGTGAACTCCGCGTAGGGAGGCGGCCCGTGGGCCGGATGTCCGTGGACTCAGCGCTCGTAAGCGCAGGGTGACTGTAGCGCGTGGCACACCTAGGGACAACGTTCTCGCGGCCAGGCCCGCGCCTCAAGTCCGGCCGCCCGTACCGACCTGTCCGCTCACAGAGGCACCGCCATCCGTCGCTGGGCGGAGAAGCACAAGGTCAGGTTGTGCTTCACCCCGACCTACGCCTCGTGGGCGAACCCCGTCGAGGCCCACTTCGGACCACTGCGGCAGTTCACCATCGCCCATTCCAAGCACCCAAACCACACCGTGCAGATCCGGGCCCTGCATGCCTACCTCCGGTAGCGCAACGCCAACGCACGCTCCGGCGCGACCACCGGCGACGAGCAGGACCTCGTCGCCGGCGTCACCTACGACACCCCGTACGCCGCGAGGGTGCACGAGGACCTCACCTCCCGGCACAGCCCTGGCAGAAAGGCGAAGTTCCTCGAAGACCCGGCCAACCGCGAGGCTGACACCATCGGCGCGTTGATCACAGCGCAGTTCCGGCGAGCCCTGCGTTAGAGCGGCTGCGCAGCGACCCAATGGTCAAGAAACTCAAGCCCCTTGTCGGTTAGCTCGACGACCTTTGCGTTCCGTGTCTGCTCCTGCTGCTGCAACAGCCTGTGGCGCTCCACTCGGAACTCGATGAGTCCATCATCAAGGAGATTCGACACCACCCATTGCATGTCGGCGTACAAGCGAATGCGCCCAGCCTGTGCCCAATTGTTAATTTCCTGAGCCCGAAGCGTCGGATACGTCTCCCGAAACCATTGCACCCTACGGAGAAGAGCCTTCAATAGCTGCCGTTCGATATCCGTATATCGATGGTTCAGAATCTCAAGGTTCGCCTTGTACTGAAGCATTGATTTTCTGTCCATCTCACCACGGTCAAAGCGCGTATGGCATGTGGGACAGAGGGCGATGAGATTGTCGAAAGTGTGCTCCTTGACCTTGGCCCACGGCGTGATGTGGGCGAGTTCGACAGGTGTCTGCCTGCATGTAGGGATCGCGCATCGGTGACCTGCCTCAACAAGTACCGCTCGCTTCAACGCAGTTGGGATGTCTGGTCGCTCCTGAGCCATGTGCCAGAGCATAAGCAGCAGCTAGGACAACCGCACCATGAGCCTTGATCCCCTCGACGGCGTCGCCCGCGACCCTCCGTGAGTGCTTGGGCACGATGGCTGGTGTGAAGCTGCCGACCCGGTCCCGGGGAACCTCCAGTTCGACCGGCCCGACGTCTGTCAACACCGTCTTGCGTGAAGTCCCGTTGCGTGAATTCCCCGAGCCGGCCCCGGTCTTGTCACCCTTCTCGTAGCCGAGGTGTTCACTCATTTCAGCCTCAAGCGCGCCCTCCAGAACCAGCTTGACCAGGCCGGACAACAGCCCGCCCTCGCCCATCAGATTCAGCCCCTCGCGCCGGGCCCGCTCCACCAGCTGCTCGGCCATGTCCCGGTCCAGCTCAGCCGCTCTCGCCAAGTCAGCCCCCGTCCGTACGATGCTCTCGCGGGGCGACTTGTCCTTGATCCCCATCGGTGATCCTTCCCGGCAGAGGCCACACCTCATGCCATCTGGGTCGCACCGGGGCATACACAATCTTTAGGACAGTCCCGGTGCCGGGCGACAGTGTCACGGCGCTGGCCTTGCCTCGATCTTCGGTCCGCCGATTTCTTCGGCGGGCCGTTTCGGCTGTTCGGGCTGATAACCGGGCCGTCGCGTCGGGTTGGCACCGGTTCCACGGCTCCGACGGGAAGACGCAGCTCGCTGGGACGCCACGTGGGGTCAGCCGGATTTTCGGGAGAGCTTCGAGAGCCACTTCGAGTCGTACCGGCGTCGGTGAATCACATCGGTCCAGGGCCAGTGGCATGCGCATCCCAGGTGCCGGCAGCGGCCGGTCGTGACGATCTACGAGGCCATACAGAAGAGACGGAGTTTCCGGCGGCGGGGCTCCCACATACGGTTCTTTCCGTTCAGCGCGAGCATGGGCATGCAGGCCCAGCAGAGCGAGGCCGATCTGAACGATCTCCAGCCACATCCGCTCCTGTACGGCGTCGTGCAGGGGCAGGCGGAGCGGGCGACTCGATTGCGGTCCGTGGTGCGGGCCCACTGGCGGTGCCGCAGTTCGAATGCGGCGATGGGGAGGCCGGTGGTGTTGGTGGCGAACGCGGTCAGCCGCTGACCGTCGGCGTCGGTGAAGGGCAACTGCGCGGCGGGGTCGTTGAGTCGGCCCGCAGCGCGGTGCCGGTGTTGCCACCGGTCCGTTTCTGCGGGCCGCTCGCCGAACCCGGCGTGCGCGTTTCCACGCACCGGGC
>NZ_JBEXWP010000024.1:0-142383 GCF_040629895.1 Streptomyces sp. NPDC005866
AGTGACGGCGCGACCGGGGGGAGTCGAGTGGCGGCGGTGGGTGGGGGCGCCGTCAGGTGAGGGTGGTTGCTGCCTTGTGGGCCCGTACGCCATGTACGGGCCCCTCTCGTCGTATCCCTGCCCGCGCTAGCCGCCGAACTCCTGCAGGCCCTTCAGAGCCTGGTCCAGGAGCGCCTGGCGGCCCTCCAGCTCACGCTCCAGCTTCTCCGCCTTCGACGTGTTGCCCTGGGCGCGGGCCTGCTCGATCTGCGTCCTCAGCTTGTCCACGGCGGCCTGCAGCTGGCCGGTCAGACCCGCGGCACGTGCGCGTGCCTCCGGGTTGGTCCGGCGCCACTCCGCCTCCTCGGCCTCCTGAATGGCCCGGTCGACCGTGTGCATCCGGCCCTCGACCTTCGGACGGGCGTCACGCGGCACATGGCCGATGGCCTCCCAGCGCTCGTTGATCGTGCGGAAGGCGGACCGCGCGGACTTCAGGTCCGTGATCGGCAGGAGCTTCTCGGCCTCGGCGGCCAGCTCCTCCTTCAGCTTCAGGTTCTCGGTCTGCTCCGCGTCCCGCTCGGCGAAGGCGGACCCGCGCGCCGCGAAGAACACGTCCTGGGCGCCGCGGAAGCGGTTCCACAGGTCGTCCTCGTGCTCGCGCTGGGCACGGCCGGCGGCCTTCCACTCCGTCATCAGCTCGCGGTAGCGCGCGGCCGTCGGACCCCAGTCCGTCGAGTCGGACAGCGACTCGGCCTCGGCGACCAGCCTCTCCTTGGCCTTGCGGGCGTCCTCGCGCTGTGCGTCCAGCTGCGCGAAGTGCGCCTTGCGACGCTTGGAGAACGCCGACCGGGCGTGCGAGAAGCGGTGCCACAGCTCGTCGTCCGACTTCCGGTCCAGGCGCGGCAGCCCCTTCCAGGTGTCCACCAGCGCGCGCAGTCGCTCACCGGCCGACCGCCACTGGTCGGACTGGGCCAGCTGCTCCGCCTCGACGACCAGGTCCTCCTTGGCCTTGCGGGCCTCGTCGGACTGCTTGGCACGCTGCGCCCGACGCTCCTCGCGACGCGACTCCACGGTCTTCACCAGCTCGTCGAGCCGGTTTCGCAGTGCCTGCAGATCACCGACCGCGTGGTGTGCCTCCACCTGCTCGCGCAGATGGTCGATGGCGGCCTGGGCGTCCTTGGCGGACAGGTCGGTGGTCCGAACTCGCTTTTCGAGGAGGCCGATCTCGACAACCAGGCCTTCGTACTTGCGCTCGAAGTAGGCCAGCGCCTCGTCAGGGGAGCCGGCCTGCCAGGAACCGACGACCTGCTCGCCGTCGGCCGTACGCACGTACACGGTCCCCGTCTCGTCGACGCGGCCCCACGGGTCGCTGCTCACAGCGCCTCCTCCACATGATGCCCGCGAGGGGCCTCAGCGCCCCCGGGCATCGTCCACAGTTTCGTCACGGCCAACATAGGCGACCGGCGGGTTGCCTGTCCGCATCCCGCGCGACCGAAATTTCGCAGTTCGTGGTCAGGATTTCGTGACCGTGGCCTTGTCAATGACGACTGTCGCGTTCGGCGCTCCGTCACCCGCTCCGGTGCTCTCGCCGGCGGCGGCGATCTTCTTCAGGACCTTCAGTCCGGCCGCGTCGATCGTGCCGAACGGGGTGTAGCTGGCCGGCAACTGGCTGTCCTGGTAGACCAGGAAGAACTGGCTGCCGCCGGTGTGCTTCTGACCGGTGTTGGCCATCGCGACCGTACCCGCCGGGTAGACACCGCCCTTCAGGCTTGCGTCCTTCAGATTCTCGTCGGGAATCGTGTACCCGGGACCGCCGCTGCCGGTACCCGTCGGGTCGCCGCACTGCAGCACGTAGATGCCGTTGGTGGTGAGCCGGTGGCACTTCGTGTGGTCGAAGAAGCCCTTGGACGCCAGGAAATCGAACGAGTTCACCGTGTGCGGGGCCGCCGACGTCTTCAGCGCGATGCCGATGTCACCGCAGGTCGTCGCCAGCTTCATCGTGTAGGCCGCCGACGTGTCGATCGTCATCGCCGGCTCCTTCTTCCAGCTCAGCTTCTTCACCGAGCCGGAAGCGGCCTTCGCGCACGGGTCCGGCGCCTTGCTGGGCGTGGCGCTGGGCGTCGGCGTCGTCTCCGAGCTGGCGTTCGCCTTGCTGTCGTTCTTCATCACGCCGCTCGTGTACAGCGCGACACTGCCGATCACGATCACGCCGAGCACGGACGCGATCACGGAGTTGCGCATGCGTGACTTGCGCCGTGCGCTGGTGCGCCGCTGCTGCTGCCGCAAGAACTTCTCCCGGGCGAGCTGACGCCGCCGCTGCTCCTGGCTGACCACCGGGTTCTCTCCTCATGCGTGTCGTATGTCGACCTGTACGCGTGTGTCCTGTGCGCTGTGTGAGCCGACCGCTGCGTGTAGCCCCGTACCGTATATGGGTTCGCTGAGGAAACGGCAGCGCCGGTAGGCTCTGGACCACAGCTTGAAGCCGCCCGAATCGACACAACGAAGGACGATCGTGCTCATTGCCGGGTTCCCCGCCGGGGCCTGGGGGACGAACTGTTATCTCGTCGCCCCCGCCGCCGGTGAGGAGTGCGTGATCATCGACCCCGGCCACCAGGCCGCCGAAGGCGTCGAGGAAGCACTGCGGAAGCATCGGCTCAAGCCCGTCGCCGTCGTCCTCACCCACGGCCATATCGATCATGTGGCCTCGGTCGTCCCCGTGTGCGGCGCACACGACGTCCCGGCCTGGATCCACCCCGAGGACCGCTACATGATGAGCGACCCCGAGAAGGCGCTCGGCCGGTCCATCGGCATGCCGCTGATGGGCGAGCTGACGGTGGGGGAGCCGGACGACGTCTTCGAACTGGCCGACGGCGCCAAGCTGGAGCTGGCCGGACTGGACTTCTCCGTCGCGCATGCGCCGGGCCATACCAAGGGGTCGGTGACCTTCCAGATGCCGGAGACGGCCGACATCCCCTCGGTCTTCTTCTCGGGCGATCTGCTCTTCGCCGGCTCCATCGGACGGACGGACCTGCCGGGCGGCTCCATGGACGACATGCTGGCGTCGCTGGCCCGCGTGTGCCTGCCGCTCGACGACTCCACCGTGGTGCTGTCCGGCCATGGCCCCCAGACGACCATCGGCCAGGAGCGCGCCACCAACGCCTATCTGCGGCAAGTGGCCGCGGGCCGTCAGGCACACGGCGCGAACGCCGAGAACGCTCCCCGACGAGGAATGTGACGAGAACTTCCGTGAGCACCTTCAAGGCCCCCAAGGGCACGTACGACCTGATCCCGCCGGAGAGCGCCAAGTACCTGGCCGTCCGTGAGGCGATCGCCGCGCCGCTGCGTGACTCGGGCTACGGTTACATCGAGACCCCCGGCTTCGAGAACGTCGAACTGTTCGCGCGCGGGGTGGGCGAGTCGACCGACATCGTCACCAAGGAGATGTACGCGTTCGAGACGAAGGGCGGCGACAGGCTGGCCCTGCGCCCCGAGGGAACCGCGTCCGTCCTGCGCGCCGCCCTCGAGGCGAACCTGCACAAGGCGGGCAACCTCCCCGTCAAGCTCTGGTACTCCGGCTCGTACTACCGCTACGAGCGTCCGCAGAAGGGCCGTTACCGCCACTTCTCGCAGGTCGGTGCCGAGGCGATCGGCGCCGAGGACCCGGCCCTGGACGCCGAGCTCATCATCCTGGCCGACCAGGCGTACCGCTCGCTGGGCCTGCGCGACTTCCGCATCCTGCTCAACAGCCTGGGCGACAATGAGTGCCGCCCGGTGTACCGCGCGGCCCTGCAGGACTTCCTGCGCGGCCTGGACCTGGACGAGGACACCCTCCGCCGAGCGGAGATCAACCCCCTCCGCGTCCTCGACGACAAGCGCGAATCGGTCCAGAAGCAGCTGGGCGACGCCCCCCTGCTCCGCGACTACCTCTGCGACGCCTGCAAGGCGTACCACGAGGAGGTCCGCGAACTGATCAGCGCGGCGGGCGTCTCCTTCGAGGACGACCCCAAGCTGGTCCGCGGCCTGGACTACTACACCCGCACCACCTTCGAGTTCGTGCACGACGGCCTGGGCTCCCAGTCCGCGGTGGGCGGCGGCGGCCGCTACGACGGCCTCTCCGAGATGATCGGCGGCCCAGCGCTCCCCTCGGTGGGCTGGGCGCTGGGTGTGGACCGCACGGTCCTGGCCCTGGAGGCCGAGGGTGTGGAACTGAACCTCCCCTCCGCCACCAGCGTTTTCGCGGTACCGCTGGGCGAGGAGGCCCGCCGGGTCCTGTTCGCCAAGGTCACGGAACTCCGCCGGGCGGGCGTCGCGGCGGACTTCTCCTACGGCGCCAAGGGCCTCAAGGGGGCGATGAAGAACGCCAACCGTAGCGGGGCCCGCTACACGCTTGTCGCCGGTGAGCGTGACCTCGCCGAGGGCGTCGTCCAGCTGAAGGACATGGAGTCCGGCGAGCAGACGGCGATCGGCGTGAACGAGATCGTGGCGGAACTGGAGTCGAGGCTGGGCTGAGCCCGGCGGGGTGAGGGGGCGCGAGTCCCCTCACCCCGGCAACCCGAACCGTCAACTCGGCGGGCGCCGTTTCGTCCTGCCAGGCGATTCCCCTCCAGGACCGCCACGCGCGCGTGCCCGTCACCTGATCCGCGCCCAGGACCAGCGCCGCATGGAGGCCGATGGCGGCCGGAACCGAACCCTCCGGGGCGACCGTGCGTACCTCCTTATGTCCACTGAACGGTGGGCGGGCGCCTCGTGCGGCACAATGGCCCCTGCCCGAAGAAGTTCCAACTCTCAAACAGACGGAATCGGCGTGATGAGCAAGACGACAGTCAACGACGTCTCCACCGAGCCCGAGCCCGAGCACTCCTCCGCAGCACCGCGCACCGAGGGCGGCAGCATCGCCTTCGGACTGCTGCTGATCATCACCGGTGCCGCCGGCCTGCTGGCCGCCTGGGTCATCACGATCGACAAGTTCAAGCTGCTGGAAGCCAAGGTCGAGGGCAAGACGTTCACCCCCGGGTGCAGCCTCAACCCGGTCGTCTCCTGCGGCAGCGTCATGGAGTCCAAGCAGGCCGCCGCCTTCGGCTTCCCGAACCCGATGCTCGGCCTGGTCTGCTACGGCATCGTCATCTGCGTCGGCATGAGCCTGCTGGCCCGCGCCCGCTTCCCGCGCTGGTACTGGCTGACCTTCAACTTCGGCACGCTCTTCGGCGTCGCCTTCTGCACCTGGCTGCAGTTCCAGTCCCTGTACCGGATCAACGCGCTGTGCCTGTGGTGCTCGCTGGCCTGGGTCGCCACGATCATCATGTTCTGGTACGTGACGTCCTTCAACGTCCGCAAGGGCTTCCTGCCGGCCCCGAACTGGCTGCGGTCCTTCTTCGGCGAGTTCACCTGGGTGCTGCCCGTCCTGCACATCGGCATCATCGGCATGCTGATCCTGACCCGCTGGTGGGACTTCTGGACCAGCTGACAGCGCGTGCCGCATTGTCAGTGCCGTGTTTTAGGGTTTCAGCGTGGAACCCGACCTGTTCACCGCAGCCGCAGAAGAACGCCAGGAGAAGGACCCGACCGGCAGCCCCCTGGCGGTGAGGATGCGCCCGCGCACCCTCGACGAGGTGGTGGGCCAGCAGCATCTGCTGAAGCCGGGATCCCCGCTGCGCAGACTCGTCGGCGAGGGCTCCGGCGGCCCCGCCGGCCCCTCCTCGGTCATCCTCTGGGGCCCGCCCGGCACCGGCAAGACGACTCTCGCGTACGTCGTCTCCAAGGCCACCAACAAGCGGTTCGTGGAGCTCTCCGCGATCACCGCAGGCGTCAAGGAGGTCCGTGCGGTCATCGACGGCGCCCGCCGCGCCACCGGGGGATACGGCAAGGAGACCGTCCTCTTCCTCGACGAGATCCACCGCTTCAGCAAGGCCCAGCAGGACTCCCTGCTCCCGGCCGTGGAGAACCGATGGGTCACCCTGATCGCGGCGACCACCGAGAATCCCTACTTCTCGGTGATCTCCCCCCTGCTCTCCCGCTCCCTGCTCCTCACCCTCGAACCGCTCACCGACGACGACGTCCGCGGCCTTCTCAGAAGGGCCCTGACCGACGAGCGCGGCTTGAAGGACTCCGTCACCCTCCCCGAGGACACCGAGGAGCACCTGCTGCGGATCGCCGGCGGTGACGCCCGCCGCGCCCTGACCGCCCTGGAGGCCGCCGCCGGGGCCGCCCTCGACAAGGGCGAGCCGGAGGTCGGTCTCCAGACCCTGGAGGAGGTCGTCGACCGGGCCGCGGTGAAGTACGACCGGGACGGTGACCAGCACTACGACGTCGCCAGCGCCCTCATCAAGTCCATCCGGGGCTCCGATGTCGACGCGGCCCTGCACTATCTGGCCCGGATGATCGAGGCCGGCGAGGACCCCCGCTTCATCGCCCGCCGCCTGATGATCTCCGCCAGCGAGGACATCGGCCTCGCCGACCCGGGCGCGCTGCCGATAGCCGTGGCCGCCGCCCAGGCCGTCGCCATGATCGGCTTCCCCGAGGCCGCCCTCACCCTCAGCCACGCCACCATCGCCCTTGCCCTGGCCCCCAAGTCCAACTCCGCGACCATGGCGATCAGCGCCGCCCTGGAGGACGTGCGCAAGGGCCTGGCAGGCCAGGTGCCCCCGCATCTGCGCGACGGCCACTACAAGGGCGCCGCCAAGCTGGGGCACGCGCAGGGGTACGTCTATCCGCACGACCTGCCCGAGGGCATCGCCGAGCAGCAGTACGCCCCGGACCCGATCAAGGACCGCGAGTACTACACCCCGACCCGGCACGGCTCCGAGGCGCGGTACGCGGACGCGGTCGAGTGGACCAGGAAGCACCTCGGTCGCAGACGGTCCTGAGCAGCCTGTAGAATCCTGGAAGCGCTGAGTCCCGCGCTGTCAGAGCGGGACAGTCGGCCGGAGCCTCCGTAAGGGGGTTCCAGGAGCGTCGCGCACCGTCGAACGGTGTCGCGGGCAGCCCACCACCACTCGCCGTACGGCGGGACCGGTCGGTGGGCCACTCGCGTGCTGCACGTATGTGCCCAGACCAGGGGAGCGGCTGCCCACCAGGCCCGGCAACGGGTTCCGGCGGGTTTCCCCGGCTGCGGATTGCGACCTCCCTCAACCCTGACAAGCCGAATATCAGAAGGAAGAAAGAGACAAGTGGCGAACCAGTCCCGCCCCAAGGTCAAGAAGTCGCGTGCCCTCGGTATCGCGCTGACCCCGAAGGCCGTCAAGTACTTCGAGGCTCGTCCCTACCCGCCGGGTGAGCACGGCCGCGGCCGCAAGCAGAACTCGGACTACAAGGTCCGTCTGCTGGAGAAGCAGCGTCTGCGCGCGCAGTACGACGTGTCCGAGCGCCAGCTCGTCCGCGCCTACGAGCGTGCCTCCAAGGTGCAGGGCAAGACCGGTGAGGCTCTGATCATCGAGCTGGAGCGTCGCCTCGACGCGCTGGTCCTGCGTTCGGGCATCGCCCGCACGATCTACCAGGCCCGCCAGATGGTCGTCCACGGCCACATCCAGGTCAACGGCCAGAAGGTCGACAAGCCGTCCTACCGCGTGCGTCCGGACGACGTCATCGAGGTCCGCGACCGCTCCAAGGACAAGACGCTCTTCCAGATCGCCCGTGAGGGTGGCTTCGCCCCCGACGGCGAGATCCCGCGCTACCTGCAGGTGAACCTCAAGGCCCTGGCGTTCCGCCTGGACCGCGAGCCCAACCGCAAGGAAGTTCCGATCATCTGCGACGAGCAGCTCGTCGTCGAGTACTACGCCCGCTGATCCCAGCCCGGCGTAGCACTCCAGCGTCAGCCCGCCGTCTCCCCGCCCCTCCGGGTGGGCGAGGCGGCGGGCTTCCGCATACCGGACCGTCCCACCGCTGCCGTACCGGCCCGTGCTGCGACGGCATCGCGTCCAGCGGCCGTACCCGGAAGTACTGCAGCGCCCCAGCGCCTCCACGACCGCGTACTCCACAAACTCCGGATCGCGCACCGCCGCCAGATCCACCCGGCACACCCCGTTCCGGGGCGCCGCCTCGGCGGCCGCCCGGGCCGCGAGCCGGGACTTGCCGACCCCGCCGACCCCGGTCACCGTCACCAGCCGTGCGCACTCCAGGGCCCGGGCCAGCTCGCCGAGTTCGGCCGAGCGACCCACGAACGCGGTCAGTTCCAGGGGCAGATTGCCGTCCGCCGACGGGCCGGGGCGCTGAGGGCCTCGCATGGGACACGGAGCGTACTTAACCGTATTCGTTCAGTACAGCCGGTTCTCACAACTCCATCTCTCGCGCGCGGTAATCCGGTACGGAGTCCCACCCCCGGCGCGATAGGCTCGGTGCAGACTTTTCCGATGTTGAGGCACGTTTCAGGGAGCGGGTGCGCGCAGTGTCCGGTGGCGAGGTGGCCGGGATCCTGGTGGCCGTCTTCTGGGCGATCCTGGTCTCCTTCCTCGCCGTCGCGCTGGCGAGGCTGGCCCAGACGCTCAAGGCGACCACCAAGCTCGTGGCGGACGTGACCGACCAGGCCGTCCCGCTGCTCGGTGACGCCTCCGCGGCCGTACGCTCCGCGCAGACCCAGATCGACCGGGTCGACGCGATCGCCTCCGACGTCCAGGAGGTCACCTCCAACGCCTCCGCGCTGTCGACCACCGTCGCCTCCACCTTCGGCGGCCCGCTGGTCAAGGTCGCGGCGTTCGGCTACGGCGTGCGCCGGGCACTGGCCGGCCGCAAGGCGGACGTGCCCGCTCCGGAGGCCAGGCGTAGCGTGATCGTGGGCCGGACCGTGCCGTCCGCACGGCGGAAGAACCGGGGAAAGTAGGAGCCAGGCAGATGTTCCGCCGTACGTTCTGGTTCACCACCGGTGTCGCCGCCGGTGTCTGGGCCACCACCAAGGTCAACCGCAAGCTCAGGCAGCTGACCCCCGAGAGCCTCGCCGCCACCGCCGCGAACAAGGCGCTGGAGACCGGCCACCGGATCAAGGACCGGGCGATCGGCTTCGCGCTCGACGTCCGCGACAACATGGCCCAGCGGGAGGAAGAGCTGGGGGACGCCCTGGGCATCGACGCGGACCCCGAACTCCCCGCGCCCCGGCGGTTCGCCGCCATCGAGAACAGCAGGATCCCGAAGAACGTCGAAGGCCCTGCGTCTACGAAGCACTCGTACAACCGGAATGAGGATCACTGATGGAGTCGGCAGAGATTCGCCGCCGCTGGCTGAGCTTCTTCGAGGAGCGCGGGCACACCGTCGTCCCTTCGGCGTCGCTCATCGCGGACGACCCGACTCTGCTCCTCGTCCCGGCCGGCATGGTGCCCTTCAAGCCCTACTTCCTGGGTGAGGTCAAGCCGCCCTTCGACCGCGCCACCAGCGTGCAGAAGTGCGTGCGCACGCCGGACATCGAAGAGGTCGGCAAGACCACCCGGCACGGCACCTTCTTCCAGATGTGCGGCAACTTCTCCTTCGGCGACTACTTCAAGGAAGGCGCCATCAAGTACGCCTGGGAGCTGCTCACCAGCCCCCAGGACAAGGGCGGTTACGGCCTGGAGCCGGACCGTCTGTGGATCACCGTCTACAAGGACGACGACGAGGCCGAGCGCATCTGGCACGACGTCGTAGGCGTGCCGAAGGAGCGCATCCAGCGCCTCGGCATGAAGGACAACTACTGGTCCATGGGCGTCCCCGGCCCCTGCGGCCCCTGCTCCGAGATCAACTACGACCGCGGCCCAGAGTTCGGCGTCGAGGGCGGCCCCGCCGTCAACGACGAGCGGTACGTGGAGATCTGGAACCTCGTCTTCATGCAGTACGAGCGCGGCGAGGGCATCGGCAAGGACAACTTCGAGATCCTCGGCGAGCTGCCGAGCAAGAACATCGACACGGGCCTCGGCCTCGAGCGTCTCGCCATGATTCTGCAGGGCGTGCAGAACATGTACGAGATCGACACCTCCATGGCCGTCATCGACAAGGCCACCGAGCTGACCGGCGTGGCCTACGGCGACGCCCACGACTCGGACGTCTCGCTGCGCGTGGTCACCGACCACATGCGTACGTCGGTGATGCTCATCGGCGACGGTGTCACCCCCGGCAACGAGGGCCGCGGCTACGTCCTGCGCCGCATCATGCGCCGCGCCATCCGCAACATGCGGCTGCTCGGCGCCACCGGCCCGGTCGTCCTCGACCTGATCGACACCGTCATCCAGATGATGGGCCAGCAGTATCCGGAGCTGGTCACCGACCGCGAGCGCATCGAGAAGGTCGCCGTCGCCGAGGAGAACGCCTTCCTCAAGACGCTGAGGGCCGGCACCAACATCCTCGACACCGCCGTCACCGAGACCAAGGCCGCCGGCGGCACGGTCCTCGCCGGCGACAAGGCCTTCCTGCTCCACGACACCTGGGGCTTCCCGATCGACCTCACCCTCGAAATGGCCGCAGAGCAGGGCCTGGCGGTGGACGAGGAGGGCTTCCGCCGCCTGATGAAGGAGCAGCGGGAGCGCGCCAAGGCCGACGCCCAGGCGAAGAAGACCGGGCACGCCGGCGCCGGTGCCTACCGCGAGATCGCCGACAAGACCGGCGCGACCGACTTCATCGGTTACTCCGACACCGAGGGCGAGACCACCATCGTCGGCATCCTCGTCGACGGCGTCTCCTCGCCGGCCGCCACAGAGGGCGACGAGGTCGAGATCGTCCTGGACCGCACCCCGTTCTACGCCGAGGGCGGCGGCCAGATCGGCGACACCGGCCGGATCAAGGTCGACTCCGGTGCCGTCATCGAGATCCGTGACACCCAGAAGCCGGTCCCGGGCGTGTACGTCCACAAGGGTGTTGTCCACGTCGGCGAGGTGACCGTCGGCGCCAAGGCCCACGCCTCGATCGACTCGCGTCGCCGCAAGGCCATCGCCCGCGCCCACTCGGCCACCCACCTCACCCACCAGGCGCTCCGTGACGCCCTCGGCCCGACGGCCGCCCAGGCCGGTTCGGAGAACCAGCCCGGCCGCTTCCGCTTCGACTTCGGCTCGCCGTCCGCCGTTCCGACGGCCGTGATGACCGACGTCGAGCAGAAGATCAACGAGGTGCTCGCCCGCGACCTCGACGTCCGCGCCGACATCATGGGCATCGACGAGGCCAAGAAGCAGGGCGCCATCGCCGAGTTCGGCGAGAAGTACGGCGAGCGGGTGCGGGTGGTGACCATCGGCGACTTCTCCAAGGAGCTGTGCGGCGGCACCCATGTGCACAACACCGCCCAGTTGGGCCTGGTGAAGCTGCTCGGCGAGTCGTCGATCGGCTCGGGTGTCCGCCGTATCGAGGCCCTCGTCGGCGTCGACGCCTACAACTTCCTGGCCCGCGAGCACACGGTCGTCGCCCAGCTCCAGGAGCTGGTCAAGGGCCGTCCGGAGGAGCTCCCGGAGAAGGTCTCCGCCATGCTCGGCAAGCTGAAGGACGCCGAGAAGGAGATCGAGAAGTTCCGCGCGGAGAAGGTGCTGCAGGCCGCCGCCGGTCTGGTCGACTCCGCCAAGGACGTGCGCGGTGTGGCCGTGGTGACCGGGCAGGTCCCGGACGGCACCACCCCGGACGACCTGCGCAGGCTCGTGCTTGACGTGCGCGGCCGCATCCAGGGCGGACGGGCCGCCGTGGTCGCCCTGTTCACGGTCAACAACGGCAAGCCGCTCACCGTCATCGCCACCAACGACGCCGCCCGCGACCGCGGCCTCAAGGCCGGTGACCTGGTCCGTACCGCCGCCAAGACCCTCGGTGGCGGTGGCGGCGGCAAGCCGGACGTCGCCCAGGGCGGCGGCCAGAACCCGGCCGCGATCGGCGAGGCCGTCGACGCCGTCGAGCGTCTTGTGGCCGAGACCGCCAAGTAAGAAACGGTTACGAAGATGCGCAGAGGACGTCGACTCGCCATCGACGTCGGGGACGCCCGGATCGGGGTCGCCTCGTGCGACCCCGACGGGATCCTCGCCACCCCGGTCGAGACCGTCCCCGGCCGGGACGTCCCCGCCGCACACCGCCGGCTGCGGCAACTGGTCGAGGAGTACGAACCGATCGAGGTCGTCGTCGGGCTCCCGCGCTCCCTCAAGGGAGGCGAGGGCCCGGCCGCCGTCAAGGTCCGTGCCTTCGCCCAGGAGCTGGCCAAGGGCATCGAGCCGGTGCCGGTCCGGCTGGTCGACGAGCGGATGACTACCGTGACGGCCAGTCAGGGACTGCGTGCCTCGGGAGTGAAGTCCAAGAAGGGCCGCTCGGTCATCGACCAGGCCGCCGCGATCATCATCCTCCAGCAGGCGCTGGAATCCGAACGAGTGTCAGGTAATCCGCCCGGCGAGGGCGTCGAAGTGGTCATCTGATCGCGATACGGTAACGTTCCGCGCGATGCGATGGTTTTCGAACAGCCACTGCACAGCAAGAGGCGGAACGACAGCCGGCCCACCAGCCGCGTGCCGCGCCGCCTCGCGGCTCTAGGGGATCGATGACTGAGTATGGCCGGGGCGAAGGCTCCGAACCGTGGCATCCGGAGGACCCGGTGGACGGGGACGGCGGATGGGGAGGACAGCAGGCCCACGTGGGTCAGCAGTCCCCCTACGGCGGCCAGCCGCAGCACTATCCGCAGCAGTCGCAGTACGGCGACTGGGGCCAGCACCCGCAGGGCGGGTACGACCAGCAGCAGTACTACTACGACGAGCAAGGCCAGCTCCAGTACGCCGACGGACAGGGCCAGCAGTACGACCAGCAGTATGTCGGGCATGCCCCGCAGCAGTACCACCAGGGGGGCTGGGACGCGACCGGCACCCACGGTCATGTGCCCTACGCCGCCGACCCGGGCGACCCCTACGGCCAGCAGCCGGTGGCCTACGGCGGGGAGCAGCCCGACTTCTACGGCACCGAGGACGCCTACCCGCCGCCGGAGCCGCCCGGCCGCCGGCGCGATCCGGAGCCGGAAGCGCAGTCGGAGGCCGTCGTCGAGGAGGAGGAACAGCACCCCTTCTTCACGGGCGCGGACGACGATGACGACGACGATGACCCGAAAGGGCGCCGCGGTGGTGGCCGCGGCAAGGACGCCAAGGGCGGCAAGGGAGTCAAGAAACGCCGTAACGGCTTCGCCTGCCTGGTGGTCTGCCTGGTCTTCGGCGGCGGCGCGGCCGGAGTCGGCTACTACGGGTGGCACTTCTACCAAAATCGTTTCGGCGCGGCCCCGGACTACGCGGGCAGTGGCAGCGGCGAGTCGGTGACCGTCGAGATCCCGAAGGGCGCGGGCGGATACGACATCGGCCGCATCCTGAAAACGGCCGGTGTGGTCGAGAGCGTCGACGCATTCGTCTCCGCACAGCAGGCGAACACCGAGGGCAAAGCGATCCAGGACGGCGTCTACACGCTGCAGAAGCACATGTCCGCCGCCAGCGCTGTGCAGTTGATGCTCAGCCCGAAGAGCCACAGCAACCTGGTCATCGCGGAGGGGCTGCGCAACTCCGCGGTCTATGAACTGATCGACAAGCGTCTCGCCGTGCCGAAGGGGACCACCGCGAGCGTGGCGAAGAAGGATTACAAGTCTCTCGGGTTGCCCAAGTGGGCGCTCAACCATGCCAACCTGAAGGACCCGCTGGAAGGATTCCTCTTCCCCTCCAGTTACGCCGTTTCGAAGGGGCAGAAGCCCAAGGCCGTGCTGGCGAAAATGGTTGCCCGCGCCAACGAGCAATTCCAGACGCTCGGCCTGGAGAAGAAAGCTTCCAGCCTGGGCCTCGACGGACCGTGGCAATTGCTCACCGTGGCCAGCCTGGTACAGGCCGAGGGTACAAGCCACGATGACTTCCGTAAAATGGCCGAGGTGGTCTACAACCGTCTCAAGCCCGGAAACCCTGAGACCTACGGTGCTCTGGAGTTCGACTCCACGTACAACTACGTGAAGAATCAGAGCAAGATCGACTTGTCGATCGCCGAGCTGCGGCACTTCGACAACGCGTACAACACGTATTACGTCAAGGGGCTGCCTCCCGGGCCTATCGACAACCCCGGTGAAGAGGCGCTCATGGGTGCGCTCAACCCGACGGAAGACGGCTGGTACTACTTCATCTCGACGGACGGCAAGACCAGCAAATTCACGCGGACACTCGCGGAACACGAGAAGCTGGTCAACGAGTGGAACGCGGCGAAGAAAAAGAGCTGACGACGTCGGCGGGTGGGCTCGGATTGAATACGCGGAACTCTATGTTGGATCCGCGCTCAAGGACAGGTTTCGATGGCATCGAAGGCAACTGACGCGCGCCGGGCCGCCGTTCTCGGTAAGCCCATCGCCCACTCCCTCTCCCCGGCGCTGCACCGGGCCGCGTACGACGAACTCGGGCTCGCCGACTGGTCGTACGAGCGCTTCGAGGTCGACGAGGCCCGGCTGCCCGCCTTCCTCGGGCAGCTGGGACCTGAATGGGCGGGGCTGTCGCTGACCATGCCGCTGAAGCGGGCCGTCATCCCGCTGCTCGACGAGGTCAGTGAGACGGCCGCCTCGGTCGACGCGGTCAACACGGTCGTCTTCACCGAGGACGGCCGGCGCCTCGGGGACAACACCGACATCCCGGGGATGGTCGCGGCCCTGCGTGAGCACGGCATCGAACAGGTCGACTCCGCCGCCGTCCTCGGCGCCGGCGCCACCGCGTCCTCGGCGCTGGCCGCACTCGCCCGGATCTGCACCGGCGAGGTCGTCGCCTACGTCCGCAGCGAGGAGCGCGCCGCCGAGATGCGGCACTGGGGCGAACGGCTCGACGTCGAGGTCCGCACCGCCGACTGGGCCGACGCCGGACAGGCCCTGCGCGCCCCTCTGGTGATCGCGACCACCCCGGCCGGCACCACCGACGCCCTCGCCGCCGCCGTACCCGAGCGCCCCACCACCCTCTTCGACGTCCTTTACCATCCCTGGCCCACGGCTCTGGCCGCGCGCTGGTCCATGTTCGGGGGAGCCGTGGTGAGCGGCCTCGACCTGCTGGTGCACCAGGCCGTGCTCCAGGTCGAGCAGATGACCGGCCGAGCCCCGGCACCGCTGGACGCCATGCGCCGGGCCGGGGAGAAGGCGCTCGCCGGGCGCTGACCGGGCACATCCGCGTCCGTCTGCTGGACCGGCGGCCGGGTCCGCCGCCCGGACGTGGGAGGATCGGAGGTGGCGGACCGGGGCCGCGCACCCGGTCGGGCCGTCGCCGTACGCGAGGACGCGCGTACGCAGGGCAGTACCAGGGCGCGAGCACTGAGGAGCATCGTTGAGCAGGCTGCGTTGGCTGACCGCGGGGGAGTCCCACGGTCCCGCACTTGTCGCGACGCTGGAGGGCCTTCCCGCCGGCGTGCCGATCACGACCGAGATGGTCGCGGATCATCTGGCGCGGCGGCGGCTCGGTTACGGCCGCGGTGCGCGCATGAAGTTCGAGCGCGACGAGGTCACCTTCCTCGGCGGCGTCCGGCACGGCCTGACCCTCGGCTCCCCCGTCGCGATCATGGTGGGCAACACCGAGTGGCCCAAGTGGGATCAGGTCATGGCGGCCGACCCGGTCGACCCCGAGATCCTCGCCGGGCTCGCCCGCAACGCTCCGCTGACCCGTCCGCGTCCCGGCCACGCAGACCTCGCCGGCATGCAGAAGTACGGCTTCGACGAGGCCCGTCCGGTCCTGGAGCGCGCCTCCGCGCGGGAGACCGCGGCCCGCGTGGCGCTCGGCGCGGTCGCCCGGTCGTACCTCAAGGAGACGGCCGGCATCGAGATCGTCTCGCACGTCGTCGAGCTGTGCTCCGTGAAGGCCCCGAAGGGCGTGTACCCCACCCCGGCCGACGTCGAGAAGCTGGACGCCGACCCGCTGCGCTGCCTGGACGCCGACGCGTCCAAGGCGATGGTCGCGGAGGTCGACCAGGCCCACAAGGACGGCGACACCCTCGGCGGCGTAGTCGAGGTGCTGGCGTACGGCGTACCGGTCGGCCTCGGCTCGCACGTCCATTGGGACCGCAAGCTGGACGCCCGTCTCGCCGGTGCCCTGATGGGTATCCAGGCGATCAAGGGCGTCGAGATCGGCGACGGCTTCGACCTGGCCCGGGTGCCCGGCTCCCAGGCGCACGACGAGATCGTCAACACGCCCGAGGGTATCCGGCGGGTCTCCGGCCGCGCCGGCGGCACCGAGGGCGGCCTGTCCACCGGTGAGCTGCTGCGGGTGCGGGCCGCGATGAAGCCGATCGCGACCGTGCCGCGCGCCCTGCAGACCGTCGACGTGACCACCGGCGAGGCCACCCAGGCCCACCACCAGCGCTCCGACGTCTCCGCCGTGCCGGCCGCGGGCATCGTCGCCGAGGCCATGGTCGCGCTGGTCCTCGCGGACGCGGTCGCGGAGAAGTTCGGCGGCGACTCGGTGCCCGAGACCCGCCGCAACGTCCAGTCGTACCTCGACAACCTGGTGATCCGGTGAGCAGCGTGCGCAGCGTGCCGATGGTGGTGTTGGTCGGGCCGATGGGTGTGGGCAAGTCCACGGTCGGGGAACTGCTCGCCGAGCGGCTCGGTGTCGGCTACCGGGACACCGACGAGGACATCGTCGCCGCCGAGGGCCGCACCATCGCCGACATCTTCGTGGCCGAGGGCGAGCCGGTCTTCCGGGAGATCGAGAAGCGGGCGGTGCGGGTGGCGCTGGCCGAGCACGAGGGTGTCCTCGCGCTCGGCGGCGGCGCGATCCTCGACGCGGACACGCGTGCGCTGCTCGCCGACCGGCGGGTGGTCTACCTCTCGATGGACGTCGAGGAGGCCGTCAAGCGCACCGGTCTGAACGCGGCCCGGCCCCTGCTCGCCCTCAACCCGCGCAGGCAGTGGCGCGAGCTGATGGAGGCGCGGCGGCACCTGTACGAGGGCATCGCCACGGCCGTCGTGGCGACCGACGGCCGTACGCCCGAAGAGGTCACCCAAGCAGCCCTGGACGCACTGGAGTTGAAGGAAGCATGAGCGAGGCAGTCACCCGGATCCAGGTCGGCGGCACGGCGGGCACCGAGCCGTACGAGGTCCTGGTGGGTCGTCAACTCCTGGGCGAACTGGGCGGTCTGGTCGGTGAGAAGGCCAGGCGGGTCGCTGTCATCCACCCCGAGGCGCTCGCCGAGACCGGCGACGCGCTGCGGGCCGATCTGGCCGAGCAGGGCTACGAGGCCGTCGCCATCCAGGTCCCCAACGCGGAGGAGGCCAAGACCGCCGAGGTCGCCACCTACTGCTGGAAGGCGCTCGGGCAGTCCGGGTTCACCCGCTCCGACGTCATCGTCGGCGTGGGCGGCGGGGCGACGACGGACCTGGCCGGTTTCGTGGCCGCCACCTGGCTGCGCGGGGTCCGCTGGATCGCCATCCCGACCACCGTCCTCGCCATGGTCGACGCGGCGGTCGGGGGCAAGACCGGCATCAACACCGCCGAGGGCAAGAACCTGGTCGGCGCCTTCCACCCGCCGGCCGGCGTCCTCTGCGACCTCGCCGCACTGGACTCCCTCCCGGTCAACGACTACGTCTCCGGGCTCGCCGAGGTCATCAAGGCCGGCTTCATCGCCGACCCGGCGATCCTGGAGCTCATCGAGTCCGACCCCGAGGCGGCGCGCACCCCGGCCGGCCCGCACACGGCCGAGCTGATCGAGCGCTCCATCCGGGTCAAGGCCGAGGTCGTCTCCTCCGACCTCAGGGAATCGGGCCTGCGGGAGATCCTCAACTACGGCCACACGCTCGGCCACGCCATCGAGAAGAACGAGCGCTACAAGTGGCGGCACGGCGCCGCGGTCGCCGTCGGCATGCACTTCGCCGCGGAGCTGGGCCGGCTGGCCGGACGCCTGGACGACGCGACGGCGGACCGCCACCGCACGGTCCTGGAGTCGGTCGGCCTCCCGCTGCACTACCGCTACGACCAGTGGCCCAAGCTCGTCGAGACGATGAAGGTCGACAAGAAGTCCCGCGGCGACCTGCTGCGCTTCATCGTCCTGGACGGCCTCGCCAAGCCGACCGTCCTGGAGGGCCCGGACCCGGCCGTGCTGCTCGCCGCCTACGGCGAGGTCGGGCAGTAAGTCCGCTGCTGTTCCTTCCGCCCGGTTCGCCTCGCGACACGGGCACTTCGTACCGCCCCGGCCGTTTCACCAAACGACGACCGGGGGCGGTACCGTTCGGTAACGAGCGCAGCCGCACATGAAGAGACGGAGTGGCACCGGATGCAGCACGCAGTGGGATCTCCGCTGCCGCCGCCCCATCAGCCGGGGCAGGGACCGACCGGCTGGCCGCCGGCCGCACAGCACCCGGGAGCGCCTCAGCGCCCCGCGCCCGTGCCGCCACCACCGGCCGCGCCCCCGCAACCGTCGGTTCCGCCGCTCCCCCCGCTGCCCTCGGCCCCGCAGCCCCCCGACACCACGGGCCACGTCCCGCTGCCGCCGGGCGCTCCGGTGGGCATCCCCACCGCGCCCCCGGCCGCGACCACCGTGCCCGACCCGACCACCACCACCCTGGCCGTCCTCCTGATCGGCCCGGCCGGCGCGGGCAAGACGAGCGTGGCCAAGTACTGGGCCGACCACCGCCGGGTCCCCACAGCCCACATCAGCCTCGACGACGTCCGCGAATGGGTCCGCTCCGGGTTCGCCGACCCCCAGTCCGGCTGGAACGACAACTCCGAGGCCCAGTACCGCCTGGCCCGCCGCACCTGCGGCTTCGCCGCGCGCAACTTCCTGGCCAACGGCATCTCGTGCATCCTCGACGACGCGGTCTTCCCCGACCGGCCGGTCGTCGGCCTCGGCGGCTGGAAGCGCCACGTCGGCCCCGGCCTGCTCCCGGTCGTCCTCCTGCCCGGCCTCGACATCGTCCTGGAGCGCAACGCCGAACGCACGGGCAACCGCCGCCTCACCGACGAGGAGGTCGCCCGCATCCACGGCCGCATGGCGGGCTGGTACGGCTCGGGCCTCCCGATCATCGACAACTCGCAGCTGGATGTTCCGGGGACGGCACGCGTTCTGGACGAGGTCCTGGTGAGAGCGATAGCGAGCCCGCCGAACTGGTAAGAGGCGGGACTGCCACTCCGGGCCGTGTCCATGTGCGGCTCTGTCGCGTGGGCGTTGAACCCCTCCGGCCCGCACCCGGCGACGCACCCCACTCGGCCCTCCCCAACCGGCACGAATCCCCCATGACTCCTACGCTCGTGTCATGTCCGAGGTGTACGCCACCCGCCGAACCCGCCTACGGGACCGCTGCCAAGCCAGCGGCAGCGCCTCCGCCCTCATCTCACGCCCCGCCAACGTGAGATACCTCGCCGGGGTCGCCCCCACCGGCTCCGTCCTGCTGCTCGGCAAACGCGAGGACCTCCTCGTCAGCCCCGGCCCGCAGGACGACCGCCCCACCGAAGCCCGCCCCGACGACTCCCTCAGGCAGCACCTCCTCGACGGACCCGGCGGTGATCCCGCCGTGGCCGCCGCCGACCTCGCCGCCGCCCAGGACGCCGACGCCCTCGCCGTCGAGGAACACCACCTCACCGTGACCCGGCACCGCGCTCTCGCCTCGGTCGCCCCCCGCCTCCGCCTCACCGACCTCGGCGGTGCCGTCGAGCAGCTCAGGGTCGTGAAGGACGAGGAGGAGATCTCCTGCCTCCGTATCGGCGCCGAGATCGCCGACCAGGCCCTCGGTGAGCTGCTGGAGTCGATCCTCGTCGGCCGTACCGAACGGCATCTCGCCCTGGAGTTGGAGCGCCGTCTGGTCGACCACGGCGCCGACGGGCCGGCCTTCCCCACCTCCGTGGCGACCGGCCCGAACTCCGGCCGCCGCGGCCACCGCCCCACCGACCGGCGGGTCGAGGAGGGCGACTTCCTCTCCGTCTGCCTCGGCGCCACCTACCGCGGCTACCGCTGCGAGATCGGCCGTACCTTTGTCATCGGCACCTCGCCGGCCGACTGGCAGATCGAGCTGTACGACCTCGTCTTCGCCGCCCAGCGGGCCGGCCGGGAGAGCCTCGTGCCCGGGGCCGCCTACCGCGACGTGGACCGCGCCGCCCGTCATGTGCTGGACTCCGCGGGCTACGCGGAGGGACTGCAGCCCCTCACGGGACACGGTGTCGGACTCGAAATCGACGAGGACCCGCAGCTCGCTCCGTCGTCCATGGGTAAACTGGACGCTTGCGTGCCGGTCACCGTCGAACCGGGGGTCCACCTCCCGGGCCGGGGCGGTGTCCGGATCGATGACACGCTCGTCGTGCGCCCTGAGGCGGACGGCGGACCCGAGCTACTCACCATCACGACCAAGGAGCTGCTCGCGCTGTAGCGCGTGACCCGGGGTCGTACGTCAGTCCAGGAGATTCCGCAACCGTGGCTTCCACGAACGACCTCAAGAACGGCCTGGTGCTCAAGCTCGAAGGCGGCCAGCTCTGGTCCGTCGTCGAGTTCCAGCACGTCAAGCCCGGCAAGGGCCCGGCCTTCGTGCGCACCAAGCTGAAGAACGTGCTGTCCGGCAAGGTGGTCGACAAGACCTTCAACGCCGGCGTCAAGGTCGAGACGGCCAACGTCGACAAGCGCGACATGCAGTTCTCGTACATGGACGGCGACTACTTCGTCTTCATGGACATGGACACGTACGACCAGCTGCACGTCGACCGCAAGACCGTCGGCGACGTCGCGAACTTCCTGATCGAGGGCTTCGAGGCCATGGTCGCGCAGAACGAGGGCCAGGTGCTCTATGTCGAGCTGCCCGCCGCCGTCGAGCTGACCATCGCCGAGACCGAGCCGGGCGTCCAGGGCGACCGCTCCACGGGCGGCACCAAGCCCGCCAAGCTGGAGACCGGCTACGAGATGCAGGTCCCGCTCTTCATCACCTCCGGTGAGAAGATCAAGGTCGACACCCGCACGGGCGACTACCTCGGCCGGGTGAACAGCTAACCGTGGCTGCCCGCAACACGGCCCGCAAGCGCGCCTTCCAGATCCTTTTCGAGGGCGACCAGCGCGGCGCCGGTGTCCTGACCGTTCTCGCGGACTGGATCCGGCTCTCCCGGGACGACACCCGGCAGCCGCCGGTGAGTGAGTACACGATGCAGCTGGTCGAGGGCTACGCCGAGCACGAGCGGCGGATCGACGAGCTGATCGCCCAGTACGCGGTCGGCTGGACGCTCGACCGGATGCCGGTGGTCGACCGCAACATCCTGCGCCTCGGCGCGTACGAGCTGATCTGGGTCGACGAGACGCCGGACGCGGTCGTCCTCGACGAGATGGTGCAGCTGGCGAAGGAGTTCTCGACGGACGAGTCGCCGTCGTTCGTGAACGGACTGCTGGGACGGCTGAAGGAGCTGAAGCCGTCGCTGCGCCGGGAGGCATGAGCCGACAAAACGCCGGAGGGCCCGCAGCGTGCGCTTGCTGCGGGCCCTCCGGCGTTTGCGTGGCCATTGGGGTGGGTGGTGCGCTTGCGGGGCGGCTGCGGGGCGTCTGTGGCTTGCCGCGCCCACGCGGCGGAGCCGCATCCCTACACAGCCCCGCGCGCGCCTGGGGTGGGCGGGCAGTCGTCGCTCACGACGCGAAGGGCTATGACGGACACAACCGCCGGGGCGCCGGAAAACCCATGAAACCGTCGGGGCGCCGGAACCCGTGAAGTTCCGGCCCGGCCCCGGCGGCACGTTTCTTCTCAGGCGTTGCGCGGGTCAGGCGTCCTCGTGGCTGGCCACCGCGCGGCGCGCGTCCGCGTCCAGGACGCCCCAGCTGATCAGCTGCTCGGTGAGGACCGAGGGGGACTGGTCGTAGATGACGGCCAGGGTGCGCAGGTCGTCCTGGCGGATCGACAGCACCTTGCCGTTGTAGTCACCGCGCTGGGACTGGATCGTGGCCGCGTAGCGCTGCAGCGGGCCCGCCTTCTCGGCCGGCACGGTGGCCAGTCGCTCCAGGTCCAGGACCAGCTTCGGCGGGGGCTCGGCGGCACCGCCGGGGGTGGTGCCAGGCAGCAGCTCCTGCACCGGAACCCCGTAGAAATCCGCCAACTCGGCAAGGCGCTGCACGGTCACGGCACGGTCACCGCGCTCGTACGAACCGACCACCACAGCCTTCCAGCGGCCCTGGGACTTCTCCTCGACACCGTGGAGTGAAAGGCCCTGCTGGGTGCGGATGGCCCGGAGCTTGGCCCCGAGCTGTTTGGCGTATTCGCTGGACATATGGCTCCCCGGACACTGTGTCGACGCGGCCGGCTTGGTTCCCGCCGCGCGGCTGGTAACTCACTGTGAGGTTACGCAGCGTTACTCTGCCGCGTCAAGCCGAATGGTCCGCACCGACTCTTCCGTGGTAGCGACGCCCGATTACGCCAAGGGGGTGATCTGAGGGCTCTGCGTCACCTGCTACGGTGGATGGCGCAATCCCGACGTCCTTTAAGGTCCGTCCCGTGAGGCGGAGAAGGAGGTCCGTTTCATATGGACAAGCAGGGAAAGTCTGATCTTCAGGCATCCGATGCCCGGCCCGTTCTCGAAGGGCCCGACATCGCACGGGTACTGACCCGTATCGCCCACGAGATCGTCGAGCGCGCCAAGGGCGCCGACGACGTGGTGCTCCTCGGCATTCCGACCCGCGGTGTCTTCCTCGCCCGGCGGCTCGCCGCCAAGCTGGAGGAGATCACCGACCGCAAGATGCCCGTCGGTTCGCTCGACATCACCATGTACCGCGACGACCTGCGCATGCACCCGCCGCGTGCGCTGGCCCGCACCGAGATCCCCGGTGACGGCATCGACGGCAGACTCGTCGTCCTCGTCGACGACGTGCTGTTCTCCGGTCGCACCATCCGCGCCGCCCTCGACGCACTGAACGACATCGGGCGACCGCGCGCGGTCCAGCTCGCGGTCCTCGTCGACCGCGGCCACCGTGAACTGCCCATCCGCGCCGACTACGTCGGCAAGAACCTCCCCACGTCGCTGCGGGAGACGGTCAAGGTCCTGCTCACCGAGGAGGACGGTCGCGACACCGTGCTGCTCGGTGTGAAGCCGACCCCGTAGCAAGCCCAGGCGCCCGCACCGCACCGGTGCGCCCACGCTTGCCCGCAATCTCCCGATATGTGAACTGCCCTACGGAGCCTTACAGATGCAGCGTCATCTCATCTCGGCCGCCGACCTCACCCGCGACGACGCCGTCCTGATCCTCGACACCGCCGAGGAGATGGCCCGGGTCGCCGACCGGCCGATCAAGAAGCTGCCGACCCTGCGCGGCCGCACCGTCGTCAACCTCTTCTTCGAGGACTCGACCCGGACCCGGATCTCCTTCGAGGCCGCCGAGAAGCGCCTCTCCGCCGATGTCATCAACTTCTCCGCCAAGGGATCGAGCGTCTCCAAGGGCGAGTCCCTGAAGGACACCGCCCAGACCCTTGAGGCCATGGGCGTCGACGCAGTGGTCATCCGGCACGGCGCCTCCGGGGCGCCCTACCGCCTTGCCAACTCCGGCTGGATCGACGCCGCCGTCATCAACGCCGGCGACGGCACCCACCAGCACCCCACCCAGGCCCTCCTCGACGCCTTCACCATGCGCCGCCGGCTCGTCGGCCGGGACGCCGGGATAGGACAGGACCTGGCCGGCAGGCGCATCACGATCGTCGGCGACGTCCTGCACAGCCGGGTCGCCCGCTCCAACGTCGACCTGCTGCACACGCTCGGCGCCGAGGTCACCCTGGTCGCCCCGCCCACCCTGGTGCCGGTCGGCGTCGGGAACTGGCCCTGCGAGGTGTCGTACGACCTCGACGCCGTCCTGCCCAAGTCCGACGCGGTGATGATGCTGCGCGTCCAGCGCGAGCGGATGAACGCCGCGTTCTTCCCGACCGAGCGCGAGTACTCACGGCGCTACGGCCTCGACGGCGACCGCATGGCGCGGATGCCCGAGCACGCCATCGTGATGCACCCCGGCCCGATGGTCCGCGGTATGGAGATCACCGCCGAGGTCGCCGACTCCGACCGCTGCACCGTGGTCGAGCAGGTCGCAAACGGAGTCTCCATCCGGATGGCCGTTCTGTACCTCCTGCTCGGCGGCAACGAGCCCGCCCTCAGTCCCGCCCGCACCACCGAGGAGAAGTAAGACCCATGAGCAAGATCCTGATCCGTGGTGCGAAGGTGCTCGGCGGTGAGCCGCAGGACGTCCTGATCGACGGCGAGGTCATCGAGGCGGTGGGCAGCGGGCTGTCCGCGGAGGGCGCCGAGGTCGTGGAGGCCGCCGGCCAGGTGCTGCTGCCGGGCCTGGTCGACCTGCACACCCATCTGCGCGAGCCCGGCCGCGAGGACTCCGAGACCGTGCTGACCGGCACACGCGCGGCGGCGAGCGGCGGCTACACGGCCGTGTTCGCCATGGCCAACACCTTTCCGGTCGCCGACACCGCCGGTGTCGTCGAGCAGGTCTACCGGCTCGGCCGCGAGCACGGCTACTGCGACGTCCAGCCCATCGGCGCCGTCACCGTCGGCCTCGAGGGCAAGAAGCTCGCCGAACTGGGTGCCATGCACGAGTCGGCCGCCGGGGTCACCGTCTTCTCCGACGACGGCAAGTGCGTCGACGACGCCGTGATCATGCGCCGCGCGCTGGAGTACGTGAAAGCTTTCGGCGGGGTCGTCGCCCAGCACGCCCAGGAGCCGCGGCTGACCGAGGGCGCCCAGATGAACGAGGGTGTCGTCTCCGCCCAGCTGGGCCTGGGGGGCTGGCCGGCGGTGGCCGAGGAATCGGTCATCGCCCGGGATGTCCTGCTCGCCGAGCACGTCGGCTCCCGTGTCCACATCTGCCACCTCTCGACCGCCGGGTCCGTCGAGATCGTCCGCTGGGCCAAGTCCCGGGGCATCGACGTCACCGCCGAGGTCACCCCGCACCACCTGCTCCTCACCGAAGAGCTGGCGCGGTCTTACAACCCCGTCTACAAGGTCAACCCGCCGCTGCGCACCGAGCGCGATGTCATGGCACTTCGCGAGGCGCTCGCCGACGGCACGATCGACATCGTCGCCACCGACCACGCCCCGCACCCGCACGAGGACAAGGACTGCGAGTGGGCCGCGGCCGCCATGGGGATGGTGGGGCTGGAGACCGCCTTGTCAGTGGTGCAGGAGACCATGGTGGACACGGGCCTTCTGACCTGGGCCGGCGTCGCCGACCGGATGTCCGTCAAGCCCGCGCGGATCGGACAGGCCACCGGACACGGCCGTCCCGTCTCGGCAGGTGAGCCCGCCAACCTCACCCTCGTCGACACGGAATACCGTGGGCTGGTGGACCCCGCGGGCTTCGCCTCGCGCAGCCGCAACACCCCGTACGAGGGGCGAGAGCTGCCGGGCCGTGTCACCCACACATGGCTGCGGGGCAAGGCGACGCTCGTGGACGGGAAGCTGACGTGACACCTCTGATCCTGCTGGCCGACGAGAAGAAGTCGGCCGCGGTCACCGACTGGGCCGCGCGCATCGGCTGGCTTGTCGGCCTCGCCCTCTTCGTCGCGCTCGTCTACTGGCTGATGCGCGAGGGCTGGAAGTGGCGCGGCACCCTCCAGGGCGACCTGCCCGACCTGCCCAGCGCGCCGGACGACCTCGGCGAAGCGAAACTGACGATGAGCGGCCGCTACCACGGCTCCAGCACCGCCGGGCAGTGGCTGGACCGCATCGTGGCCCACGGCCTCGGCTCCCGCAGCCGGGCCGAGCTCACCCTGACCGACGAAGGCCTGGACGTCGTGCGCCCCGGGGCGACCGACTTCTTCATCCCCGCCGCCGCGCTCCGCGAGGCCCTCCTCGGCAAGGGCATCGCCGGCAAGGTCCTCACCGAGGGCGGACTGCTCGTGGTGACCTGGCAGCACGGCGACCGGCTGATCGACTCCGGATTCCGCTCCGACCACGCGGCCGAGCACACCGAGTGGGTCGACGCCCTCAACTCCATGATCAAGACACCCAGCACGGAAGGCGCGGAACGATGACGACCTCCACAAGGGGAACTGCCAGGGTTCCCGCCGTACTCGTCCTGGAGGACGGCCGTATCTTCCGCGGCCGCGCCTACGGGGCCGTGGGGGAGACCTTCGGCGAGGCCGTGTTCTCCACCGGTATGACCGGCTACCAGGAGACCCTCACCGACCCGTCGTACGACCGCCAGATCGTGGTCGCCACCGCCCCGCAGATCGGCAACACGGGGTGGAACGACGAGGACGACGAGTCCAGCCGCATCTGGGTCTCGGGCTACGTCGTGCGCGACCCCGCGCGCGTGCCCTCCAACTGGCGCGCCAAGCGGTCCCTCGACGAGGAGCTGGTGGCCCAGGGCGTGGTCGGCATCTCCGGGATCGACACCCGCGCCCTCACCCGCCACCTCCGTGAGCGCGGCTCGATGCGCTCCGGCATCTTCTCGGGCGAGGCGCTCGCCTCCGACGCCGAGCTCCTCGCGCGCGTGCAGGCACAGCCGCACATGAAGGGCACGAGCCTCTACGAGGAGGTCGCCACCAAGGAGGCGTACGTGGTCCCGGCAGTCGGCGAGAAGCGGTTCACCGTCGCCGCGATCGACCTCGGCATCAAGGGCATGACTCCGCAGCGCATGGCCGAGCGCGGCATCGAGGTACATGTGCTGCCCGCGACCGCCACCGAGGAGGAGGTGTACGCCGTCGCCCCCGACGGTGTGTTCTTCTCCAACGGCCCCGGTGACCCGGCCACGGCCGACGGCCCGGTGGCCCTGATGGCCTCCGTCCTGGAGCGGAGGACCCCGCTGTTCGGCATCTGCTTCGGCAACCAGATCCTGGGCCGCGCCCTCGGCTTCGGCACCTACAAGCTGAAGTACGGCCACCGGGGCATCAACCAGCCGGTCCAGGACCGTACGACCGGCAAGGTCGAGGTCACCGCCCACAACCACGGCTTCGCCGTGGACGCGCCGCTCCACCAGGTCAGCGAGACCAGGTTCGGCCGCGCCGAGGTCTCGCACGTCTGCCTGAACGACGATGTCGTGGAGGGGCTGCAGCTGCTCGACCAGCCGGCCTTCTCCGTCCAGTACCACCCCGAAGCGGCAGCCGGCCCGCACGACGCCGCCTATCTGTTCGACCGCTTCGTTTCCCTGATGGAGGGCCAGCGTGCCTAAGCGCACCGATATCCAGTCCGTCCTGGTCATCGGCTCCGGCCCGATCGTCATCGGCCAGGCCGCCGAGTTCGACTATTCCGGCACCCAGGCCTGCCGCGTCCTCAGGTCCGAGGGCCTGCGCGTCATCCTGGTCAACTCCAACCCGGCGACGATCATGACCGACCCGGAGATCGCCGACGCGACCTATGTCGAGCCGATCACCCCCGAGTTCGTCGAGAAGATCATCGCCAAGGAGCGCCCCGACGCCCTGCTGCCCACGCTGGGCGGCCAGACCGCGCTCAACACAGCGATCTCGCTGGACGCGAACGGCGTCCTCGCCAAGTACGGCGTCGAGCTGATCGGCGCCAATGTGGCGGCGATCCACAAGGGCGAGGACCGCGACCAGTTCAAGGATGTCGTGGCGGAGGTGCGCCGCAAGATCGGGCACGGCGAGTCCGCGCGGTCGGTCATCTGTCACACCATGGACGAGGTGCTCGCCGGCGTCGAGGAGCTCGGCGGCTACCCGGTCGTGGTCCGGCCCTCCTTCACCATGGGCGGCGCCGGCTCCGGCTTCGCGCACGACGAGGAGGAACTGCGCCGGATCGCCGGCCAGGGCCTGACCCTGTCTCCCACCACCGAGGTGCTCCTGGAGGAGTCCATCCTCGGCTGGAAGGAGTACGAGCTGGAACTGATGCGCGACAAGCACGACAACGTCGTGGTCGTCTGCTCCATCGAGAACTTCGACCCCATGGGCGTGCACACCGGTGACTCGATCACCGTTGCCCCGGCGATGACGCTGACCGACCGCGAGTACCAGATCCTGCGGGACATCGGCATCGCCGTGATCCGCGAGGTCGGCGTGGACACGGGCGGCTGCAACATCCAGTTCGCGGTGAACCCCGAGGACGGCCGGGTCATCGTCATCGAGATGAACCCGCGCGTGTCACGGTCCTCGGCGCTCGCCTCCAAGGCGACGGGCTTCCCGATCGCGAAGATCGCGGCGAAGCTGGCGGTCGGCTACACGCTGGACGAGATCCCCAACGACATCACGCAGGAGACCCCGGCCTCCTTCGAGCCCACGCTCGACTATGTGGTCGTCAAGGCCCCACGCTTCGCGTTCGAGAAGTTCCCGCAGGCCGACTCCACGCTGACCACCACCATGAAGTCGGTCGGCGAGGCCATGGCCATCGGCCGTAACTTCCCCGAGGCCTTCCAGAAGGCGCTGCGCTCGCTGGAGAGGAAGGGCAGCCAGTTCACGTTCGTCGGCGAGCCCGGCGACAAGAACGCACTGCTGCATGAGGCGGCGCGGCCCACCGACGGCCGCATCAACACCGTCATGCAGGCCATCCGCGCGGGAGCCACGCCCGAGGAGATCTTCGAGTTCACCAAGATCGACCCTTGGTTCGTGGACCAGCTGTTCCTGATCAAGGAGATCGCGGACGAGCTGGCCGGGGCGCCGGAGCTGACCTCCGAGCTGCTCGCCGAGGCCAAGCGGCACGGCTTCTCCGACCAGCAGATCGGCGAGATCCGCGGCCTGCGTGAGGACGTCGTCCGCGAGGTCCGGCACGCGCTGGGCGTGCGCCCGGTCTACAAGACGGTCGACACCTGTGCGGCCGAGTTCGCCGCGAAGACGCCGTACTTCTACTCCTCCTACGACGAGGAGACCGAGGTCGCGCCGCGCGAGAAGCCGGCCGTCATCATCCTGGGCTCCGGCCCCAACCGCATCGGCCAGGGCATCGAGTTCGACTACTCCTGCGTGCACGCCTCCTTCGCACTGAGCGACGCGGGCTACGAGACGGTGATGGTCAACTGCAACCCCGAGACCGTCTCCACGGACTACGACACCTCCGACCGGCTGTACTTCGAGCCGCTGACCCTGGAGGACGTGCTGGAGATCGTCCACGCCGAGCAGCAGGCCGGTCCGGTCGCCGGTGTGGTCGTGCAGCTGGGCGGACAGACCCCGCTGGGCCTGGCGCAGGCGCTGAAGGACAACGGCGTCCCGATCGTCGGCACCTCTCCCGAGGCCATCCACGCGGCCGAGGACCGGGGCGCCTTCGGGCGGGTCCTCGCGGAGGCGGGGCTGCCGGCGCCCAAGCATGGCACGGCGACCACCTTCGCCGAGGCCAAGGCCATCGCCGACGAGATCGGCTACCCGGTGCTCGTGAGGCCGTCGTACGTCCTCGGCGGCCGTGGCATGGAGATCGTCTACGACGAGACCCGGCTCGCCGCCTACATCGCCGAGTCGACCGAGATCAGTCCCACCCGGCCGGTGCTCGTCGACCGCTTCCTGGACGACGCGATCGAGATCGACGTCGACGCCCTCTACGACGGCGAGGAGCTGTACCTCGGCGGCGTCATGGAGCACATCGAGGAGGCCGGCATCCACTCCGGCGACTCGGCGTGCGCCCTGCCGCCGATCACGCTGGGCGGCTTCGACATCAAGCGGCTGCGCGCCTCCACGGAGGCCATCGCGCGCGGGGTCGGCGTGCGCGGTCTGATCAACATCCAGTTCGCGATGGCCGGGGACATCCTGTACGTCCTCGAGGCCAACCCGCGCGCGTCCCGTACGGTCCCCTTCACCTCGAAGGCGACCGCGGTGCCGCTGGCCAAGGCCGCCGCCCGGATCTCACTGGGCGCCACCGTCGCCGAGCTGCGCGCCGAGGGGCTGCTGCCGGCCCGCGGCGACGGCGGTGAGCTGCCGTTCGACGCGCCGATCTCCGTGAAGGAGGCGGTCATGCCGTGGTCGCGGTTCCGGGACATCCACGGCCGCGGCGTCGACACCGTGCTCGGCCCGGAGATGCGCTCCACCGGCGAGGTCATGGGCATCGACTCGGTCTTCGGCACGGCGTACGCCAAGTCGCAGGCGGGGGCGTACGGGCCGCTGCCGACCAAGGGCCGCGCGTTCATCTCGGTCGCCAACCGCGACAAGCGCTCGATGATCTTCCCGGCGCGTGAGCTGGTCGCCCACGGCTTCGAACTGCTCGCCACGTCCGGCACGGCCGAGGTGCTCAAGCGCAACGGCATCAACGCGACGGTGGTGCGCAAGCAGTCGGACGGCACCGGGCCGAACGGCGAGCGGACGATCGTCCAGCTCATCCACGACGGCGAGGTCGACCTCATCGTCAACACCCCGTACGGCACGGGGGGTCGCCTGGACGGGTACGAGATCCGGACGGCCGCGGTGGCCCGGTCGGTGCCGTGTCTGACGACGGTTCAGGCGCTGGCGGCGGCCGTGCAGGGGATCGATGCGCTGAACCACGGGGACGTGGGTGTGCGGTCGCTCCAGGAGCACGCGGACCGCCTGACCGCGGCGAGGGACTGAAGGCCGTACTGATACTGCGGGCCGTATGCGGCTGGTCGCCCCCACGCGGCCCCGCACGCCGACACAACCCCACCCCGCGCCCCTTCGGGGCGCTCGACTGAGGGGGGACTCCGGAAACGGTGTCCCCCCTCCGTGTGAGGACAACCGATGTACAAGCTCTTCTTCCGTCTGGTGTTCCGGCGCATGGACCCCGAAGCCGCCCACCACCTCGCCTTCCGGTGGATCCGGCTCGCCGCCCGCGTCCCCGTGCTGCGCACCTTCGTCGCGGCCGCCCTCGCTCCCCGCCACAAGGAACTGCGCACCGAGGCCTTCGGGCTGCGGATGCACGGGCCCTTCGGGCTGGCCGCGGGCTTCGACAAGAACGCCGTCGCGATCGACGGGATGTCGATGCTCGGGTTCGACCACGTCGAGATCGGCACGGTCACCGGTGAGGCGCAGCCCGGCAACCCCAGAAAGCGGCTGTTCCGGCTCGTCGCCGACCGGGCGCTGATCAACCGCATGGGGTTCAACAACGACGGATCGCTCGCCGTCGCCGCCCGGCTCGCCACCCGTGAGCCCGTCTTCAAGACCGTCGTGGGCGTCAACATCGGCAAGACCAAGGCCGTACCGGAGGCCCAGGCGGTCGGCGACTACGTGAAGTCCGCCGAGCGGCTCGCGCGCTACGCCGACTACCTGGTCGTGAACGTGTCGTCCCCGAACACGCCGGGGCTGCGCGACCTGCAGGCCGTCGACCACCTGCGTCCGCTCCTGACGGCTGTTCGCGAGGCCGCCGACCGCGTGGTGGCGAACCGCCGGGTGCCGCTGCTGGTGAAGATCGCGCCGGACCTCGCCGACGAGGACGTCGACGCCGTCGCCGACCTGGCCGTCGAGCTGGGCCTTGACGGGATCATCGCGACGAACACCACCATCGCGCGGGAGGGCCTCGGGCTGCGCTCCGATCCCGGCCTGGTGAAGGAGACCGGGGGGCTCTCCGGCGCCCCGCTGAAGGCGCGGTCCCTGGAAGTGCTGCGCCGGCTGTACGCGCGCGTGGGCGACCGGATCACCCTGGTCGGCGTCGGCGGCATCGAGAACGCCGAGGAGGCCTGGCAGCGCATCCTGGCCGGTGCCACGCTGGTCCAGGGCTACAGCGCCTTCATCTACGAAGGGCCCTTCTGGGGCCGCGCCATCCACAAGGGGCTCGCGGCGCGGCTGCGCACCAGCCCGTACGCCACGCTCGCCGACGCGGTCGGCGCCGATGTGAGGAAGACCGTATGAGCCCGTTGGAGCCCTTCGGCGCGCGGCTGCGCCGTGTGATGGACGAGCGCGGCCCGCTGTGCGTCGGTATCGACCCGCATGCCTCGCTGCTCTCCGAGTGGGGTCTGAACGACGACGTGGCGGGGCTCGAGCGGTTCAGCCGTACGGTCGTGGAGGCGGTGGCCGGCCGGGTCGCGGTCATGAAGCCGCAGAGCGCGTTCTTCGAGCGGTTCGGCTCGCGCGGTGTGGCCGTGCTGGAGCGGGTGGTGCGGGAGGCGCGGGCGGCCGGGACCCTGGTCGTCATGGACGCCAAGCGCGGCGACATCGGCTCCACCATGGCCGGCTACGCGGAGGCCTACCTGAGCAAGGACGGGCCGTTGTTCTCGGACGCACTGACCGTCTCGCCCTATCTCGGCTACGGCTCGCTCAGCCCGGCCGTGGCGCTGGCGCGGGAGACCGGGGCCGGCCTGTTCGTGCTGGCGCTGACCTCGAACCCGGAGGGTCCCGAGGTGCAGCACGCGGTGCGTGCCGACGGCCGGACGGTCGGCGCGACCATGCTGGCCCACCTGGCCGCCGAGAACGCGGGGGAGGAGCCGCTGGGCTCCTTCGGCGCCGTCGTGGGTGCCACCGTCGGCGACCTGTCGTCGTACGACCTCGACATCAACGGCCCGCTGCTCGCGCCCGGTGTCGGCGCCCAGGGCGCGACGGCCGCCGACCTTCCCACGGTCTTCGGGTCGGCGGTGCGCAACGTCGTTCCAAACGTGAGCCGAGGTGTTTTGCGTCACGGTCCCGACGTCGGAGCGCTGCGGGCGGCCGCGGAACGGTTCGCGGGCGAGATCCGGGATGTCGTCGCAGGTGGGTGAGTCCTCCGATGAGTGCTCCGGTGAGCACTCCGGCGACGGCCTGAGCGTGAATACATCCTCAAATCCTGGGCAGTATGTCTGAAATGTCCGGCCTTGCAGAGGCTGACCAGGACTTTTCCGCTGTTCTCGCTGACTCTGGCGGACTTGCCCGCTAGTCTCCGAGCAGAGTGAACGGGCAAGCGTGTTGCTCGTAGCTCCCCAGGTGTGGGGCGACTAGGTTCCTCACCGGTCCGTATCCGACAGTTCGACATCCGAGGTGACGTAGGCGTGGCTCTTCCGCCCCTTACCCCTGAACAGCGCGCAGCCGCGCTCGAAAAGGCCGCCGCGGCTCGCCGGGAGCGGGCCGAGGTCAAGAATCGACTCAAGCACTCCGGCGCCTCTCTTCACGAGGTCATCAAGCAGGGCCAGGAAAACGACGTCATCGGCAAGATGAAGGTCTCCGCCCTGCTCGAGTCCCTGCCGGGCGTGGGCAAGGTCCGCGCCAAGCAGATCATGGAGCGACTCGGAATCTCCGAGAGCCGCCGGGTGCGTGGCCTCGGTTCCAACCAGATCGCCTCCCTGGAGCGCGAGTTCGGCAGCACCGGCTCCTGATCACCGGGCCGTCCGGGACGGCCGTCCCGGACAACCCGCGATTGCTGGAATAATCGCTGCATGGCTGCAACATTCCGGGGGACGACCCCCGAGCCCCCGGACGCACGTCCGCGGCTGACCGTGCTCTCCGGCCCCTCCGGGGTCGGCAAGAGCACGGTCGTCGCCCATCTGCGCAAGGAGCACCCCGAGATCTGGCTCTCGGTGTCGGCGACCACCCGCAAGCCCCGCCCGGGCGAGAAGCACGGAGTCCACTACTTCTTCGTCTCAGACGAGGAGATGGACAAGCTGATCGCCAACGGCGAGCTCCTGGAGTGGGCCGAATTCGCCGGCAACCGCTACGGCACCCCGCGACGCGCGGTGCTGGAGCACCTCGAGTCCGGTGTCCCGGTGCTGCTGGAGATCGACCTCCAGGGCGCCCGACAGGTCCGCGAGTCCATGCCGGAGAGCCGGCTGGTGTTCCTGGCTCCTCCCTCCTGGGAGGAACTGGTGCGCAGGCTCACCGGACGGGGCACCGAGCCGCCCGAGGTGATCGAGCGCCGTCTGGAGGCGGCCAAGATCGAACTGGCGGCCGAGCCGGAGTTCGATGTGACCCTGGTCAACACCTCCGTCGAGGACGTGGCGCGCGAGCTGCTAGCCTTGATGGACGTTGTGTGATCGTCTCTCATCATTCACACTGATTCTTTCCCATCCATCGGAAGGTAGAGCGTGTCCTCTTCCATCACCGCGCCCGAGGGCATCATCAACCCGCCGATCGACGAGCTTCTCGAGGCCACCGACTCGAAGTACAGCCTCGTGATCTACGCGGCCAAGCGTGCCCGCCAGATCAACGCGTACTACTCGCAGCTCGGCGAGGGCCTCCTCGAGTACGTCGGTCCGCTCGTCGACACCCACGTCCACGAGAAGCCCCTCTCCATCGCCCTGCGCGAGATCAACGCGGGTCTGCTGACCTCCGAGGCCGTCGAAGGCCCGGCGCAGTAGTACGTTCATATAGCAGTTGACTTATCCACAGGCCCGGCAGCCGACTGTCGGGCCTGTGGTGTGTGATGGAGTCGTGCGCTGGAGCCGGTGCACGGGAGCCGAGTGCGGGGAGAGACGGTGGACGAGCCGAAGGTCGTTCTGGGGGTCAGCGGTGGCATCGCCGCGTACAAGGCCTGTGAGCTGCTGAGAAGGTTCACCGAGTCGGGCCATGACGTCCGGGTCGTGCCCACCGCCTCCGCGCTGCACTTCGTCGGTGCCGCCACCTGGTCCGCGCTCTCCGGCAACCCCGTCTCCACCGAGGTCTGGGACCACGTCGAAGAGGTCCCGCACGTCCGGATCGGCCAGCACGCCGATCTGGTGGTCGTCGCCCCCGCCACCGCCGACATGCTCGCCAAGGCAGCCCACGGGCTTGCCGACGACCTGCTCACCAACACCCTGCTCACGGCCCGCTGCCCGGTCGTCTTCGCCCCCGCGATGCACACCGAGATGTGGGAGCACCCGGCCACCCAGGAGAACGTGGCCACCCTGCGCCGACGCGGCGCCGTCGTCATCGAACCGGCGGTCGGCCGCCTCACCGGGGTCGACACCGGCAAGGGCCGCTTCCCCGACCCGGCGCAGATCTTCGAGACCTGCCGCCGTGTCCTCGCGAGAGGAGTGCGGGAGCCCGACCTGGCGGGCCGCCATGTCGTCGTCTCCGCCGGCGGCACCCGCGAGCCCCTCGACCCCGTCCGCTTCCTCGGCAACCGCTCCTCCGGCAAACAGGGCTACGCCCTCGCCCGCACGGCCGCCGCCCGCGGCGCCCGGGTGACGCTGGTCGCGGCGAACACCACCGGCCTGCCCGACCCGGCCGGCGTGGACGTCGTCCCGGTGGGGACGGCCATACAGCTGCGGGAGGCGGTGCTGAAGGCGGCCGCCGACGCCGATGCGGTGGTCATGGCCGCCGCCGTCGCCGACTTCCGCCCCGCGGTCTACGCGGCCGGGAAGATCAAGAAGAAGGACGGCCAGGATCCCGAGCCGATCGTCCTGGTGCGGAATCCGGACATCCTCGCGGAGATCTCGGCCGATCGGGCGCGGCCCGGACAGGTGATCGCCGGCTTCGCCGCCGAGACCGACGACGTCCTCGCCAACGGCCGGACCAAGCTGGCGCGCAAGGGCTGTGACCTGCTCGTGGTGAACGAGGTGGGGGAGCGCAAGACCTTCGGCTCCGAGGAGAACGAGGCGGTGGTGCTCGGGGCCGACGGCAGTGAGACGCCTGTGCCGCACGGGCCCAAGGAGGCCCTCGCCGACATCGTGTGGGATCTGGTGGCGGCCCGATTGGGTTAACTTTTTACAGCCATTTGTCAGCCTTCCCGGCCGTCACATCAGGGTGTGGGGGCCCTGTTAACGCTGCCGACCATTGGGCAGAATCCGCGTGCCGCAGGTCACAGCACTCCCGAGTGTCGAGACAGGTGAGCCTGCGGCAGAGTACGACCGATAAACTGTTCTCGGACGATGCCGGGCGCAGCTCCCCGTGTCGTCCGCCAATGATCAGCCAGCAGCCGCTGCAACCCCAGGGAGCGTTGTGTCCCGTCGCCTGTTCACCTCGGAGTCCGTGACCGAGGGTCACCCCGACAAGATCGCTGACCAGATCAGCGACACCATTCTCGACGCGCTTCTGCGCGAGGACCCGACCTCCCGGGTCGCCGTCGAGACGCTGATCACCACCGGCCTGGTGCACGTGGCCGGCGAGGTCACGACCAAGACGTACGCGGACATCGCGACGCTGGTCCGCAACAAGATCCTCGAGATCGGCTACGACTCCTCGAAGAAGGGCTTCGACGGCGCGTCCTGTGGCGTCTCGGTCTCGATCGGCGCGCAGTCCCCGGACATCGCACAGGGCGTGGACACCGCTTACGAGTCCCGGGTGGAAGGTGACGACGTCGACGAGCTCGACAAGCAGGGCGCCGGCGACCAGGGCCTGATGTTCGGCTACGCCTCCGACGAGACGCCGACCCTCATGCCGCTGCCGATCTTCCTGGCGCACCGCCTGTCCAAGCGCCTGTCCGAGGTCCGCAAGAACGGCACCATCCCCTACCTGCGCCCGGACGGCAAGACGCAGGTCACCATCGAGTACGACGGCGACAAGGCCGTCCGCCTCGACACGGTGGTCGTCTCCAGCCAGCACGCCTCGGACATCGACCTGGAGTCGCTGCTCGCCCCCGACATCCGCGAGTTCGTCGTGGAGCCGGAGCTGAAGGCCCTGCTGGACGAGGGCATCAAGCTCGACACCGAGGGCTACCGCCTCTTGGTCAACCCGACCGGCCGCTTCGAGATCGGTGGCCCGATGGGTGACGCGGGCCTGACCGGCCGCAAGATCATCATCGACACCTACGGCGGTATGGCCCGCCACGGTGGCGGTGCTTTCTCCGGCAAGGACCCCTCCAAGGTCGACCGTTCCGCCGCCTACGCCATGCGCTGGGTCGCCAAGAACGTGGTCGCGGCCGGCCTGGCCTCCCGCTGCGAGGTCCAGGTGGCCTACGCGATCGGCAAGGCTGAGCCCGTCGGCCTGTTCGTGGAGACCTTCGGCACCGCCAAGGTCGACGCCGAGAAGATCGAGAAGGCGATCGACGAGGTCTTCGACCTGCGCCCGGCCGCCATCATCCGCGACCTCGACCTGCTCCGCCCGATCTACGCGCAGACCGCCGCCTACGGCCACTTCGGCCGCGAGCTCCCCGAATTCACCTGGGAGAAGACGGACCGCGTGGAGGCCCTGCGCAACGCCGTCGGCCTCTGACACAGCAGCACGACCGACGTCGGCTCCTGGAATCACCGCACGGTGCCAGGAGCCGGCGTCGTCGTGGGCCGGTCATGACACACGCCGCCGCTCCGTGGCCGGTGCCGCGGGCGGCGCGTCGGCCCTGCGGGGAGGGTGGAACGCTGCTTCGCGCCAGGGCCGTTGTCAGTGGCGTTTGGTAAGAATGCAAGGGTGAGCAGCGAGAACGGGCAGGGGGGCGGGGGCGCCGAAGGGGCGCCGCCGGAGCAGCTCGCGCTCATCCGGGAGAGTGTGCGGGGGGCCAAGGCGCCCCGGGCCAAGCCGCGGACCTGGCGGGGAGCCGAGCTGGCCGAGCGGTTGCCGGTCGCGCGGGTGCTCGTGGACAAGGGTGTGCTGCACCTCGACCGGTACTTCGACTATGCCGTCCCGGCCGAGCTGGACGCCGACGCGCAGCCCGGGGTGCGGGTGCGGGTCCGGTTCGGAGCCGGCCGGCACCGGGTGCGGGACGGGCGCCGGGAGGGCGGGGGGCTCATCGACGGGTTCCTCGTGGAGCGGCTCCCCGAGTCCGACTACTCGGGACCGCTGGCCGCACTGGCCCAGGTGGTGTCACCCGAGCCGGTGCTGAGCGAGGAGCTGCTGCGGCTGGCGCGGGCCGTCGCCGACCGGTACGCGGGGAGCCTCGCGGACGTGTTGCAGCTGGCCGTGCCGCCGCGCAGTGCGCGGGCCGAGAAGCGGCCCTCGCCCGAACCGCTGCCGCCGCCGGGCCCACCGGACGCCGGTTCCTGGACGCGGTACGAGCAGGGGCCCGCTTTCATCGAGGCGCTGGCCTCCGGCGGCGCGCCGCGTGCCGTGTGGAACGCCCTGCCGGGACCCGAGTGGAGCGACGAGCTCGCCCGGGCCGTCGCCGCCACGCTCGCCTCCGGACGCGGTGCGCTCGTCGTCGTACCGGACGGGCGGGCCGCCGCACGGGTCGATGCCGCGCTGACCGAGGTCCTCGGCCAGGGACGGCATGCGCTGCTCACCGCCGACGCCGGGCCCGAGAAGCGGTACGCGCAGTGGCTCGCCGTCAGCCGCGGCTCGGTGCGGGCGGTGGTGGGGACGCGGGCCGCCATGTTCGCGCCGGTACGGGACCTCGGGCTTGTCGCCGTCTGGGACGACGGGGACGACAGCCACAGCGAGCAGCACGCTCCGCAGCCGCATGCGCGGGATGTCCTGCTGCTGCGCGCCGCGCTGGACAAGTGCGGCTTTCTGCTGGGGAGTTGGAGCTGCACGGTGGAGGCCGCACAGCTTGTGGAGAACGGCTGGGCGCGGCCGCTGGTCGCCGGGCGGCACCAGGTACGGCGGTCCGCGCCGCTGGTGCGGACCGTGGGCGACGGCGACCTCGCGCGGGACGAGGCCGCGCGGGCCGCGCGGCTGCCGACGCTCGCCTGGCAGGCCGTCCGGGACGGCCTGCGGCACGGGCCGGTGCTGGTCCAGGTGCCCCGGCGCGGCTATGTGCCCCGGATGGCCTGCGCCCAGTGCCGTCAACCCGCGCGCTGCCGGCACTGCGCCGGTCCGCTGGAGGCGCGGGACGCGGGTGCGCTGTGCTGCGGGTGGTGCGGGCGTGAGCAGGGCGACTGGCACTGCCCCGAGTGCGGCGGCTTCCGGCTGCGTGCACAGGTGGTCGGGGCCCGGCGGACCGCCGAGGAGCTGGGGCGGGCGTTTCCCGCCGTCCCGGTGCGGACCTCGGGGCGCGAGCATGTGCTGGACACCGTGCCGGGGACGCCCGCGCTTGTCGTGAGCACACCGGGCGCCGAGCCGGTCGCCGAGGGCGGCTATGCAGCCGCCCTGCTGCTGGACGGCTGGGCGATGCTCGGGCGGCCCGATCTGCGGGCCGGTGAGGATGCCCTGCGCCGGTGGATCGCGACCGGGGCGCTGGTGCGGCCGCAGGCAGAGGGGGGCACCGTGGTCGTCGTCGCGGAACCGACGCTGCGGCCCGTGCAGGCGCTGGTGCGCTGGGATCCCGTCGGGCACGCGGTGCGGGAACTCGCCGAGCGGGCCGAGCTGGGGTTTCCGCCGGTGTCGCGGATGGCGGCGGTGTCGGGGCCGGCGGAGGCGCTCGCGGAGTTCCTCACGACGGCCGAACTGCCGCCGGACGCGGAAGTGTTGGGGCCGGTGCCGGTGCCCGTGGTGCGGGCCGGGGCGCCTCGGCGGGCGGGGGCGCCACCGCCCGGGGAGAACTGGGAGCGGGCGCTGGTACGGGTGCCGCCCGGGAGCGGCGCCGCGCTGGCGGCCGCGCTGAAGGCGGCTCAGGCCGCTCGGATGGCGCGGGGCGGTGGGGAGGCCGTACGGGTGCGGATCGATCCGCCGGACATCGGCTGAGACGGAGATGGCGGAGGAAGGCGCGGGAGGGCAGCGGGGGAGACGGCCGGGCAGACGGCTGCCCTCCCGGTGCTTGCCGGGAGGGCAGAGGGCGGGCGGGTCAACCCCTTGAGGTCAGCCGTTGTCAGGGTCAGCCATGGTCTGGGCCGGCGATTGTCTGGGTCAGCCGTTGCGCGGGCCGGGGAAGGCTGTTGGCCTCGCCTCGTCGCGGAGGGTGGGGCTGCCCGCGGTCGGCTGCGTCGGCATGGAGCGGGCGGCCGGGACCGTGGGGACCGTGGGCAGGCCGGTGCTCACGTTGACCGTGCGGGAGCCGGACGCCTCTGCCGGCCGTTCGGTCTCGGCGGCCGGCGCCGGCTGGGCCGCGGCGCGACGTGCGCCGTAACGGCGGTGCACCGCCTGCTTGGTCACCCCGAGCGCGGAGCCCACCGCGTCCCACGAGAAGCCGAGTGAGCGGTCGAAGTCCACGGCGGCCGTGACCAGGGTTTCGACACTGTCCCTGAGCTCCTGGGCGAGGCGTACCGTCGGGGCGGGGGCGCGTCCGTAGACGACGAAGCCCGTGGACGGGCCGGAGCGGCGCGGGCGGTAGACGTTGCCCAACTGGGCGGTGAGCGTGCGCAGTGCGTCCACCTGCCGGCGGACCCGCTCGATGTCCCGCACCAACAAGTGCAGGCTGGCCCGGGCCTGGGCGTCGTGGGTTGCGTGGTCGGCCATGAACAAGCCTCTCGAACCGGCGTTGAAAGGAATGGGCCGCGTATGCGGCCCGTTGTGGTCAACTCTTACTTGACCAACGCGTGGGCGCTCCGCTGGTCACGGTGTGGGGGCGTATGGGCATATGCGTACGCCCTGCGGCGGGGTGTGCACCACCCGGGAGTTCTCGTCTACTCGTGTTCTCCCGCCCGGGCAGCGCCCGTGCGTCGGCAGAGGGGTTGAGCGACCTGTGGGATGCGGTCTGTGGGTGTCGGTTTTGGGTTGCGGCATAGACTTGTGCGTTGCCCGTATTGGTCCCGCCCGAGAGGCCCTCAGTCGCCCATGAAGCTTGTCTTCGCCGGTACCCCCGAAGTCGCCGTTCCCGCTCTGGACGCCCTCATCGCCTCCGGGCGGCACGAGGTGGCCGCCGTGGTCACGCGGCCCGACGCGCCGGCCGGGCGGGGCCGCAGGCTGGCCGCTTCGCCTGTGGCCGAGCGGGCGATGGAGGCCGGGATCGAGGTGCTGAGGCCGCCGAAGCCGCGCGATCCGGAGTTCCTGGAGCGGCTGAAGGCCATCGGGCCGGACTGCTGTCCGGTGGTCGCCTACGGTGCGCTGCTGCCGCGGGTCGCGCTCGACGTGCCGGCCCATGGGTGGGTCAATCTGCATTTCTCGCTGCTTCCGGCCTGGCGAGGGGCGGCGCCCGTCCAGCACTCCATCATGGCGGGCGACGAGATCACGGGCGCGTCCACCTTCCTGATCGAGGAGGGCCTCGACTCCGGGCCCGTCTACGGGACCGTCACCGAGGAGATCCGGCCCACCGACACCAGCGGTGATCTGCTGACGCGGCTCGCCTTCGCCGGGTCAGGGCTGCTCGCCGCGACCATGGACGGTATCGAGGACGGCACGCTCAAGGCCGTACCGCAGCCAGCCGAGGGCATCACCGTCGCCCCGAAGATCACGGTCGAGGATGCGAAGGTCGACTGGTCGGCGCCCGCGCTGCGGGTCGACCGGGTGGTGCGCGGCTGCACACCCGCCCCCGGTGCCTGGACCACCTTCCGCGGTGAGCGGCTCAAGCTGATCCAGGTGACGCCGGCGCCGGAGCGGACCGATCTCGCGCCGGCCCAGATCGCCGTCGGAAAGAACAGCGCGCACGTGGGGACGGGGTCCTACGCCGTGGAACTGCTCTGGGTGCAGGCCCAGGGCAAGAAGCCGATGCGGGCGGCCGACTGGGCGCGTGGTGTGCGCATCGGCGCCGGGGAGACCCTCGGCGACTGAGCCGCCCCTTCTCAGCAGCGGCTTTCCGGTGTGCGCGGCGTACGCTGGGAGTCGCATCCTTCCCATACCCGGAGCACCTTTTTCGTGAGCCAGCAGTCCCGGGGGCCGCGCCGGCCCGCCAAGCCCTACCGTCGTCCCCACAAGGACCCCGTCCGCCTCCTCGCCTTCGAGGCGCTGCGCGCCGTGGACGAGCGGGACGCGTACGCCAACCTCGTGCTGCCGCCGTTGCTGCGCAAGGCGAGGGAGAAGGAGGGGCCCGACAAGTTCGACGGGCGGGACGCCGCGCTCGCGACGGAGCTGGTGTACGGGACGCTGCGCCGGCAGGGGACCTACGACGCGATCATCGCCGAGTGCGTCGACCGGCCGCTGCGCGAGGTCGACCCGCCGGTGCTGGACGTGCTGAGCCTCGGGGCGCACCAGCTGCTGGGCACGCGCATCCCCTCCCATGCCGCCGTGTCCGCCTCCGTCGAGCTGGCCCGGGTGGTGCTGGGCGACGGGCGGGCCAAGTTCGTCAACGCCGTGCTGCGCAAGGTCGCGCAGGACGATCTCGACGGCTGGCTGGCGAAGGTCGCGCCGCCCTACGACCAGGACCCGGAGGACCATCTCGCCGTCGTGCACTCGCACCCGCGGTGGGTCGTCTCCGCGCTCTGGGACTCCCTGGGCGGCGGCCGTGCGGGGATCGAGGAACTGCTGGCCGCCGACAACGAGCGGCCCGAGGTGACGCTGGTGGCCCGGCCGGGGCGGGCCACCACCGGGGAACTGCTCGGTGAGGAAGCGGCCGTGCCGGGGCGCTGGTCGCCGTACGCGGTGCGGCTCAGCGAGGGCGGGGAGCCCGGCGCCATCGAGGCCGTGCAGGAGGGCCGGGCCGGCGTGCAGGACGAGGGCAGCCAGCTGGTGGCCCTCGCGCTCGCCAACGCGCCGCTCGACGGCCCGGACGAGACCTGGCTCGACGGCTGCGCCGGGCCCGGCGGCAAGGCCGCGCTGCTCGCCGCGCTCGCCGCCGAGCGCGGGGCCGCACTCCTTGCCTCGGAGAAGCAGCCGCACCGGGCCGGCCTGGTCGAGAAGGCGCTGCACGGCAACCCGGGGCCGTATCAGGTGATCGCGGCCGACGGCACCCGGCCGCCGTGGCGCCCGGGCACCTTCGACCGGATCCTGATGGACGTGCCGTGCACTGGCCTCGGCGCCCTGCGCCGCCGCCCGGAGGCCCGCTGGCGCCGCCGTCCCGAGGACCTCGACAACTTCGCCCCGCTGCAGCGTGGGCTGCTGCGTACCGCGATCGACTCGGTGCGGGTGGGCGGCGTCGTCGGGTACGCCACATGCTCCCCGCACCTCGCGGAGACGCGTGCGGTGGTCCAGGACGTCCTCAAGCAGCGTCCGGAGACGGAGCTGCTGGACGCGCGCCCGTTGCTGCCGGGTGTGCCGGAGCTGGGCGGGGGGCCCGATGTGCAGCTCTGGCCCCACCTTCATGGCACGGACGCCATGTACCTGGCCCTGATCCGGAGGACCGGCTGACGCGCCGCACCCGCGGAACCGCCCCCGAACCCCACTCGGCCCTCCCTGTCGGGGCATGGCACGCTTGACGCATGGCCGTGCAGATCAACCCCAGCATCCTGTCCGCCGACTTCGCCCGCCTCGCGGACGAGGCGAAGGCGGTCGAAGGCGCCGACTGGCTCCACGTCGACGTCATGGACAACCACTTCGTCCCGAACCTCACGCTCGGTGTGCCGGTCGTTGAGTCCCTGGCCCGGGCCACGGACACCCCGCTGGACTGCCATCTGATGATCGAGGCCCCCGACCGCTGGGCACCCCAGTACGTCGAAGCGGGTGCCTCGTCCGTCACCTTCCATGTGGAGGCGGCGGCCGCCCCCGTGCGGCTCGCGCGCGAGATCCGGGCGAAGGGCGCCCGCGCCTCCATGGCGCTCAAGCCCGCGACGCCCATCGAGCCGTACGAGGACCTGCTGCCCGAGCTGGACATGCTGCTGATCATGACGGTGGAGCCGGGCTTCGGCGGTCAGGCGTTTCTCGACATCATGCTGCCGAAGATCCGCCGCTCCCGGGAGTTGATCAGCAAGCACGGGCTGGAGTTGTGGCTGCAGGTCGATGGTGGAGTTTCGGCGACGACGATCGAGCGGTGCGCGGACGCCGGAGCCGACGTTTTTGTGGCAGGTTCGGCGGTGTACGGGGCAAACGACCCGGCAGAGGCGGTACGTGCACTACGCACGCAGGCCGAGGGGGCCGCCGCTGCCGCGTCATGGGCGTGCGACCACTGAGGTACGGGAACGTGAACGGCTCCGATCAGGGCTGATCGACTGCGCCGGATCTGCAAGGATGAACGGCGTATCCAGAGCGTGAACAGCAGTGAGGAGATGGCCGTGTCGGGTATGTCGGCGGGCCGGTCAGCCATGCGGATGGGACCCGCTGAGCTGGTGCAGGCGGCGGCCATGGCCCGCCGCTTCTACCTTGAGGGCAAGTCCAAGATCCAGATCGCTGAGGAGTTCGGCGTCAGCCGCTTCAAAGTGGCCCGGGTACTGGAGACTGCCCTCGAAAGGGATCTCGTACGCATCGAGATCCGTGTGCCGGCCGAGCTGGACGCCGAGCGCTCCGACGCGCTCCGCGCCCGCTACGGCCTTCGGCACGCCGTCGTGGTCGAGTCCCCGGCCGAGGCGGAGGAGACCCCCGACCCCGAGAACCTCGGCGAGGTCGCCGCGGACCTGCTCGGCGAACTCGTCAACGAGGGCGATGTGCTCGGTCTCGCCTGGGGCCGGTCCACCATCCACATGGCGGCGGCGCTCGACCGGCTGCCCCCGTGCACGGTGGTGCAGCTGACGGGCGTGTACGACGCCGGGACCTCCGAGCGCGGTTCGGTCGAGGCCGTCCGGCGCGCCGCCCAGGTGTCGGGCGGCGACGCCCACCCCATCTACGCGCCGATGCTGCTGCCGGACGCGGCCACCGCGGCCGCGCTGCGCAACCAGACCGGCATCGCCCGGGCCTTCGAGTACTTCGACAAGGTCACGGTCGCCTGTGTCTCCATCGGCTCCTGGGAGCGCGGCATCTCGACGGTGCACGACATGCTCAGTGACGAGGAGCGTGCGCACTACGCCACGCTCGGCGTCGCCGCCGAGATGGCCGCGCACCTCTTCGACGCCGACGGCCGCCGGGTCGGACGGGACCTGGGGGAACGGTGCATCACGGTCAAGGCCGACCAGCTGCGCCGTATCCCCGAGGTCGTCGCTATCGCGGGCGGGCAGCGCAAGGCGGCCGCGATCGACGCGGTGCTGAGGTCGGGGCTGGTCACCAGTCTTGTCACCGACACCTCGGCCGCCGACTATCTGATGACGACGGGGCCGACGCCCAAGCCGACGCTGAACCGTTCCGACCCGGACGGTTCCTGACGGCGATCGTGGCGCCGCCGCGGCGGCATCGGTAGACCACGCTGCCGTGGCACCTCTGCCTGTCCGCGGCCGGGTCAGGCACCCAACTCCCGGGCCGGTGAAGCCCTTTCCCGAAACGGGCCCTCAGGATCGGGTCGGCAGGGCCGCGTCGATCAGTACGGCGGCCGCCTGCCGGGCGACCGCGCCCGCCGACGGGTCGCGGTCCATCCGCACGGACAGGCCGCCCCCGTCGTACAGCAGGTGGAGCTGGTGGGCGAGGCCCTCGGGATCCGGGGCGCCGGCGCCCCGGGCGAGGTCGGTGAACAGAGCCCGGACCCAGGCCCGGTAAGCGTCCGAGACCTCTTCGATGGCGCTGCCCTGTCTAGCCTCGGCGCTGGCCGCCACGAAGGCGCAGCCGCGGTAGCCCCGCTCGGTGAAGAGCGCGGCCTTCGCGTCGAAGACCGCCAGCAGACGGTCCCGCGGATCGTCGGTGCCGGCGACGGCGCGTAGCAGCCGGTCGGAGACCTTGGCGTGACGGGAGTCGAGGTAGGCGCGGATGAGCTGCTCCTTACCGCCGAAGGTGTCATACGGCGCCGGACCGGGCCGCACGGCACATCGAGGACACATCCGGGCGCTGCGAGCGCCTGTTCGCCCGGGGGGGCACCTGCGGCCCCCGGGCCGGCGTCTTCCTCTTTGGCGATCTCGACGCTGTCGCATGGAGCGTCTGCATCGGCTGAACGCCGACAACCGAGTTTGTGTGTACGACTTGTCTGTGTGACTTATGTGTAGGACAGGCCGAGCGCCGATCGCATCGGGAGGACGCGGTGACCACTGAACCCCAGCCCGCAGGGGGAGCCGAACCACAGCCGGTGCTCGGACCGTTGACCACCGCCGCGATCTTCCTGGTGGTCACCGTCCGCCCCGGGCAGGAGGAGCGGGTAAGGGAGGTCCTGGGCGATCTGAGCTCGCTCCGGCGCAGCTTCGGGTTCGGCGCGCCGGAAGCCGCCCTGAGCTGTGTCGCGGGGATCGGCTCCGACGCCTGGGACCGGCTGTTCGACCACCCGCGCCCGGCCGGACTCCATCCCTTCCGGCCTCTGGCAGGCTCCCGGCACACCGCGGTCGCCACCCCCGGTGATCTCCTCTTCCACATCAGGGCCACCCGGTTCGACCTCTGCTTCGGGCTCGCCGCCGAGATCATGCACCGGCTGCGGGACGCGGTGACCGTCGAGGACGAGGTGCAGGGCTTCAAGTACCTGGACGCCCGTGACCTGCTGGGCTTCGTCGACGGCACCGAGAACCCGGTCGGCGCCGCCGCCCACAGGGCCGTGCTGATCGGTGCGGAGGACCCCGTGCACGCCGGCGGCAGCTATGTGGTCGTGCAGAAGTACGTCCACGACCTGGACGCCTGGAACGCGCTGCCGGTGGAGGCGCAGGAGCGGATCATCGGCCGTACCAAGGCCACCAACCTCGAACTGGAGGAGCCGGCCTCCCACGTCGACCTGAACACCGTCACCGGTCCGGACGGCGAGGAGCTGCAGATCCTGCGTGACAACATGCCCTTCGGCAGCCCCGGCCACGGCGAGTTCGGCACCTACTTCATCGGGTACGCGCGTACGCCGGACGTCATCGAGCGCATGCTGCGCAACATGTTCCTGGGCACGCCGGACGCCACCCACGACCCGATCCTCGACTTCTCCACGGCGGTCACCGGCACGCTCTTCCATGCACCGTCCGGGGACTTCCTCGACGACCTGCCCGAGGCTCCCGCGGCCGGTGCGAAAGGATGACGAGCGACTTCGCTGGTGCGCATTGTCACCCGGCGCACCGGTGGGATCTACTACACGGGTGATCCTGACAACCCCTCCCGGGCGGTGCTGAGATGACGACGAATCCGCATCTGGTCACGCTCGACCTCGCAGGTGTCGCCGACAAGGCCGCTCTCATGGACCGCGCCGCCTCCGCCCTGAGCCTGCCCGACTGGTTCGGCCGTAACTGGGACGCCCTCTCCGACAGCCTCCGCGATCCCTCGGTCTGGCCGCCGGAGGCGGTCGACCGCGGGCTCCTTCTCGTCGTCACCGACTGGCAGGGATACGCCAGGACCCGGCCGGACGAGTGGAAGACCGCCCGGGACGTGCTCGCCCAGGCGGCCGCCGACGAACCGGGACTGACGGTGGCACTCGCCCTCGGCTGACGCGCGAAGCCGTGCGAAACGGCTCTTGGAGGTTCCTCCTAAGTCCCTCTGACCTGCCTGGACGTTCGTCCCGGGCACCGCATACCGGTCGCCATGGGACAATCAAGTACGTGCTTTTCCCCTTGGCCGGCCGGTCCGGGGGTCACCTCTGATCGACTGGGATGTGCGGCACGTGCGTTTCCTCAATGACATCCAGCCCGGGTACGACCTGACGTACGACGACGTCTTCATGGTGCCGAGCCTCTCCGCGGTCGGCTCGCGTCAGGGCGTGGACCTCAGCTCGCCGGACGGCACTGGCACCACCATCCCGCTGGTCGTCGCCAACATGACCGCGATCGCGGGCCGGCGGATGGCCGAGACGATGGCGCGGCGCGGCGGACTCGTCGTGATCCCGCAGGACATCCCGATCGACGTGGTCACCGATGTCATCACCTGGGTGAAGAGCCGCCACCTGGTGCTGGACACCCCGATCGTGCTCGCCCCGCACCAGACCGTCGCCGACGCGCTGGCCCTGCTGCCCAAGCGCGCGCACAACGCCGGTGTCGTCGTCGACGAGGACGGCCGCCCCGTCGGTGTCGTCACCGACCGGGACCTCAACGGAGTCGACCGCTTCACCCAACTGGCCGAGGTCATGTCCCGTGACCTGCTGCTGCTCGACGCGGACATCGACCCGCGGGAGGCGTTCAACAAGCTGGACGCGGCCAACCGCCGCTACGCCCCGGCCGTCGACCAGGACGGCAAGCTCGCCGGCATCCTCACCCGCAAGGGCGCCCTGCGCGCCACCCTGTACACCCCGGCCACCGACGCGCACGGCAGGCTGCGCATCGCCGCCGCCGTCGGGATCAACGGGGACTTCGCGGACAAGGCCAAGCAGCTGCTCGACGCGGGCGTCGACACGCTCGTCATCGACACCGCGCACGGCCACCAGGAGTCGATGATCAGCGCGATCAGGCTGGTCCGCGGACTCGACCCGCACGTCCCGATCGCGGCCGGCAACATCGTCTCCGCCGAGGGCGTGAAGGACCTCGTCGACGCGGGCGCGGACATCATCAAGGTCGGCGTGGGGCCCGGCGCCATGTGCACCACCCGCATGATGACCGGCGTCGGCCGGCCGCAGTTCTCGGCGGTCCTGGAGTGCGCTGCCGAGGCCAAGAAGTACGGCAAGCACGTCTGGGCCGACGGTGGTGTCCGGCACCCGCGTGACGTCGCCATGGCGCTGGCCGCGGGCGCGTCCAACGTGATGGTCGGCTCCTGGTTCGCCGGCACCTACGAGTCGCCGGGCGACCTCCAGCAGGCCGCCGACGGGCGGCTGTACAAGGAGTCCTTCGGCATGGCCTCCGCGCGCGCGGTGCGCAACCGGACGTCCGACGAGTCGGCCTACGACCGGGCCCGCAAGGCGCTCTTCGAGGAGGGCATCTCGACGTCCCGGATGTTCCTCGACCCGGCCCGGCCGGGGGTGGAGGACCTGATCGACTCGATCATCGCGGGCGTGCGGTCCTCGTGCACCTATGCCGGTGCGGGATCCCTGGAGGAGTTCGCGGAGAAGGCGATCGTGGGGATCCAGAGTGCGGCGGGCTACGCGGAGGGCAAGCCGCTGCACGCGAGCTGGAACTGAACCGTTCGTTCGCGGCGCCGTGAGGGGACGGCCTCGCCCTTCTCGGGTGCGGGTGCGTGGGGGCTGGTCGCGCGGTTCCCCGCGCTCCTTTGGGGGTGCGACGCCGACTGCGTGCAATGAATGTGCGCCCTCCGACCACACACGCAACAATCTTGCGTATATGTGCAAGGTTGCTGCATTACATCCGTGAAGGCCTGGCTCATAGGGTCATGCGCTGTACGTGGCGTGGCTGGGACCCCGCTCGATGGGCCCCGGCGGGACGGGGCGCCGTCGGTCCCCACCCGCCTCTGGACCCGCAGCGACAAAGGAGCCGCGCGTGCTTGATCAAGGCGCACCCCCACCAACCGACGTTTCCCCCTCCGTCGGTGCCCGTCTGATGCGGCGGAAGCCCGTCGAGCGGCTGGTGGCCGAGGGCGGGCAGGGTGAAGGGGGAACGCTCCGGCGTTCCCTCGGGCTCTGGCAGCTGACGATGATCAGCATCGGTGCCACCCTCGGCACCGGCATCTTCGTGGTCCTCGGCGAGGCCGTCCCCAAGGCCGGCCCGGCCGTCACCCTCTCCTTCGTGATCGCCGGGCTGACCGCGCTGTTCTCGGCGCTCTCCTACGCCGAGCTGGCGGGCACCATCCCGGTCGCCGGCTCCTCGTACTCGTACGCATACGCGACGATGGGTGAGCTGATCGCCTGGGTCTGCGGCTGGTGTCTGCTCCTGGAGTACGGCGTCTCGGTCGCCGCGGTCGCGGTCGGCTGGGGCGAGTACCTCAACGAGCTGCTCGCCGGGACCGTCGGCGTCACGCTCCCGAAGGCGCTGTCCGCGCCGCCCGGCGTCGACGGCGGTTTCTTCAACGTGCCCGCCCTGGTCGTCGTACTCCTCGCGATGGTGTTTCTGCTCGGTGGTGCCAAGGAGTCGGCGCGCGCCAACACGATCATGGTGTGCGTGAAGATCGGCGCGCTGGTGCTGTTCTGCGCCATCGGCTTCATGGGCTTCAGGTCCGGCAACTACGCGCACTTCATGCCGCTGGGCATGGCCGGCGTCAGCGCGGCCGGGGCGACGCTGTTCTTCTCGTACATCGGCTTCGACGCCGCCTCCACCGCCGGCGAGGAGGCGAAGAACGCGCAGCGCGACCTGCCGCGGGCCATCATGCTTTCGCTGGTCATCGTGACGGCGCTGTACGTCCTTGTCGCGGCCGTCGCCGTCGGTGCGAAGCCGTGGCGGCAGTTCAACGACTCCGAGGCCGCGCTCGCCCAGATCATGCGGGACGTGACCGGCCAGAGCTTCTGGGGCACCCTGCTGGCCGCCTGCGCGGTCATCGCCATCGCCAGCGTCGTCCTGACCGTGCTCTACGGCCAGACCCGCATCCTCTTCGCGATGTCCCGGGACGGCCTGGTGCCCAAGGTGTTCGCCAAGGTCCACCCGAAGACCGGCGCGCCCCGGGCCAACACCGTGATCGTCTCCCTCTTCTGCGGTGTCCTCGCCGCCGCGATCCCGCTGGGCCAGCTGGCCGACGCCACCAGCATCGGCACACTGTTCGCCTTCGGCCTGGTGAACATCGCGGTGGTGGTACTGCGCCGGACGCGCCCGGCCATGCCCCGCACCTTCCGCGTCCCGCTGTCCCCGCTGCTGCCCGCGCTGGGCCTGGGCTTCTGCGTCTGGATGATGGGCAGCCTCTCGGCCGTCACCTGGGTGGTCTTCGGTGTCTGGATGGCGGTCGGGCTCGTGTTCTACTTCGTATACGGCTATCGCCGGTCCCGTCTTGCAACACCTGAGAGCTGAACGACTCCTTGCTGAACGATCTCGACGAACGCATCGTGCACGCCCTCGCCGAGGACGCCCGCCGCTCCTACGCGGACATCGGGCAACTGGTCGGCCTGTCCGCGCCCGCCGTCAAACGGCGCGTGGACCGGCTGCGCGCCACCGGCGCGATCACGGGTTTCACCGTGAGGGTCGATCCAGTCGCCCTCGGCTGGGAGACGGAGGGGTTCGTCGAGATCTACTGCCGGCGCAACACCTCACCGGAGACCATCCAGCGGGGCCTGGAGCGCTACCAGGAGGTGGTGGCCGCGTCCACGGTCACCGGTGAGGCCGACGCGGTCGTGCAGGTCTTCGCGTCGGACATGCGGCACTTCGAACGGGTCCTGGAGCGGATCGCGGGGGAGCCGTTCGTGGAGCGGACCAAGTCGGTGCTGGTGCTGTCGCCGCTGCTGAGGAGGTTCTCTTCGGGGGCGCCGGGGTGAGTGCGGGGAGAGCTCGGGGGGTTCGGTCGTATGCCGGGCGCGGGTGAGTCGTGGCTGATCGCGCAGTTCCCCGCGCCCCTAAAGGTGGGACCAGCTGAGTTGGCTTCAGGAGCGCGGGGAACTGCGCGACAAGCCACACACCACCCGCGCCCGGCATAGGACAGCCCCCCCGAGCCCTACTCCGCGGTCTTCCGCGCCAGCGCATTGCTCCCAATGGAGTTGTGCACACTGAAGCTCACCGCATCCGGCCGATACCGGTCGTCCGACCACTCCACCGGCTGCCCTTCCCGCGTCGTCGTCACCCGCCGCACCCGCAGGAGCGGACCCGACCGGCGTACCCCCAGCAATTCGGCGTCCCGCGCGCCGCAGGCGACCGCGTCGATCACGTGCTCGCCGTACGCGAAGACCAACCCCGTGTCCTCGTACAGGCGTTGAGTCACCGACGGGCACTCCGGCTCTATCGCCTGCACCGCCTGGGAGATCCAGTCCGCGTACACCGTCCGCTCCAGCAGCACCGGCTCGCCGTCCAGGCCGCGTACCCGGAGGACGTGCAACACCGGTGTTCCGATGGCGAGTTGGAGGCGAATGGCGTCCTCCTGCACCGCGGGCCGGTACTCCTGGGTCACGACCCGGCCCGTGGCCTCGCGGCCCATCGCCCGCGCCCACTGGGCGAAGCTGCGCAACTCCGCGAAGCTCTGGCTGCGGCGGCTGGCCAGCACCACCCGGCGGGCGCCCTGGCGGGAGCCGATCAGCCCCTCGGAGGTGAGCGCGGCGACGGCCTGGCGGACGGTGCCGCGGGACACGCCGTACTGCGCCGCCAGTTCCGTCTCCGAGGGCAGCCGGCTGCCGACGGTGTACTCCTCGTGGTCGATGGCGCGCCGCAACCCGTCGGCGATCTCCTCGTGTCGCGCCGTCATGCTTCCCCTCTGAGTAGGCCGCTGTGCACAGCGTGACCAGCCTAATCGACGTTCTGGGGTGCTTCGCGTCAGCCGTGAATGTGCAGGGAAACAGGGGCTGGTGTTTCTTCTGCGTTCATGGATGGGACATTCGCGACGGGCGTACTGAGGCCGACTTGTTCATACAAGTTCGCGCTACGTGCCACCCACCCTCGTGCGTACTCCCTGGAGAGACCGTGACCGTGTCCCTGCCGAGAACCGCCGTCCTTGGCGGCTCCCTAGCCGTCGTTGCCGCGCTCGCCCTGAGCGCCTGCGGCGCCGCCCCCGACAACGCGTCGTCCACCACCTCCGACGGCAAGAACGCCGCCACCGCCACCTCCGCCGCCGATCTCGGTGGCATCGACAAGCTGGTCGCCGCGGCCAAGAAGGAGGGCACGCTGCACATCATCGCCGTGCCCCGTGACTGGGCGAACTACGGCGCCATCATCGACGGCTTCCAGAAGAAGTACGGCATCAAGATCGAGGACGAGAGCCCCGACGGCTCCAGCCAGGACGAGATCAACGCCGTGACGTCGAGGAAGGGCCAGGACCGGGCCCCGGACGTGCTCGACCTCGGTTCGTCCTTCGCGCTCAGCGCTGCCCAGCAGGGGCTGCTCGCGCCGTACAAAGTCACCTCGTACGCCGACATCCCCACCGGCCAGAAGGACCCGCAGGCCCGCTGGTACAACGACTACGGCGGCTACATCTCCATCGGCTGCGACGCCAAGCGCGTCAAGACCTGCCCGACCACCTTCGCGGACCTGCTCAAGCCGCAGTACAAGGGCCAGGTCGCCCTCAACGGCAACCCGACCAAGTCCGGCTCTGCCTTCGGCGGCGTGTACGCGGCCGCGCTCGCCAACAAGGGCTCCTTCGACGACATCCAGCCCGGTCTCGACCTCTTCGGCCAGCTGAAGAAGAACGGTAACTACACGCCCGTCGAGTCCACCCCGGCCACCGTGGAGAAGGGCGAGACGCCCATCTCCATCGACTGGGACTACCTGAACGCCGGGTACGCCGACGAGTTCAAGTCCAAGGGCGTGGACTGGAAGGTCTCCATCCCCAGCGACGGGCAGTACGCTCAGTACTACTCCCAGGCCATCAACAAGGACGCCCCGCACCCGGCGGCCGCCCGCCTGTGGCAGGAGTACCTGTACAGCACCGAGGGCCAGAACCTGTGGCTCAAGGGGTACGCCCGTCCGGTCCTGATGGCCCCCATGGAGAAGGCCGGAACCCTCGACAAGACGGCCGCCGCCAAGCTGCCCGCGGTCTCCGGCACGCCCTCCTTCCCGACCGAGGCCCAGCAGGGCAAGGCCAAGACCGCAATCGCGCAGGGCTGGTCGAAGGCCGTCTCCGGATGACGGCCCCGCTCACGCGGGCCGACGTGGCGTTCGCCGCTTCCCAGAAGCGGCGGCGCCGCGCCCCCGGCTGGCTGGCCGTCGTCCCGCTGCTCGTCTTCACGGCCGTCGCCTTCGGGCTGCCGGCCGTGGCCATGCTGAACGGCGCCTTCACGGTCAAGGACCCGGTCAGTGGGACGAGTTCGTACACCGGGCGGAATCTCAGCGACTCGCTGCAGGGGCCGTACCTCACCGCCCTCGTCGGGAGCGTCCAGCTGTCCGCTCTCTCCGCCGGGCTCGCGGCCGTCCTCGGGCTGCCGCTCGCGCAGGCCGTCGTCAGCTCCCGCTCCCGGGCGCTGCGCGAGGCCGTGCTCACCGCCTCCGGTGTGCTCGCCAACTTCGGCGGCGTGCCGCTGGCCTTCGCCTTCGTGGCGACCCTCGGCAACGCCGGTGTGCTGACCGTGCACCTCGGGCTCGCGGACCACGGCTGGGACCTGTACAGCTTCTGGGGACTGGTCCTCGTCTACCTCTACTTCCTGGTCCCGCTGATGGTCCTCACCATCACCCCGGCCCTGGACGGGCTACGGGCGCAGTGGCGGGAGGCCGCGCTCAACAACGGCGCCACCGGTGTGCAGTACTGGCGGTTCGTGGCGCTGCCCGTGCTCGCGCCCTCGCTGCTCGGCGGTCTCGTGCTGCTCTTCGGCAGCGCCTTCGCCGCCTACGCCACCGCCGCCGCGATGGTCGGCAGCGCCGTCCCGCTGGTCACCCTGCAGATCGCCGACGCCCTCTCCGGCAACGTCCTGGTCGGCCAGGAGAACGTGGCCCTCGCCCTGAGCCTGGACATGGTGCTGGTGGCGGGCCTGGTGATGGCCGTGTACCTGCCCCTGCAACGACGGAGTGCCCGATGGCTCGACGCCTGACCCCGTGGCGCTGGGCCGTCCTAGGCCTTGCCGCCCTCTACTTCCTGGTCCCGCTGGGCGCCTCCGTCGTCTTCACCGTAGACGTGCCGGGCCAGGGCGTCACCTTCGACGCCTACAGCCAGATCCTGTCCGCCGACGGCTTCCTCCCCAGCCTGCTGCTCTCGCTGGAACTGGCCGTCGCCACCATCGTCGTGGTGCTGCTGCTGATGGTGCCGGCCGTGGTCGCCCTGCGGCTGAGCGCGCCCGGGCTGCGGCCCGTGGTCGAGATCGTCTGTTCGCTGCCGCTGGTGGTGCCGCCGATCGCGTTCGTCGCCGGGATCGCGAGCGTGCTGAAGTGGGGCCCGGATTATCTGTCCAGGACCCCGCTGTTCCAGACGTTCGTCGCCATGCAGAACCCGGCCTTCCCGGTCGTCCTGGTCCTCGCCTACGTCGTCATGGCGCTGCCCTTCGTCTACCGGGCGCTGGACGCCGGGCTGCGCGCGATCGACGTGCGCACCCTCGTCGAGGCCGCCCGCAGCTGCGGTGCCACCTGGCCGCAGGCGCTCGTCCGGGCCGTCCTGCCCAATCTGCGCGGGGCGCTCCTCAACGCGGCCTTCCTCACCCTCGCGCTGGTGCTCGGCGAGTTCACCGTCGCCCGGCTGCTCGGCTTCCAGCCCTTCGCCGTGTGGATCTACAACGTCGGCGGCTCGCAGGCCCAGATGTCCGTCGCCGTCTCCGTGCTCAGTCTCCTGGTGACCTGGGCCCTGCTCCTCGCGCTCGCCGGTGCCGGCGGCCGCGACCGAACCGCTTCCTCCCGGGGATGAACCATGAGTGTCAGCACGCCTGAGAAGGCCACCACGGCCGCCACCGTCGAATTCCGTTCACTGCGGAGGGAGTTCGGCACCACCGTCGCCCTCGACGGACTCGGTCTGACCGTCCGCCCGGGAGAGTTCCTGGCCCTGCTCGGCCCGTCCGGCTGCGGCAAGACCACCGCGCTGCGCATGCTCGCCGGCTTCGAACACCCCGACTCCGGCGCGGTGCTGGTGGACGGCGAGGACGTCACCCGGGTCCCGGCACACCGCCGTGACGCCGGGATGGTCTTCCAGTCGTACAGTCTCTTCCCGCATCTGAACGCCGTCGACAACGTGGCCTTCGGGCTGCGCATGCGCAAGATCCGCACGGCCGAACGGCGGTCCAGGGCCGCCGAGCTGCTGGAGCTGGTCGGACTCGGTGACAAGGCGGAGCGGTTCCCCCACCAGCTCTCCGGCGGTCAGCAGCAGCGCATCGCGCTCGCCCGCGCCCTCGCCCTGCGCCCCCGCGTGCTCCTCCTCGACGAGCCGCTGTCGGCCCTCGACGCCAAGGTCCGGCTGACGCTCCGCGAGGAGATCCGCCGGCTCCAGCAGGAACTCGGCATCACCACTCTCTTCGTGACCCACGATCAGGAGGAGGCACTGTCCGTCGCCGACCGGGTCGCCGTGATGCGCGCCGGGCGGCTCGAACAGTGCGCCGAGCCCGCCGAGTTGTACGGCCGACCCGCCACCGCCTTCGTCGCCGAGTTCGTCGGCACGATGAGCCGGATCCCCGGGACGCTGAAGGACGGCACCGTCGAGGTGCTCGGGCAGCGGCTGCCGGCCGACGGGCAGGCACCGGGTGCGAGCGAGGTCGACGTCCTGGTCCGGCCCGAGGCGGTCCGGGTGCGCGCGGACGACGCCGGTACGGCGACCGTCGTCGCCACGGCCTTCCTGGGCGCGGTCGTCCGGGTCACCGTACGGCTCGCCGACGGCACCGAGGCCAAGGCCGACCTGCCCGCCCATGAGGCCGCCGCTCTGGGCGCCGGAGCCGCTGTGAGCGTGTCGCTGCCCGAGCGGCCGGTGCTCGTGGCGGACCGTGCGCAGAGTTGAGGAACCCCGGCCGGAGCACCCCCGGCCGCTTGTCCAGAAGTCCTGTCCAGAAGTAAGGAATGACAACAACGTGACCCCCCACCCCCGACTCCCGCTCCAGGCCGTCCTGTTCGACATGGACGGAACGCTCGTCGACACCGAGCGACTGTGGTGGGAGGCGGTGGAACGCGTTGCCGGGCGGACGCTCGGCCAGGCCGACGAGCCCGATGTGCTGGGCCGGCCGGTCGAGCACACCGCCCAGTGGCTGGCCGGCAGCACCGGCAGGTCCGGCGCCGGCCTCGCGGCCGAGCTGCACCGGGAGTTCGCGGACCGCGTCCGCACCGGCATCGTGCCCCGCCCCGGCGCCCTCGACCTGCTGGACGCGCTGGCCGCGGCCGACGTACCCACCGCCCTGGTCACCGCGTCCCCACGCGCGGTCGCCGACCTCGTGCTCGACGCGCTCGGCCGCAGCCGGTTCGCCGCCTCCGTCACCGCCGACGACACCGGCCGCACCAAACCCGCCCCCGACCCGTACCTCGCCGCCTGCCGCGCCCTCGGTGTCGACCCGGCGGCCTGTGTCGCCGTCGAGGACACCGAGACCGGGGTCGCCTCCGCCGAGGCCGCCGGCTGCGCGGTCCTCGCCGTGCCCTCGCTCGCGCCGATCGGCAGCGCACCGGGCCGGACCGTCCGGGAGACCCTCGTCGGGGTCACTCCGAAGGAGCTGAGCGACATGGCCGTACCCGAACTCCGGGTCATGTCCTGGAACCTGTGGCTCGGCGGCAGTCGGATCGACGACCACCGGGCCAAGCAGGTCAAGGCCGTCCTCGACGCCGGCGGGGATGTCGTCGGCCTCCAGGAGACCGCCGGCACCTCGGCCCGGGAGCTCGCCGAGGCCCTCGGCTGGCACCACCACACGGCCGGGGAGAACCTCGGGATCATCAGCCGGTATCCCATCACCGCCCGCCTGGGCGACCCGGAGGTCGGTTTCTACGGAGCCGCCGGTGTGCGGATCGCCGTACGCCCCGGACGCGAGGTCGACATCTGGACCGCGCATCTGCACTACACGCCGTACGGGCCCTACGAGTTCCACTTCGACGGGCTCGGGGCGCCCGAGCTGATCGCCCATGAAGAGGTGCGGCTCGGGCAGCTGCGGGAGGCGCTGCGGTGGATCGGGGACGGTGCCGTGCCCGTGGTGCTCGTGGGGGACTTCAACTGCCCGTCCCACCTGGACTGGACGGACGTCGAGTGGCCGGTGACCGAGGCCGCCGAGGAGGCGGGGTTCCGTGACTCCTACCGGGAGGTCCATCCGGATCCGGTCACCGCGCCGGGGCACACCTGGTCGCCGATCCACCCCGTGTGCGAGGACGGCAGCGGGCGGCCCGAGCCGCAGGACCGGATCGACTACGTACTGCACAGGGGGCTGCGTGTGCTCGACTCCCGGACCTACGTCAGCGGCAGCCCGGCGCCCTGGCCCGAAGTGGCGGGCAACGACTGGCCCTCCGACCACGCGGCCGTCGTCAGCACGTTCGCCGTCGAGCCTTAACCCGGGGTTACCGGGGGGACCATTGCGGTTACGAGGGCGATCCCGTAGGTTGAGCCGGGCTCCTTACTCGCTGGTAACACCGGTAGGACATCCATGCGCTGGCCATCCCCCACCCTCCGGCCGGGGGGACGCCCATCTCGCTTCGCCCGCCGGCCCACCACCGTCCGCGCGCGGATCGTGGCGCTCGCCCTCGCCCCGGCCGTCGCTCTGATGGCGCTGTGGAGCTTCGCCATGGTGTCCGTCACCGCCGAACTCCGGGCGCTGATCCGGATCCAGGGGGTGTACGACGACTTCGGCACCCCCGTCGACACGGCCGTCGGGCAGATCCAGATCGAACGGCGGCTGTCGGCCGCCTACCTGGGCACCCGGCTCGACACGGCGACCGCCGCCGACCTGCTCGCACAGCAGCGGCGCTCCGACCGGGCGGTGGACGCCATGCGGGTCGCGGTCCAGGGCGGTGACCGCGGCCGCCTCACCGACCGGCAGCGCGAGGCCCTCGACGCGATGGTGACCGCCACCGGCAGGCTGGAGGGACTGCGCGAGCGGGTGCTGTCCCGGAAGGTCTCCTGGGACGGCGCCGTCGCCGGCTACAGCGCCCTGGTGGAGCCCGGCTTCGACGTCGAGTCCACCCTCACCGCGGACCGGGGGCGCAACGGACTACCCCTCGACACGGACGAGCCGACCCCCACCGAGGAAAGGACGCCCTCCGCCGATGACCAGTGACAACCGCCGCGCCCCGGACCCCGGTGCCGGCTTCACCGCCGATTCCGGCCCCACCGGTGATCCCGGCTCCACCGCCGGTGCCAACTCCACCGCCGATTCCGGCCCCGGCCGCACCACCCTCGGCCCAGGACCCGTCGTCCGGCCCGGGAGCGACCTCGGCTGGCTTCTCGACGATCTCGTCGCCCGGACCGACCATGTCCGGCAGGCCGTGCTGCTCACCGCGGACGGGCTTCCGCTCAGCCACTCCGAGGGCATGCGGCGGCGCGACATCGAGCATCTCGCCGCCGTCTGTTCCGGCTTCCACAGCCTGGCCCGATCGGCGGGGGACCGGTTCGGCGCCGGAGAGGTGCGGCAGACCATGGTGATGCTCGACGACGTCTACCTCTTCGTGACCCCGGCCGGGCACGGCAGCCGGCTCGCCGTCCTCAGCGACGTCCGCACCGACGTCGGCCAGCTGGCCCACGAGATGGCCCTGCTCGTCCGCCGGCTCGGCCGGCACCTAGACGCGGCCGCACGCTCGGCCCTCTGACCCTCCGGTGAGCGACGAGCACTGGTACGAGGACGAGACCGGCTCGCTGGTCCGCCCCTACACCGTGACCCGGGGCCGTACCGAGCCGTCCGGACGGCACACCATCGACCTGATGTCCCAGGTGGCGGCGGTGGACGCGGACCCGGCCGAGCCGGACGTCGACCATGCCCGCGCCGCCCTGCTCGCCCTGGTGCGGCGCGACGCCCGGCCGGTCGTCGAACTCGCCGCGGACGCCGACCTGCCGCTCACCGTCGTACGTGTCCTGCTCGGCGACCTCGCCGAGGCCGGCCTGGTCCGGATCGACCAGCCGCGCCGCGGGCAGCCGGCCGGCCCGGCTGCCGACCCCGCGCTGCTGAAGGAGATCATCGAGCGGCTGAGGGAGCTGTAGGGACGTGTCCGGCGCAACGAATCGCCGTTGGACGCCCGGATCGCGCAACGAACCGCTCGGCCACGCGCAACGGCTCCTCCTTGTCCGGCCCGGCCCGCCGACTTACCGTCTAAATGGCCCCAGACCCCCTCCGTACCCGGTGAGGACCCGTATGCGCACCGCCCTGCTCCAGAGCTCCGGCCGCCCCGGCTCGACCGTCGAGAACCTCAAGGTGCTCGACGAGGCCGCCGGCCGGGCCGCCGCCGCGGGCGCCGCGCTGCTCGTCGCACCGGAGATGTTCCTGACCGGCTACGCCATCGGTGACGACATCGCCCGCCTCGCCGAGCCCGCCGACGGCGACTGTGCGGACGCCGTCGCCGAGCTGGCCCACCGGCACGGTCTGGCGATCGCCTACGGCTACCCGGAGCGCGCCGGTGACGCCGTCCACAACTCCGCCCAGCTGATCTCCGCCGACGGCACCCGGCTCGCGAACTACCGCAAGACCCACCTCTTCGGCGGCTTCGAGCGCGACCACTTCGCACCGGGCGAGCAGCCGGTCGTCCAGGCCGAGCTGAACGGCCTCACCGTCGGGATCATGATCTGCTACGACGTCGAGTTCCCGGAGCTCGTCCGCGCCCACGCCCTGGCCGGCACCGACCTGCTGCTCGTCCCGACGGCGAACATGCACCCGTTCCAGCTCGTCGCCGAGTCCCTCGTCCCGGTGCGGGCCTGGGAGAACCAGATGTACGTGGCGTACGTCAACCGGGCCGGCCAGGAGGGTGACTTCGACTTCTTCGGTCTGTCCGCCCTCGCCGGCCCCGACGGCGTGGCTCGTGCCCGGGCCGGACGCGGCGAGGAGCTCGTCCTCGCCGACCTCGACCCCGCCCTCCTCGCCGCCTCCCGCGAGGCGAACCCCTATCTGAAGGACCGCCGCCCCGGCCTCTACGGGTCCCTGGTCTGACCTCCCTCCCGCTTCCCCCTCTTCCCTTTCTTCCCCCTCTTCCTTCCGCACGTCGCAAGCCCGCAAGGAGTCCGTACCCCATGACGTCCACCGTGCCCAACGCCGTCGAGCACGCAGACGAGCAGCAGCCGCCGATCACCATGTTCGGCCCGGACTTCCCTTACGCGTACGACGACTTCCTCGCCCACCCGGCGGGCCTCGGCCAGATACCGGCGCCCGAGCACGGCACCGAGGTCGCGGTCATCGGCGGCGGGCTGTCCGGCATCGTGTCCGCGTACGAGCTGATGAAGATGGGCCTGAAGCCGGTCGTGTACGAGGCCGACCGGATCGGCGGAAGGCTGAGGACCGTCGGCTTCGAGGGCTGCGACCCCTCGTTGAGCGCCGAGATGGGCGCGATGCGCTTCCCGCCCTCCTCCACCGCCCTCCAGCACTACATCGACCTGGTGGCCCTTGAGACCCGCCCGTTCCCCAACCCCCTCGCGGAGACGACCCCTTCAACGGTCGTCGACCTGAAGGGCGAGTCGCACTACGCCGAGACGATCGACGACCTGCCGCAGGTCTACCGCGATGTCGCCGACGCCTGGAACCGGTGCCTCGACGAGGGCGCCGACTTCTCCGACATGAACCGCGCCATGCGCGAGCGGGACGTGCCGCGCATCCGCGAGATCTGGTCCCGGCTCGTCGAGAAGCTCGACAACCAGACCTTCTACGGCTTCCTCTGCGACTCCGAGGCCTTCAGGTCCTTCCGGCACCGCGAGATCTTCGGCCAGGTCGGCTTCGGGACGGGCGGCTGGGACACGGACTTCCCGAACTCGATCCTCGAGATCCTGCGCGTCGTCTACACCGAGGCCGACGACCACCACCGCGGCATCGTGGGCGGCAGCCAGCAGCTCCCGCTCCGGCTCTGGGAGCGCGAGCCGGAGAAGACCGTGCACTGGGCGTACGGGACCTCGCTCGCGAAACTCCACGACAACGGCGAGCCCCGCCCCGCCGTGACCCGGCTGCACCGCACCACCGGCAACCGGATCACGGTGACGGACGCCAACGGCGACATCCGCACGTACAAGGCGGCGATCTTCACCGCCCAGTCATGGATGCTGCTCTCGAAGATCGCCTGCGACGACTCGCTCTTCCCGATCGACCACTGGACCGCGATCGAGCGCACCCACTACATGGAGAGCTCCAAGCTGTTCGTCCCGGTCGACCGGCCCTTCTGGCTCGACAAGGACGAGGACACCGGCAGGGACGTCATGTCGATGACGCTCACCGACCGGATGACCCGCGGCACCTACCTCCTCGATGACGGCCCGGACAAGCCCGCGGTCATCTGCCTCTCCTACACCTGGTGCGACGACAGCCTGAAGTGGCTGCCGCTGTCCGCGAACGAGCGGATGGAGGTGATGCTGAAGTCGCTCGGCGAGATCTATCCGAACGTCGACATCAGGAAGCACATCGTCGGCAACCCGGTGACCGTCTCCTGGGAGAACGAGCCCTACTTCATGGGCGCGTTCAAGGCCAACCTGCCCGGCCACTACCGCTACCAGCGGCGCCTGTTCACCCACTTCGTGCAGGACCGGCTGCCCGCGGACAAGCGGGGCATCTTCCTCGCCGGCGACGACATCTCCTGGACGGCGGGCTGGGCCGAGGGCGCGATCCAGACCGCGCTGAACGCGGTCTGGGGTGTCATGCACCACTTCGGCGGCACGACCGACCCGGCCAACCCCGGCCCCGGTGACGTCTACGACGAGATCGCGCCGGTCGAGCTCCCGGAGGACTAGGGCCTGTTGCGATAGTCCCGCCTGCCCCGCGACGCCCGGCACGCACTCTCGCCGCACCGGGCACAAACCCAAGTACGTCCAGTACGAGGGCTTGCACCCGGCACTCCCCCAGCCTCCGGCCGGGGGACCCCCAGAGCACGCACCGGAGGCCGCGGGGCCGGCCCCCCGGGCGGACGACCGGACTTTCGCAACTGGCCCTAGACCCCCGCCGCCCGCGCCTTCTCGTACACCTCGGCGGCGACGTCCTTGAGTTCCTGGGCGTCCTGCGGGGTGGACTGGAGGTCGAGGAGGATCTCCTCCAGGCCGACCGCCGCGTGAGCCACGAGGTCCTCGACGATCTGGTCGGCGCTGCCCAGGAAGGGGCGGCGGTCGGAGCCGTCGTAGGCCTTGGGCGTGTACGTGGCGTTGACGCGCAGGACCGTCCGGATGGGTTCCGTGCGCCCGCGCTCTGCCGCCATGTCCCGCACCTGCCGCCACTGGGCGGCGAGCTGCTCGGCGCCCATGCCCACCGGCAGCCAGCCGTCCGCGTGGTCGACCAGCCGGCGCAGCGCCTTCTTGTTGTTCGCCGCCAGCAGGATCGGGATGGGCCGGGCGGGCTTGGGTCCGACCACGGCGGAGGCGATCTTCGTGAACCGCCCCTCGTACCGCACCGGGTCGGGGCCCCACACCGCCCGGCACACCTCGATGATCTCGTCGAGGACCTTGCCGCGCTCCTCGAACGGCCGGACACCGGCGGCCGCGTACTCGTCGAGGGACCAGCCGGTGCCCAGGCCCGCCACCACCCGGCCGCCGCTCGCGGCGTCCAGCGAGGCCAGGGACTTGGCCAGTTGGAAGGGGATGTGCAACGGCGCCACCAGGACACTGCTGCCCAGCCGGGCCCGCTCGGTGGCCGCCGCAGCGAGGGTGAGCGTGATCAACGGGTCGGCCACGTGCCGGTACTGGTCGGGCCAGGGCACCCCGTCCATGCCGTACAGGCCCTGGGTGGCGGGCTCGGGAAACAGCGCGCGCTCGAAGACCCACAGGCTCTCGTAGCCGATCCGCTCGGCGGTGCGTGCCACGTCGGGAACGTCGGTGCCGAGGGAGTACTGCCGCATCTGGGGAAGACCAAGACCGAGCGGGATGGTCATGCCGGTGCTCCTTTGCAGTGGGGTGCCTGCCGTCAAGCAGGGGGAACATTCGGGGATCCCGGAGGCGGCGCACACGCCGAGCGGATCAGGCCGCCTCAGTCGGGCAGCGGCGTGAGCAGCATCCGGCCCGCCAGCCCCACGGCCGCGTCCAGCCGCTCGGTGAACTCCTCGACCAGGTCCTCGAACCGGCGCAGCGCCCACAGCGCCCGCGCCGCCGACCAGGTCGCGTCCCGCGCCCGCTCCAGGCTCCAGGAGCCGAGCAGATGGGTCAACGGATCGGTGATCTGGAGCAGGTCGGGCCCCGGCATCAGATCCTCGCGGATGCGCTCCTCCAGCGAGACGAGGAGCTCGCCCACGCGGTCGAACTCGTCCTCCAGGTCGGCCGGTTCGCAGCCGAGCGTACGACAGCTGTCCACCACGGCCAGCGCCAGGTCGTGCCCGATGTGCGCGTTGATACCCGCGATCGCGAACTGCAGCGGTCGTACACCGGGATGGCGGCGGAACTGGAACAGCGGCCGCCAGCAGGCCGGCGGACGGCGGTCGCCGGCGGCCGCGTCCACGGCGGCCAGGTACCGTTCCGCGAACCGCACGTCCAGCGTCGTGGCGGCTCTCGGGTCCCCGAACCGGCCCGCGTCCAGACGCCGTTCGACCTCCTCCGTGACGGAGAGGTAGACACGGTTGAAGACCGCGACCCCGTCCCGCTCGGGCAGGGCCGCGTCCAGGGCGCGCATCCGGGAGACGACGGTGTCGACCGGAGCGGTGAGGTGTTCCGACTGCGCCATGGGGGAAGGGTCCCAGCCCCGGGGCCGGCGGGCGCGCCGACGGGACCGGCGCTTCCCCGGAACGGGGGACGGACCCGACGCGCGGGAGGGGGAGCGCAGCGTGCCTGGCCCACATGCCCGGCGGAGCGGCGAGGGCCGGCGGGCGGTCATGCTCGCCGTCGCCTCGGTCGTGGCAGCCGTCGGCACCGCGACCGGGACCCTCGGTGGCCCGGCCTCGCTCGGCGCGGTGATCGACACCAGCCGCAACGGCAACGGCCCGCCGGCGAACGGCGCCTGGTGCGACCCGGCGGGGCGGCGGGTCGGGCGGGCGCCCACGCTCGACACCGGTCAGGCGCGGATCGACGCCCATCTCTGGATCAAGCTGCCGGGGGAGTCCGACGGCTGCAAGGGCGCCGCCGGGACGTCCACCCCGTCGAACGCCTAGGACTTGGCCTCGTCGTAGGCACTGGTGCCCTCGTCGAGGAGGGGTTCCTGCCGTTTGAGGTGGGCGGGGGCGAAGGCGCGCAGGGCGTGGTAGCCGGTGATGACGACCAGCGTGCCGAGGGCGATTCCGCTGAGGGAGAAGGTGTCGGTGAACTTCATGCTGACGTTTCCGACGCCGATGATGATGCCCGCCGCCGCGGGGACCAGGTTCAGCGGGTTGCGCAGATCGACCTTGGCGTGCAGCCAGATCTGGGCGCCGAGCAGGCCGATCATGCCGTACAGGATGACGGTGATGCCGCCGAGGACCCCGCCCGGGATGGCGGCCACGACCGCGCCGAACTTGGGGCAGACGCCGAAGAGCAGCGCGAAGCCGGCGGCGGCCCAGTAGGCGGCGGTGGAGTAGACACGGGTCGCGGCCATCACACCGATGTTCTCGGAGTAGGTGGTGTTCGGCGGGCCGCCCACGGCGGTGGAGAGCATGGAGGCGACGCCGTCGGCCGAGATCGCCGTGCCGAGCCTGTCGTCGAGGGAGTCGCCGGTCATCTCGCCGACGGCCTTGATATGCCCGGTGTTCTCCGCGACCAGGGCGATCACGACCGGGAGGGCGACGAGGATCGCCGACCACTGGAAGGACGGTCCGTGGAAGGACGGCAGCCCGATCCAGTCCGCCTTGCTGACGCCAGAGAGGTCCAGGCGCCAGTGGTCGGTGACCTTGCCGCCCGGACCCATGGAGTGGATCTTGCCGAAGATCCGGTCGAGGGCCCAGGAGAGGACGTACCCGAAGATCAGGCCCAGGAAGATCGCGACACGTGACCAGAAACCACGCAGACAGACGACGGCCAGACCGGTGAAGAGCATCACCAGCAGGGCGGTCCACTGGTCCTGCGGCCAGTAGGTGGAGGCGGTCACCGGGGCCAGGTTGAAGCCGATCAGCATCACGACCGCGCCGGTGACGATCGGCGGCATCGCGGCGTGGATGATCCGGGCGCCGAAGCGCTGGACGGCCAGACCGACCAGGAAGAGCACGGCGCCGACCACGAAGACCGCTCCGGTCACGGTGGCGCTGGTGCCGCCCTGCGCGCGGATGACGGCGGCGACCCCGACGAAGGAGAGGGAACAGCCCAGGTAGCTGGGGATCCGGCCGCGGGTCGCGAGCAGGAAGATCACCGTCGCGACGCCGGACATCATGATCGCGAGGTTGGGGTCCAGACCCATCAAAACCGGGGCGACGAAGGACGCGCCGAACATGGCGACCACATGCTGGGCGCCGAGCCCGACCGTGCGGGGCCAGGAGAGCCGTTCGTCGGGGCGTACCACCGCTCCGGGCGCGGGCGTACGCCCGTCGCCGTGCAGTTTCCAGCGCACGCCGAGATCCATGGTGGGGGTTCGCTTTCTTCGAAGTGCCGAGAAGACGGCTTCGTACGTGAAGACGGTCCGAACCATTGTCACGGCTACCTCGGGGTCCTACGCTCGCACGGTCCTACTCGTGAACCACGTTCACATATCTGATACATGGCTGCTTCACGTCTGATCGGAGTGCTCGATGAGTGGAAGATCCCGCGCGGTCGTCGTCCTGACGGCACTGGCGGCCATCGGGGCCGTCGTCGTCCCCTCCGCCCATGCGACCGCGAGGCCCCCGAAGGCGCCCGACACCGCCGTCCTCGACGGCAGCCGGCTCCAGCGGACCAAGGCCGACCTCGACCGCGGCGATCCGCGGCTCCGCCGTGCGGTCAAGGACTTGACGAGCCGCGCCGACGCCTGGCTGGACCAGGGCCCTTGGACGGTCGTCGACAAGCCCAAGCCCGCGCCCGGTGGCGACGTCCACGACTATCTGAGCCAGGCCCCCTACTGGTGGCCCACCACCGCACCCACCGCCGACAACCCCTGGGGCTGCCCCTACGTCCAGCGCGACGGCCAGCGCAACCCCGAGGTCGACAGCGGTACCGACCGCCAGGACGTGGAGAAGGTCTTCGACTCGACGTACGACCTCTCCCTGGCCTGGTACTACACGGGCAACCGGGAGTACGCCGAGAAGGCCGGACAGGTCCTGCGCACCTGGTTCCTCGACCCGGCCACACGCATGAACCCGAACCTGGACCATGCCCAGTTCATCCCCTGCAAGTACGACGGCCGGGCCATCGGCATCATCGACTTCTCGCAGTCGTACACGAGCGTGGTCGACGCCCTCGCCATCCTCGCCACCGGCGCACCCGGCTGGAGCGCCACGGACCGTGCCGGGATGCTCAGTTGGAACACGGACTTCCGTGACTGGCTGAAGAACAGCGACTTCGGCAAGCAGGAGGGTGCCGCCACCAACAACCACGGCACCTTCTACGACATGCAACTCGCCGCTCTCGCCTACGCGACCGGCGACAAGGCGCTGGCCAGGAAGACGGTGCTGGACGCGCGGGCCAAGCGGATAGACCCGCAGATCGCGGCCGACGGAAGCCAGCCGCAGGAGCTGACCCGGACCAGGAGCTGGCACTACTCGACCTTCGACCTGGTCGCCTACACCCGGCTCGCGGCCATCGGCCGGCATGTCGGGGTGAACCTCTGGACCTACCGGGGGCCGGACGGGCAGAGCCTGTTCAAGGCCGTGGACTATCTGCTGCCCGCCGCGACCGGCGCCACCGCCTGGCCGCATCCGGAGCTGGAGTTCCACCGCTACGCGGCGACGGACGTCGTACACGCGGCGGCCGACGCCGGCGACAGGGCGGCCCAGGAGGCGGTACGGCGGCTGGAGGCACCGCCCGGCGGTGACCTGTGGGCGTTGCGGCCGGCCGCCGAGCAGCTTGACTCGATCGCGGGTTGAGAACCAGGGGCTCCTGGCCAGGCATGCTGAGCGCCCGCTTAGACTGACGGTCAGCGACATGTCAGCAACGCCCAGGAGCCCCCCCGTGACCGCCGAAGCCCCGATCGCCCCCGCCCTGTCCCACGGCCGGCTCATCCCCGTCACCGTCCACTTCGACGACCTGGACGCGCTCGGGCTCCTCCACAACGCGCGCTACCCGGTGCTGGCCGAGCGGGCCTGGGCCGAATTCTGGCAGGGGCACGGCTTCGCCTTCCAGGGCGACTGGGCCGCGGCCGAGGACGCCTGCAACGCGGTCAAGGAACTCCGGATCAGCTACGAGGCGCCGGTCACCCGGCCGGGCACCTACGCCGTCCACCTCTGGCTGGAACGGCTCGGCAACACCGGCCTGACCTACGGCTTCCGCTTCTGCTCGGCGGACGGGGCGACCACCTACGCACACGGCACCCGGGTCCTGGTCCGGCTGGACGCGGCCACCCTGCGCCCCGCCCCCTGGAGCGAGCGCTTCAGGGCCGCGGGTCGGGAACTGCTGCGGCCCGCGAGCTGACCTCCGCCCGCACCCCGCGCTCCCCGGCGCGCAGCACGCCCGCGAACGCCACCAGGCCGCAGGCCAGCGCCGTGACCACACAGAACGACACCACCAGGCTGCTCGCCTGGGCCACCCCACCGATCAGACCGGGTGCGATCAGCCCCGAGGTGTAGGTGATCGTCGCGACGCCCGCGATGGCCTGACTCGGGTTCGGCCCGGCGTGTCCGGCCGCCGCGAAGCACAGCGGTACGACGACCGCGATACCGAGGCCCATCAGCGCGAACCCGGTCATCGCCACCGCCGGATGCCCGGCGAGGACGATCAGCAGACCGCCGAACGCGGCCAGCACACCCCCGGCGCGCACGGTACGCACCGCGCCGAAGCGGTTCACCACCGCGTCCCCGCTGATCCGGGCCACCGCCATGGTCAGCATGAACCCCGTGGTGGTGGCCGCCGCGAGCCCCGCCGAACTGTCCATCCGGTCCCGCAGGAACACCGCCGACCAGTCCAGGCTCGCCCCCTCCGCGAACACCGCACAGAAGCCGACCGTGCCGATCAGCAGCGCCGACCGGGGCGGCAGCGCGAACCGCGGCGGCGGCTCCTCGTCCTCGGCGGCCTGCACGTCCAGGACCCATCCGGCCGCCAGGACGCCGAGCACGGTGAGGGTGGCGGCGGCCAGCGTGAAGTGCAGCCGGGCGTCCGAGCCGAGGTGTGCGGCGAGGGTGCCCGCCGCCGAGCCGATCAGGGCGCCCGCGCTCCACATGCCGTGCAGCCCCGACATGATCGACCTGCCCAGCAGCCGCTCGACCTCCACGCCGAGCGCGTTCATCGCGACATCGGCCATGCCCGCGCTCGCGCCGTACACGAACATCGCCAGGCACAGCGTGTACAGGTTCGGCGCGAGGGACGGCAGGACCAGCGACAGCGTCCACATCACGATCAGTCCGCGCAGTGCCGTACGGCTGCCGAAGCGGTGGCTGATCCGGCCCGCCAGCGGCATCGAGCACGAGGCGCCGAAGGCGGTGAAGGCGAGCGCGAAGCCGAGTTGGCCCGCGCTCAGGCCGGCATGGTCCTGGATCCAGGGCACCCGGGTCGCGAACGAGCCGGTGACGGCGCCGTGCACGGTGAACACGGCCGCGACGGCGTATCGCGCGCGCCTCACCTCGTGCTGCCCATAGCCCACGTCTTTCATGGTCCTGCCCCTCCCCGGGTGGGTGCCGCCCCGCTGTCGCGCCGTAAACTATCAGGGTCCCTGCCTGATAGATAGGGAGTGATGTGGCCGTCCTGGGCCGCTCCGATCTGGGAGGATGCCCGTCATGCCCGCCTCACCGAGCACCGCCCGGGCCATCAACGACCGGCTCGCGCTGACCCTGCTCCAGCGGGAAGGCCCGCTGACGGCGGGGCAGTTGAAACAGCTGACCGGGCTGTCCCGGCCGACCGTCGCCGACCTCGTCGAACGGCTCACCGCCTCCGGCCTGATCACCGTGGTCGGCGAGTCCGGCGAACAGCGCCGCGGACCGAACGCCCGGCTGTACGGCATCGTCGCCGACCGCGCGTGCCTGGCGGCCCTCGACGTACGCACCGAGAGCGTGTCGGTGCTGGTGTCCGACCTCGTGGGGCGGGTGCTCGCCGAAGGGTCAGTGCCGGTCGGGCCGGAGGCGGGGGAGGCGGCGGCCGTCGAGCAGGCGGTGGGGCTGGTCGAGCGGGCGGCCAAGGAGGCGGGGGCCTCCGGCGGCGGGCCGTTGCACACCGCCGGCATCGGGGCGCCCGGGCTCATCTCCCCGGCCAGTGGTGAGCTGCGTGACTCGGCGGGCCTGCCGGCCTGGCACCGCCGGCTGGTCGCCGCCGTCCAGGAGCGCTTCCCGGAGGCCCGGGTGAGCGTCGAGAACGAGACGAATCTGGCCGCCCTCGCCGAACAACGGGAGGGAGTCGCCCGCGACCGCGACACCTTCGTGCTGCTCTGGCTGGGGCACAGCTGCGGCGCCGCCGTCGTCCTGGACGGCAGCCTGCGCCGGGGCGCCTCCGGCGGCACGGGCGAGATCGGCTTCCTGCCGGTACCGGGCACGCGCGCACTGCCGTCGGCAACGGACTGCGCGGGCGGATACCACTCGCTGGTGGGGGCGGCGGCGATCGCGGAACTGGCCGAGGAGCACGCGATGGGACCGGACGGTCCGGCGGGGCCAGGGCCCGCAGCCGCGCGGCTGGTCGGAGAGGCGGTGCGGCTCACGGGCGAGGGCGACGGCGGCTCGGCAGCGCCCCATGCGGGTGCGGGGAACCGCGCGACCGGCCACGCCGGACTCGCGGACGGGCACCGCCCCGACCCGGCGCACTCCGACCGCTTCCTCGACGCCCTCGCCGGCCGTATCGCCCTCGGGGTGGCAGCCGTCGTCGCCGTCCTGGACCCCGGTTGCGTGGTCCTCGGCGGTGAGGTCGGCTCGGCCGGCGGCGCGGCGCTCGCCGCGCGGGTCGAGGAGCGGCTGCGCCGGATGTCTCCGCTGGCCACGGAGGTACGGGCGAGCGGCCTGGGAGGATCGGCCGTCCTTCGCGGAGCGCTTCTGACGGCGCGGGAGCGCGCGCAGGAGGAACTGTTCGCGCCGCAGGACCGCTGACCGCGTCTCTGCCGACGAGGGTTGAGAAGCCCTCGAACGTCCCTTTCCTCAGGGCCGGTTCCGGCGCCGCGGATGTCACATCGCCCGGGGTGTCCGAGGTGCCGCCGCGCGTCGGAGCGGGTCGCCCGGGTGGGCGACCCGGCGACGGGCAAGGGCCGTCGTCACCGCCGCCGGGCCCGCCCGAACCCTAAATGGACTAGACCAGTAGGGTCAATAGTTGCGGATCAAGCCAAGATGCCTGGTCCGAGCGCCAGTTGGGCACATGACAGTCCGTCAGGGAAGCCCAGTGACACGGGCTGTGAGGCAGCCCACACGGCCCCCATGTATGGACCACCGTCGGGCGTGGCACACTGGCCGTGTACCAGAAGCAGCGCACTCCGGGGTCGGTGAAACTCCGAACCGGCGGTTACAGTCCGCGACCCGTCCGCTTCCAGCGGCCGGTTGACCAGGTGAAATTCCTGGACCGACGGTTAAAGTCCGGATGGGAGGCAGTGCGCGGCGGGCGAGCATGTATCTGTGCGCGCCGCCGTATCTGGTCTCGTCCGTTGCGGGCGGGACCTTGTCGGCGTCGCTCCCGGTGTGCTCATCCGTCCCTTCTGTCGTTCGTCGACAGGCCCCGGAGTCCGTGCCCCGTTGAGGCAGGAGGACCCGGGAAGTGTTCACCGGAATCGTCGAAGAGCTGGGTGAGATCACCGCCGTCGAGAACCTCGGCGACGCCTCCCGTTTCCGGCTCCGTGGCCCCGTAGTGACCGAGGGCGCACAGCACGGCGACTCCATCGCCGTGAACGGGGTCTGTCTGACCGTCGTGGAGCACGAGGGCGACGAGTTCACCGCCGATGTCATGCAGGAGACCCTCAAGCGATCCTCCCTCGGCGCACTGGACGTCGGCTCCCGAGTCAACCTGGAGCGCCCCACCGCCGTCGGCGCCCGCCTCGGCGGCCACATCGTGCAGGGCCACGTCGACGGCACCGGTCAGGTGCTGGCCCGCACCCCTTCCGAGAACTGGGAGATCGTCAAGGTCTCCCTCCCCGTCGACCTGGCCCGCTATGTCGTCGAGAAGGGCTCCATCACTGTCGACGGCATCAGCCTCACCGTCGTCGAGGCCGGCTCCGACTACTTCACCGTCAGCCTCATCCCGACCACCCTCGCCCTGACCACCCTGGGTCTGAAGCAGCCGGGCGACCCGGTCAACCTGGAGGTCGACGTCGTCGCCAAGTACGTGGAGCGGCTGCTCGCGGCCGGTCAGGGGGCCGGGCGGTGAACTCGCTCAACTCCGAGGCCTTCGTCCTGTTCGGCCAGCACATCCTCTGGTCGGACATGATCGGCAACATCCTCGGCCTGATCGCCCTCGCCCTCGGCTGGCGCCGCAACCTGTGGAGCTGGCCGGTCCAGTTCGCCTCCGGCCTCATCCTCTTCGGCGCCTTCTACGGCCATCTCACCGGCAGCGCCGGCAAGCAGGCCGTCGTCATGGTCGTCGCGCTCTACGGCTGGTGGCAGTGGAACCGCAGCAGGAGCCGGGCCGAAGACGGCGGTGACGGCCATATCGCCCCCCGGTTCGCCACCTGGCGCGAGCGGGGCGCGATGGTCGGCGCCGCGGCCGCCGGCACCGTCGCCGTCGCCCTGCTCTTCAAGGCGTACCCGTCCCTGTCCTGGGACCCCTGGCCGGACGCCTACATATTCGTCGGCACCATCGTCGCCATGTACGCCCAGGCCCGCGGCATGGTCGAGTTCTGGATCGCCTGGCTCCTGGTCGACCTGGTCGGCGTCCCGCTGAACTTCGCCAACGGATACGCCTTCTCCGGCTTCGTCTACGTCATCTACGGCGCGCTCGTCCTGTGGGGCCTGCGCGACTGGTGGCTGCGCTCCCGCCAGGGCTCGCGGCCCGCTCTGGAAGGGGCACCCGCATGACAGCCCACCCGTCGCCCGCCACCACCCCGAACGAGGCGCTTCGCGCCGCCCCTCTTGTCCCACCGATTCTCTACGGCACCGACGGCACCGACGGCACCGACGGCACCGACGGCACCGACGGCATCGACGGCATCGACGACCTCGCCCTCGACCCCGTTGAGCAGGCCATCGCCGACATCGCGGCCGGCCGCCCGATCGTGGTCGTCGACGACGAGGACCGCGAGAACGAGGGCGACCTCGTCATCGCCGCCGAGAAGGCCACCCCCGAGATCGTCGCCTTCATGATGAGCGAGTGCCGCGGCCTGATCTGCGCCCCCATGGAGGGCGCGGAACTCCACCGGCTCAAGCTGCCGCAGATGGTCGAGGACAACACCGAGTCCATGAAGACCGCGTTCACCGTCTCCGTGGACGCCTCCGCCGCGCACGGCGTCACCACCGGGATCTCCGCCGCCGACCGCGCCACCACCCTCCAGCTGCTGGCCGGCGGCGGCGCCGAGCCCTCGGACTTCGTCCGCCCCGGCCATGTCTTCCCGCTGCGCGCCCGGCCCGGCGGTGTCCTCACCCGCAACGGCCACACGGAGGCCGCCGTCGACCTCGCCCGGCTCGCGGGCCTGCGCCCGGCCGGTGCCATCGTCGAGATCGCCGGGGAGGACGGCCGAATGCTCCGCCTCCCCGAGCTGATCCCGTTCGCCCGCAAGCACGGTCTGACGATCATCTCCATTGCGGACCTGATCACCTACCGCCGCGCCGCCGAGCCCACCGTCCGCCGCGAGGCCGAGGTCAACCTGCCCACCAGGCACGGCAGCTTCACGGCGTACGGCTACCGCTCCACCACCGACGGCGTCGAGCACGTCGCCCTCGTCCACGGCGAGATCGGCGACGGCGAGGACGTCGTGGTCCGCGTCCACTCCGAGTGCCTCACCGGGGACGTCTTCGGCTCCGCCCGCTGCGACTGCGGCCCCCAGCTCGACGCCGCCCTGGAACGCATCCAGGACGAGGGCCGGGGCGTCGTCGTCTACCTGCGCGGACACGAGGGGCGCGGTATCGGGCTGCTGTCCAAGCTGCGCGCCTACGAACTCCAGGAGCGCGGCCGCGACACCCTCGACGCCAACCTCGAACTCGGCCTGCCCGCCGACGCCCGCGACTACGGCGCCGGCGCCCAGATCCTGGCCGACCTCGGCGTGCGCAGCGTGCGCCTGATGACCAACAACCCCGACAAGAGCGACGCGCTGCTCAGCCACGGCCTCAAGATCAGCGGCCGGGAGCCGATGCCCGTACAGGCGGGCGAGCACAACCTCCGCTACCTGCGCACCAAGCGGGACCGGATGGGCCACGACCTGCCCTGGCTGGACACCCCTGCAGTGTCCGGCTGCGGCAACCAGTAAAGAAACAGCACTGAGGAGAGACGTGAGCGGCAAGGGTGCACCGGAGTTGTCCGTACGCAATGTCAGCGACCTGCGGGTCGCCGTCATCGCGGCCCAGTGGCACGAGAAGGTGATGGACGGTCTGGTCGACGGCGCCCTGCGCGCCCTGCGCGACCTGGGGATCGACGAGCCCACCCTGCTGCGGGTCCCCGGCAGCTGGGAGCTCCCCGTCGCCGCCAAGGTCCTCACCGGCCGCGGCTACGACGCGGTGGTCGCCCTCGGCGTCGTCATCCGCGGCGGCACGCCCCATTTCGACTACGTGTGCCAGGGCGTCACCCAGGGCCTCACCCAGGTCTCCGTCGAGACCGGTGTCCCGGTCGGCTTCGGCCTGCTCACCTGCGACAACGAGGAGCAGGCCCTGGACCGGGCCGGCCTTGCGGGCTCCACCGAGGACAAGGGCCACGAGGCGGTGACGGCGGCGGTGGCCACGGCGGCCACCCTCCGCTCAGTATCCGAACCCTGGCACTGAGCGAAGCAGCATTTGGCGTAGTCTGGCGTTCACCATGTCCAACAAGACTTTCGAGGAGCTCTTCGCCGAGCTCCAGCACAAGGCCACCCACGGCGACCCCGCCACGTCCCGCACCGCAGAGCTGGTGGGCAAGGGCGTCCATGCCATCGGCAAGAAGGTCGTCGAAGAGGCCGCCGAGGTCTGGATGGCCGCCGAGTACGAGGGCAAAGAGGCGGCCGCCGAGGAGATCTCGCAGCTGCTGTACCACGTCCAGGTGATGATGGTCGCCCGCGGGATCTCGCTGGACGACGTCTACGCCCACCTGTAAACCTTTTTCAGACAAACCCCCTTTTTCAAGCAAAGGAAGCCGACCTCATGCTGCGCATCGCCGTCCCCAACAAGGGTTCCCTCTCAGGCCCTGCGGCGGACATGCTGCATGAGGCCGGCTACCGGCAGCGCCGGGAGTCCAAGGAACTGCGGATCGTCGACCCGGTCAACGACGTCGAGTTCTTCTACCTGCGCCCCCGCGACATCGCGATCTACGTCTCCTCCGGCCGCCTGGACATCGGCATCACCGGCCGTGACCTGCTCATCGACTCCGGCGCCAACGCCGAGGAGATCCTGCCGCTCGGCTTCGCCCGCTCCACCTTCCGCTTCGCCTCCAAGCCCGGCGCGGCGGACAGCCTGGCGGACCTGAGGGGCAAGACGGTCGCCACCTCCTACGAGGGGATCGTCGCCAAGCACCTCGCCGACAGCGGCGTCGACGCCTCCGTCGTCCACCTGGACGGCGCCGTCGAGACCGCCATCGAACTGGGTGTCGCCGAGGTCATCGCCGACGTCGTCGAGACCGGCACCTCGCTGCGCAACGCGGGCCTGGAGGTCTTCGGCGAGCCGATCATGACCTCCGAGGCGATCGTCGTCCGCCGGGCCGGCGCCGACGCCGACGAGGCCGCTGAGTCGAAGGTCCAGCAGTTCCTGCGCCGTCTCCAGGGCGTCCTGGTCGCGCGGACGTACGTGATGATGGACTACGACTGCCGTGTCGAGCAGCTGGAGAAGGCCGTCGCGCTCACCCCGGGTCTGGAGTCCCCGACTGTCTCCCCGCTGCACAACGAGGGCTGGGTCGCCGTCCGCGCCATGGTCCCCACCAAGGACGCGCAGCGGATCATGGACGACCTGTACGACATCGGCGCCCGCGCGATCCTGACCACGGCCATCCACGCCTGCCGCCTCTGAGACAGCCGCGAGAGATGTCAGAGCTTCCTTCCCTTCCCGTCACCTTCCGGCCGGGCCTCACTCGCGTGATCCTGCTCACCGCGGGCGTCGCCATCTTCGTCACCATCTCCGGGATCGCGCTGCTCCTTGAGCAGCTCGGCCCGGGGGAGAAGCTCAGCTTCGTCATCACCGGCGCGCTGATCTTCTGGGTGCTGGCCCAGCTTGCCCGGGTGAAGGTGGTCGCCGACGAGTCCGGGGTCACCGTCGTCAACATCGCCGGCAAGCGGCGTCTGGAGTGGGCGGAGATCCTCCAGGTGAACCTCCGCCCGGGTGACCCGTGGGTGTTCCTGAACCTCAGCGACGGCACCAGCCTGCCCGCGCTCGGCATCCAGCCGGGCATCGCCAAGAAACGCGCCATCGCCGACGCCAAGGCCCTGCGGGCCCTCGCCGAGGCCCACGCGATCCACGGCCCCGAGCAGCACCAGGGCTGAAATCACGCAACTTCGGGGCCACCTCCAGGTCGTCGACCCTGCCGTAGTGGCCCCTGTCTTGATTAATCTGTTGGTGGAGGCTTTTCACGTCCCGCCTCCACCCCTGTCGCGCGCCCGGCGCACAGGGGTTCCTGCTAACCGAGGAGTGACCCTCTCCGGCGATGGACGGATCGTCCTGTAGTACCTGCGCCGCCCCCTCCCGACATACCGCGGACCGCCTTTTCGAAGTCCGCGAAGCTTCGGAGGCGGTGGCATCATGACCACCCCCCTGCTGCTCCTGGCAGCCGCGTTCCTGCTCATCCTCGCCAACGGTTTCTTCGTGGCCGCCGAGTTCGGCCTGGTGACCGTCGAGCGACCCGAAGCCGAGAAAGCCGCCGCCGACGGTGACAAGCGCGCCGGTACGGTTGTCGAATCGCTGAAGGAACTCTCCTTCCAGCTCTCCGGCACCCAGCTCGGCATCACCATCACCTCCCTGGTCGTCGGCATGCTCGCCGAACCGGCACTGGCCGAGCTGCTGCGCGGCCCGCTCACCGTGAGCGGCCTCCCCGACGGCGCTGTTTCCGGCATCGCCGTCGTCGTCGGCATGCTGCTCGCCTCGGCGATCCAGATGGTGATCGGCGAACTCGTCCCCAAGAACTGGGCGGTCTCCAAGCCGCTCCAGGTCGCGCGCTTCGTCGCCGGCCCGCAGGCCCGGTTCTCGCGCCTGTTCCGCCCGGTGATCGCCGCGCTGAACACGGTCGCCAACCGGCTCGTCCGCGCCCTGGGCGTCGAACCCACCGCGGAACTGGCCTCCGCCCGCACCCCGGGCGAGCTCGTCTCCCTGGCCCGGCACTCCGCCCAGGCCGGCGCGCTTGAGCAGGACACGGCCGACCTGTTCGTGCGCACCCTGTCCCTGGGCGAGCTGACCGCGCAGCACGTCATGACCCCCCGAGTGAAGGTCAGCGCGCTCCAGGACACGGCGACCGCCGAGGACGTGGTCAATCTCACGCGTGCCACCGGCCTGTCCCGCTTCCCGGTCTACCGGGAGAAGATCGACGAGATCGTCGGCATGGCCCACCTCAAGGACGCCCTGGCGGTCTCGGTCCAGGACCGGCTGCGCACCCCGGTCGGCCGCATCGCCCGCAAGGCCCTGCTGGTCCCCGAGACGCTCCCGGTCCAGCCCCTCCTCGCCCGGCTCCGCTCCGAGCAGCCCATCGCCGTCGTCGTCGACGAGTACGGCGGTACGGCCGGCGTGGTCACCCTGGAGGACATCGTCGAGGAACTCGTCGGCGAGGTCCGCGACGAGCACGACAGCCCGGATGCGCCGGAACTCGCTGCGGCCCCGCCGCAGGACGGCAGGCCCGCGTGGGACGTCGACGGCAGTGTGCGCGTCGACATCCTCCAGCGGATAGGCCTCGATGTGCCCGAGGGCCCGTACGAGACGGTCGCCGGCCTGGTCGCCGACCTCCTCGGCCGGATCCCGGCGCCCGGCGACCGTGCCGAGCTGCCCGGCTGGCGGCTGTCGGTACGCCGGGTCGGCCACTACCGCGCCGAGCGGGTCCGCCTGGTCCGCACCGCCCCCGCCGTCGCGGAGGCCGTCCGATGAGCGTGCTGCAACTGGTCTTCGCCGCGCTGCTGGTGCTCGCCAACGGCTTCTTCGTCGGCGCGGAGTTCGCCCTGGTGTCCGTCCGCCGCAGCCAGATCGAACCGCTGGGCACGGCCAGGGCCCGCCAGGTCCTCTACGGCCTGGAACGGCTCCCGCAGATGATGGCCGCGGCCCAGTTCGGCATCACCGTCTGCTCGCTGACGCTGGGCGCGGTGGCCGAGCCGACGGTGGCGCACCTGCTGGAGCCGGTGTTCGAGGGGGTGGGTCTGCCGGAGGGCATGGTCCACCCGCTGGGCTATGTGATCGCGCTGGCCGGAGTCGTCTTCTTCCACCTCGTCATCGGCGAGATGGTGCCGAAGAACCTGGCGATGGCGGCGCCCGAGAAGGCGGCGCTGTGGCTGAGCCCCGGCCTGGTGGCGTTCGCCCGCGTGTGCCGGCCGATCACGGTCGCCCTGGGCGCCTGTGCCCAGGGCATCCTCAAGCTCTTCCGCGTGGAGCCGAAGGACGAGGTCGAGGCCGTCGTCACCAGCGAGCAGCTCAACCGTCTGCTTGAGGACTCCGGCCAGGCGGGCCTGCTCGACCCCGAGGAACAGGAGCGGCTGGAGGACGCGCTGGAACTGGGCTCCCGCCCGGTGACGGACGTGCTCCTGCGACGCGAGTCGCTGATCACGGTCCCCCCGTCGGTCACCCCGGGCCAGATCGTGGAACTCACCGCCCGCACCGGCTACTCCCGTTTCCCGGTCGCCGCCGAGTCCGGCGCCTTCATGGGCTATGTGCATGTGAAGGACGTACTCGACCTGGAGGAATCGGACCGGGCGGTACCGCAACAGATATGGCGCCCGATGACGACCCTACGGGCCGAGCTGCCCCTGGACGACGCGCTGACGGTGATGCGCCGAGCGGCGACGCACCTCGCGCAGGTGGCCGACGGCAAGGGCAGGGTGCTGGGGCTGGCGGCACTGGAGGACGTGCTGGAACTGCTGGTGGGCGAGGTGACGGACCCGGCGCACCGGGATCATCCGGCCGCGCCGAGAACACCGGAGCCGCGGGTGAGCGGGGAGCCGGAGGAAGTGGCGGTGGGCTGAGCACCACGGGGAACTGCGGGCCGGCTGCGGCTGGTCGCGCAGTTCCCCGCGCCCCTGAGGGGGCGCTTCCCAGCCGTGTTCCACCCGTCCGCGCCTAAATACCGGCCGGATCCTGCGGCCCCCGCCCCGACAGGACCTCCCCGTACGCCTGCATCAGATCCGGCAGTCGCAACGTCGCCAGATCGTCCCTCGACAGCACGCCCGGATAGGCCGACAACCGCAGATCCCGGTACGCACAGCTCTTCTCGTACAGCGTCCGCAGGAACCGCCCGTTGCCCAGCTCGTCGATCCACCCCTGATCGACCACGTGCCCGGCGATCGACCGCAGTTCGTCCAGTGCCTCCTCGTCCCACGCGTCACCGTTCTCCGCGGCCAGCACCTCGCCGATCGAGGTCAGCTCAAGGGGGCGGTAGGAGGGAAAGTCCACGCGGGTCGTGAAACGGGAGGAGAGCCCGGGGTTGGCGGCCAGCAGGCGGTCCATGCCCTCCGGGTAGCCGGCCAGGATCACCACCAGGTGGTCGCGGTTGTCCTCGGCCCTCTTCAGCAGCACCTGCAGCGCCTCGTCGCCGTACGCGTCCCCCTTGCCGTAGCCGGAGTTCGACAGCGAGTAGGCCTCGTCGACGAAGAGGACACCGCCGATGGCGGAATCGATCAGCTCGTTGGCCTTCACGGCGGTCTGGCCGAGGTACTCGCCCACCAGATCGGCCCGCTGCGCCTCCACCAGGTGGTCCCCGCCCAGCAGCCCCAGCGCGTAGAACACCCGCCCGAGAATCCGGGCGACCGTGGTCTTCCCGGTGCCCGATGGCCCGGAGAAGACGAAGTGGCGTTTCGGCGGCTGCACCGGCAGACCCTGCCCGGCCCGCAACCGGGCCATGTTCAACTGTGCGGACAGCGCCTTGACCTGCCGCTTCACGGGCTCCAGTCCGACCATGCGCTCCAGTTCGGCGAGCGCCTCCTCGAGTAACGCGGGGTCGGTCGGCCCGGCCGGCAGCGGAGGCGACGGTACGACCTTCTCGCGCGCCGCCGGATCGACCACCGACGGCATCGCCCCGGCCGGCGGCTCCGACTCCCCGAGCCGCAGATCGCGCCCCTCCGTGCCGAAGAGCGGGTCGAGCATGTCCGGCCCGTCCACGACGTCCTGCCCGGCGCCGGTGAGCGTGATCGCCGCGAGGTCGGCGGTGTCGTCGTAGCCGTCGCCCTCGGCGATCGCGGCCAGCCGTGCCGAGGTGTCCATGAACGCGGGGTCGACCCGGTGCACCGCCCGGTACAGCGGGAGTGCGGCGGCACTGCGCCCGGTGCCCTCGTGTGCGCGCGCCAGCCAGTAGCGCAGTTCCTTGCGCTGCGGCTGCTCGCTGCGGCAGCGCATCAGGGCCGCCGAGAGCAGCGGTTCGGCCTGGCCGTACATCTCGAGACGGACCCGGGCCATGCCGCCGAAGAGCCCCGCCTCGATGCCGAGCATGGGATCGTCGAGGAGCGGGTCGGTGTGCCGTACCAATTGCTCCCAGTCCTTGACCAGGTAGGCCCGGCAGGCGTGCAGGAAGCGGACCTGGGGGTCGGCGTCCACGGGCGGCAGCCCGGCGAGGGCCCGGTCGAGTTCCGGGACGTGCCGGCCGTCCAGCCAGTGCGAGGTGTGGGCGAGGAGGAGATCGCGCGGGTTCTCCAGTACCGGCTGCACCCACCAGCCCAGCCAGTACCAGGAGTTGAGCGCGCGGCGGTGCCGGGCGCGCTGTTCGCCGAAGCGGTCCCGGTGCCGGAACATCCTGAGCAGCGCGGTCGTCGTGTCGACGCGCAGCGCGTGCAGCCCGAGCCAGGCGTCGGCCATCCCGGGATCCATCCGTACCGCGGCGCGGAACTCCTCCTCCGCCTGCGGATAGGCGCCCATCGTGCAGGCGTCCACGCCTCGCAGCCAGGCGAGGTCGGCCGGGGCCTCGGGGCCCTGCGTGCCGAAATCCATCACGTCCCCCACAAACCGTGCCCCCGTGGTTCAGGGGATGTCAGGTGGATCAGGCCGGGCTCGCGGGCCCTGGTACGCGTATCTGCGGTGATGTCGTCGGTCGCCGACGCTCCGCGTCGACTCCCTCCTCCGCCTTGCGGCTGCACGCACCAGACCCCGCTCCTTGATCCGGCCTGATCCACCTGACACCCCCTCCGCCCCCGGGCTCCCCCCGATGGCCGCCGTTGGCCGAACCGCTGTGCCGCGGACCGGAGTTGCAGGTGCGAGAAGCAGCCGTTCGAAGGTCGCACCGAGGGCATCGTACCTGCGGTTCCACCGCCCCCGAAGGGTGCCGCACAGGCCGTTTGGCGAGGTGGGAGCAGAACGGGCGCACACCGCTCGGTGACCGAGGGTGAGCGGGGAAGTGCACGCGGCACACACAAAAGGGGTAAAGGGCAGAACGAAGCCCCCGATCACGGGGGAACAACCGGGGGCTTCGCGTCTGTGGGGCGGCTCCCAAAGGCCGCACATTGAGAACGTAAGTCCTGTACGGCCCACCGGTCAAGCCGAGTTGAGGTACTGAGGCAACTTCTCGCAGGCGGGCCTTCACGGGTTCAGCACACTGCCGACGGCCCATCACGGTGAGTGACCATTTGGTCCGGTCCAATGGACTTCGCGGGCCCCGGAAGCACCTCGTACCCCTTCTGTGACTGTGTCACCAGAAGGTCTGCGTACGGCCTTGAGAGGTCCTCGCTGAAGTGTGCGCGTTCCGCCCTGACCCACTCGACCCAGAAGTCCCGTTGCTCGCCGCCGTCCCGCAGTCTGCCCCGGGTCCAGGACTCCTCGCGCGGCACCTCCATCCACAGCAGCCGCGCCAGGAACGGGCGCAGCGCCCGCCGGCCCGCGCCGACGCCCTCGACGAGGATCACGGGGGCCGGCGGCAGCGGGCGGGGTGGGCCGAAGGTGCGGGCACGCCAGTCGTAGGGCGCGTAGTACGCGCTCTCGCCGCGGCCGAGTGGCTCGATCACCTCGGTCAGCAGCCGGCCGGTCCAGGCGAACAGCTCCTCGTGGCTGGCGATGTCGTCGAGGTGGAGCACCGGCGCCCCGCCCAGCGCGGTGGCCAACTGCCCGGCGAAGGTGGTCTTTCCGGAGCCGGCGTGCCCGTCGACGCCGACGAGGCGGACCGGGCCGCAGGAGGGCGGCAGGCCCTGGAGCGCGGAGGCGAGACGGTGAATGACGATTCCCGAGGTGTGCTGAGGTGTGGCGCGGTGTGGTCTGTTTTCCGGAAACATTCTAGTAGTGCGGCCCATAGCGGGCGTTTACGGCCCTGGAAAAGTAGCAGCTTGAACTAGTTTCGAGCCGTTCTCCACCGGCCCCGTTAATATTTCCGACCCGCTGACCGATATGTCGAAATCGAGCGTTCCCGGTGCGGCCGCCGCTGAGTAGGCTGCCTTGTGCGCGACTGCGAAGCATCGAACGGGGACGGACAGGGGAAGATGGCCGCGGAGTTATTCGAGGGGCAGTACGTATGGCATCCGGCGGCCGATGACCGCTTGCTCGCGAGCGTATGCGTGGATGTGCGCGCCGGAAGATATCGCAGCACCCACGAGGCACTGGCCGAGACGCGCGCCGACTTAGCCCTGCGCGCCCACCGCTCCCTGGTTCTTGCCTCCGAGGCGGCCGGCACCGATCTGGTCGAGCGCTGGCTGGCCGAGGAGCCGAGCCCCGAGTCCGCGCTGATGTGGGCCCGGGTGGCCGTGCAGCGGGCGATCCGGGCGGCCGACGCCCGCGACGAGCGTGCCGAGGCGCTGGAGCGGATCGCCCTCGCCGCCTGCGAACGGGCCACCGCCATGGACCCCGCCGACCCCACACCCTGGGCCGCCAAGCTGGCCATGGCCCGGCTGCACCGCCCGCACGACCCCGCCCCCAGCGGCCTGCTGACCTCTCCGCCCGGCCCCTGGCGGCTGTTCGCGCACACCCTCGGACTCGACCCCTGGCACCGCGAGGCCCACCACCGCTTCCTGTCCTTCTTCTTCACCCGCTACGGCGGTTCGGTCAACGCCGCCTGGGACGTCGCCGCCTTCCTCGCCCAGCGGGCCCCCGCTGACTCGGCGGTACGGCTGCTGCCCCTGGTCGCGCTGGTGGAGAGCCACAACCCCACCCAGCTGCTCGCGGAGCGGGTCTGGGAACAGCCCCAGTGGCGCTCCACCGCGCTGTCGATTTACCACAACTGGCTGCCCACGGTGGCCGGATACCGCTTCACCCCGGTGCTCGACCTGGCCTACCTCGCACACGCGCTGGTCATGGCCCAGCGTGCGTTCGAGGCCCGGGCGGTCTTCACGGCCATGGGACGGTACGCCTCGCGGATGCCCTGGAGCGTCTTCGGCGAGCCCGCCGACCAGCTCTCCCGGGCCCGCCGCACCTGCGGCCTGCCCGTGCCGGGAAGTGCCTGACCCTGCTCCTCCTCCTGCGAAGAGAAAGGCAGCTCCATGTCGGAACGGATTTCGACCCCCCGGGCGAAAGCCCACGGCACAGCGGATCCGAGCGCGCTCGACGATGACGCGACCCTGCACGCGATGGGGTATCCGCGGAAACTCACCCGCCGATTCCAGGCGTTCGACAATTTCGCGATCTCTTTCACCATCATCAACATAGTCTCGGGTATTTTCTCGTCCTTCGGGTTCGGTATGAACGCCGGTGGCCCCCGCATTCTCGTGTTCGGCTGGATCGGCGTCTGCGTGATGGTGCTGTGCATCGGCGCCGCCATGGCAGAAGTCGCCTCCGCCTATCCGACGAGCGGCGCACTGTATTTCTCCGCCGGTAAGCTCGCCAAACGGCACAAGGGCGCCTGGTCCTGGTACACGGGCTGGCTGAACTTCGTGGGCCAGATCGGCGGCACGGCCGCCACCGGATACGCGGCCGCGACCTTCATCCAGGCCTTCGTCGCCCTGCAGTGGCCCTCGTACACGCCGACCGCCCACCAGACGGTCCTGATCACGGCCCTGATCATCGTGGTCCAGGGGCTCGCCAACACCTACACCGTGCAACTCGTCGCCCTGCTGAACCGGATTTCCGTGTGGTGGCTGCTGATCGGACTCGTGGTGATCGTGAGCACACTGACCGTGATGCCCGACCATCATCAGTCGGCGTCCTTCGTGACGCATTTCGTGAACAACACCGGTTTCACCAACGGTCTTTACGGCGGCATGCTCGGCCTGCTGGTCACCAGCTGGACGTTCACCGGCTTCGACGGCAGCTTCCACATGTCCGAGGAAACGGTCCGGGCGACCGTGAACGCCCCCAGGGGGATCATCCGCTCGATCGGCTATTCGGCGATCACCGGCCTAGTCCTGATGCTCGCGCTGGTGTACAGCATCGGCGACTACGACAAGGTGGCGAGCTCTTCCGCCCCGCCCGTGCAGATTCTCATCGACGGGCTCGGCATGGCCTGGGCCAAGGCGATGCTGCTCGTCGTCATCGGCTCCATGCTCTTCTGCGGCCTCGCCAACCTCACCAGCAACACCCGGCAGATCTTCGCCTTCTCCCGTGACGGCGCCATGCCCGGCTCCCGCCTCTGGCACTCGGTCTCGCCCCGCACCCGTACCCCCGTGAAGGCCGTATGGCTCGCGGTGGCCTGCTCTCTCGCCCTGGTCGTGCCGGGCTGGTGGTCGCACACGGCGTTCACCGCGATCGTCAGCGTCAACGTCGTCGGGTTGTTCCTCGCCTACGCCGTGCCGGTGTTCCTGCGGCTGCGCCTCGGCGACGCGTTCCAGCCGGGGCCATGGAACCTGGGCCGCTGGAGCAAGCCGGTCGGCTGGCTGGCCGTGACCTGGATCCTGCTGAGCAGCGTTCTGTTCATGCTGCCGCAGGCCTCACCGATCACGGTCGACACCTTCAACTATGCGCCGATCGCCCTGGCCGTCGTCCTGTTCGTGGCCACGGCCTGGTGGTTCGCCACCGCCCGCCGCCGCTTCCAGGGCCCGGTCAGCTACGGCCGCCCCGACGAGGTCGCCGCGATGGACCTCATCTGACGCCCCTGAAGGAGGCCCCGGCCAGTCCCTGAGGGCGCCGGGGCCCTTTCAGCGGACGAGACCAATATTGGTGGGCGTGGCATGGGCGGAAGTGCTGGCAGGGGCATGCCGCCTGCTCCATAGTTGGCGCAAAGTCTCGCACCGGACCAGCAGCGTCGCGCACACCTGGGGGTCTCCCAGCCATGAGCACAGCCGAACAGCCGTCCCGCAGAACCGTTCTGGCCGCCGCGGCCTCCGTCGCGGCAGCCGCCGTGGCCCAGGCAGTGGTCCCCGCCGTCCCCGCGGCCGCGGCGCCGGAGACCGATACCGACGACACCGGCCGGGCCCAGACCCGTCCGGTCGACCACCACTCGTGGACCACCTACAGCGACTGGCGGACCGGCACCGCCAAGGGCGCCCGGGCCGTCGCCGGGCGCCGCCCCGGCGTGGTGATCGGCACCCCCGCCGGCACCACCCCCTACACCGACCCTCACACCGGCACCACCGCCACCTGGGAGTACGCCTCCTGGACCGGCCCGGTGCACCGGCTCACCGTGCCCGCCACCGAGGCCATCGCCTCCTGGAACGCGGACACCCCGGCCGGCACCTGGATCCAGGTCGAACTGCACGGCACCTACTCCGACGGCACCGCGACCCCCTGGTATGTGATGGGCCGCTGGGCGGCCGGCGACCAGGACATCAAACGGACCTCGGTGGACGGCCAGACGGACGGCAGGAGCACCATCTGGACGGACACCTTCGCCATCGACGACGCCACCACCGGCCTGCGTCTCACGTCGTACCAGCTGCGCCTGACCCTCTACCGCAAGCCCGGCACCGACCTCACCCCGACCGTCTGGCGGCTCGGCGCCATGGGCTCGGACATCCCGGACCGCTTCACCGTCCCGGCTTCCACCCCGGGGCTGGCCCAGGAGCTGAAGGTCCCGCGCTACTCGCAGGAGATCCACAAGGGCCAGTACCCCCAGTACGACAACGGCGGCGAGGCCTGGTGCAGCCCCACCTCCTCGCAGATGATCGTCGAGTACTGGGGCGGCCGGCTCACCCCCGCGCAACTGGCCTGGGTGGACCCGTCGTACGCCGACCCCCAGGTCTGCCACGCGGCCCGCCACACCTACGACTACCAGTACGCGGGCTGCGGCAACTGGCCGTTCAACGCCGCGTACGCCGCCACGTACAAGGATCTCCAGGGCGTGATAACGCGACTGGGCTCGCTGACCGACCTGGAGACGCTGATCGCGGCCGGTATCCCGGCCATAACGTCCCAGTCGTTCCTCGCGTCAGAGCTGACGGGCGCCGGATACGGCACCTCCGGTCACCTGATGACCGTCATCGGCTTCACCGCGGACGGCGACGTGATCGCCAACGACCCTGCCTCGCCCAGCGACGACGCGGTCCGACGGGTCTATCTGAGGCGGGAATTCGAAAATATCTGGCTGCGCACCAAGCGCTACAACGCCGCCGGCAAGGTCACCTCCGGCACCGGAGGCGTCTGCTACCTGTACTTCCCGGCCTGCCCGACCCCAAGACAGCTCACGGCGCTCGCGGCGGTGGGCGTGCGCTGACCAGGCACGACGGCGGCCCCCGTAGGGACCGGGGGCCGCTTTCCTGTGACCAAGCTCTCGGCCGCAAAAGCCGCAATCGATGGCATGGTGGACTACATGACCACGCACTCCGCCACCGCCGCCCGCGCCCGTACCGGCGGTCCCAAGGACGACGGCCCGAAGGCCCTGGAGCACATCATGGGCTGGACCCTTGTCGTGGTCATCGCCATGCTGGTGACCCAACTCGGGCTGCTGTGACCTGACCCACTATCCCGCCTGGCATACTGCGGAGGTCCCACAGCCCGCTGAGACCAGGGTCTGAATTGAATATCAGTGAACAACGTGCCGCCGCCCGTCCCCGGGCGCGCGGCACCGAGCGTTCCGTGGCCCGTCGTGCCGAACTCATCGCCATCGGGCGGAAGTTGTTCGCCGACACCTCGTACGACGCGCTCTCCATGGACGACATCGCCAAGCAGGCGCATGTCGCCAAAGGGCTGATCTACTACTACTTCCAGTCCAAGCGCGGTTACTACCTGGCGATCATCCAGGACTCCGTCGCCGACCTGGTCACCTACGCCGCGAGCGGCCTGGAACTGCCCCAGGTGGACCGCGTCCACCGCACCATCGACAGCTATCTGCGTTACGCCGAGCACCACCAGGCCGCGTACCGCACGATCGTCAGCGGCGGCGTCGGCTTCGACACCGAGGTGCACGCCATCCGGGACGGGGTGCGCGCGGCGATCATCGCGACCATCGCCGAGGGCGCCTACGGCCGCAGCGACATCGCCCCGCTCGCCAGGATGGGCCTGCTCGCCTGGCTGTGCAGCGTGGAGGGCGCCACCCTGGACTGGATCGCCCGCCCCGGACTCTCCCGCGACACCATGCGCGAGTTGCTGGTGAAGACGCTGGGCGGCACCATGCGCGCCATTGAGGAACTGGACCCGGCCTACCGCGCCCCGGCCCCGGCCCGCCGGGACCCCTGACATGTACAAGGGGCGGAGGTCTCGTGGAACCCCCGCCCCAAGTCCCCCGTGACCGGGGTCAGTTGATGGCCCTGATCAGCTCACCGTTGGCGGTGTCGCCGCTCAGCTCCCAGAAGAAGGTGCCGCCCAGGCCCTGCTGGTTCTTGTACGTCATCTTGGTCGCGATGGTCGCCGGGGTGTCGTAACTCCACCAGTCGCTGCCGCACTTGGCGTACGCCGTGCCGCCCACCGTGCCGGTCGCCGGGCACTTGGCCTTGAGCACCTTGTAGTCGTCGATGCCCTGCTCGTACGTCCCCGCAGCCGGGCCGGTCGCCGTGCCGCCGGGGGCCGCCTGGGTCACCCCGGTCCAGCCGCGGCCGTAGAAGCCGATGCCGAGCAGCAGCTTGGACGCCGGGACGCCGAGGCCCCTCAGCTTGGCGATCGTCGCCGATGTGTGGAAGTTCGCCTTCGGGATGCCCGAGTAGGAGTTCAGCGGCGAGTGCGGGGCCGTCGGTCCTGCCGCGTCCCAGGCGCCGAAGTAGTCGTACGTCATCGGGTTGTACCAGTCGACGTACTGCGCCGCGCCCGCGTAGTCGGCCGCGTCGATCTTGCCGCCGCTGCTCGCGTCGGCGGTGATCGCGGCCGTGACCGGCGCACTGATCCCGAACTTCGAGCGCAGGGCCGCCATCACGTTCCTGAACGCGTCACGGCCGCTGGTGTCACAGGTGTTCCCGCAGGCGTTCGGGTACTCCCAGTCGATGTCGATGCCGTCGAAGACACCGGCCCACTTGGAGTTCTTCACCAGGTCGTAGCAGGACTGGGCGAAGGCGGCCGGGTTCTTGGCGGCCTCGCCGAACCCGCTCGACCAGGTCCAGCCGCCGAACGACCAGAGGATCTTGAGGTTCGGGTGCTTCTTCTTCAGTTTCAGCAGCTGGTTGAAGTTGCCGCGCAGCGGCTGGTCCCAGGTGTCCGCGACCCCGTCCACCGACTCGGCGGCGGTGTAGGCGCGGTCGGTCGCGGCGTACGAGTCGCCCATCGCGCACTTGCCGCCGGTGACATTGCCGAAGGCGTAGTTGATGTGGGTGAGCTTCGCGGCCGAGCCGGAGGTCTCGACGTTCTTGACCAGGTACTTGCGGTCGTAGGTGCCCCATTCCGTGAAGTAGCCGACGACCTTCGAGCCGGCCTTCACCTGGGGAGCGGACGGGGCGGACGGGGCCGCTGCGGACGCCGTGCCCGCGCCGGCCAGCAGCCCGGCGCCGAGGACGGCACAACAGGCCGCGGACAGCAGCGCCCGGAACCGGGAGCGGTGAGGGGTGTGCATCGGGTGTCTCCTCCTGGGGGCGAGGGAACGCGCGCCGATTGGCATGAACGCGGTAAAGCGTTGGTCATGAACCCTAGGAGGACTAGACCAGTCGGGTCAATGGTTCGGACCAATTTCGGGGCGACCGAATGTTGACCTGGAATTCGAGAAGTAAGCGGTCGTTAACTGGTGACGGAAGGTCCCCGATCGGGCATACTCACTGCGCAGCCGCTGGTCAGGCAGCTTCCGTGACCCGGAAGCGTCCACCTCGGCCGCACTCGAAAGACAGGCGGAGCCGCCCCTACCCGACGGGCTGTGACCGCCGTGCCCGACAGGGAGGAGACCGACGCCATGTCCGACCGCGACCCGCAGCCGGTGGAGCGTCAACTGCCCACGGAAGAGGCGAGGGATCTGCTCTCGCTCGTCCGGGAGATCGCCCAGCGCGAGATCGCGCCCAAGGCGGCCGAGGAGGAGGACGCCGGACGCTTCCCGCGCGAGGTCTTCACCCTGCTCTCAGAGTCAGGCCTGCTCGGTCTGCCGTACGACTCCGAGTACGGCGGTGGCGACCAGCCCTACGAGGTCTACCTCCAGGTCCTGGAGGAGCTGGCCACGGCCCGTCTCACCGTCGGCCTCGGCGTCAGCGTGCACACGCTCGCGAGCTACGCGCTCGCCGCCTACGGCACCAAGCAGCAGCAGGTCGAGCACCTGCCCGCGATACTCGTCGGCGGCCTGCTCGGCGCCTACTGCCTGTCCGAGCCGTCCTCCGGCTCCGACGCGGCCTCCCTGCGCACCAAGGCGGTCAGGGACGGTGACGACTGGGTGATCAACGGCACCAAGGCCTGGATCACGCACGGCGGCATCGCCGACTTCTACACGGTCATGGCGCGCACCGGCGAGGAGGGCTCGCACGGGATCACCGCCTTCCTGGTCTCCGGTGACGCCGAGGGCCTGAGCGGCGGGGTGCCCGAGAAGAAGATGGGCATGAAGGGCTCGCCCACCGCCCAGGTCCACTTCGACGACGTCCGGGTCCCCGACGAGCGGCGCATCGGCGAGGCGGGCCAGGGCTTCGCCATCGCTCTGTCCGCACTGGACTCAGGCCGGCTCGGCATCGCGGCCTGCGCCATCGGCCTGGCCCGGGCGGCCCTGGACGAAGCGGTCGCCTACGCCACCGGACGGCGGCAGTTCGGGCACCCCATCGCCGACTTCCAGGGCCTGCGCTTCATGATCGCCGACATGGCCACCCAGATCGAGGCCGGCCGCGCCCTCTACCTCGCGGCCGCCCGGCTGCGCGACGCGGGCCGGCCGTTCGCCAAGCAGGCCGCCATGGCCAAGCTGCACTGCACCGACACCGCGATGAAGGTGACCACGGACGCCGTCCAGATACTGGGCGGCTACGGCTACACCGCCGACTTCCCGGTCGAGCGCTACATGCGCGAGGCCAAGGTCCTGCAGATCGTCGAGGGCACCAACCAGATCCAGCGGATGGTCATCGCCCGTCATGTGGCGGGACCGGAAAGTCGCTGAACTGCCCGCGGGAGACCGTCGGAGCCGCCAGCCTGACCCACTCGGGGTCATGGCGGCCCGGCAGGGTGCGGCCCCGGTCGGCCCAGGTGCGCATCAGGTCGCGGTAGATGGGCGGATCCTGCGGCACCGGAGACGGAACCGATTCTGCGGGCGGGGGCACGAAGATACGGCGCTGACGGCCGAGGGCGGAGTAGGTGGTCGTCATGCCCGGCCAACGCGGAGGCGCCCGCCCTGGTCACCGATCACCCGAATCGCGCGTGAGTTCGCGGACGTCCGGTCCCGGATCCGGCCCCTTCCTGTTTTTCTGACGTTCCGTCAGCCGTCTCCAGCCTTCGGGGAGGCCCGCCATGGCCGACGACCGTCCCGTACCGCTGTCGGCAGGCGTACTTCGGCGAGGTCGCTGTCCAGGCGGATCCGGACACGCTGATCACGCACCACGGCAGTCCGCGCGCCATGGTGCGGGGCAGCTACTGGGAGACGGTGCGGTGACTCAGGCAGCCTGACGGCCGACGGCACTGCCGCCGAGGCGCATCGCCGGTACGCGCATCGGGCGCGAGCCCGCGCCGCCGACGTGCGAGAAGGGCTGCGTCCGCCAGTCCAGACCCTGCGGGAGGGTGAGCAGGAGGGCGGTGTCCTGCTCCTGCGGCTCGACCGACTCGTCCGCGGACGGGGCCTCGGCCGCCGCACGGCCCGTACCGGCACAGACCGTCAGGCCGAACGGGTTCCACGGCGAGGCGCACAGCGCGTGCTCTGGCAGGTACTCCTCGTCCGCCAGCAGGGCGATGGGCTGCGCGCAGTCCGGGCAGATCACCCGGTACATCTCGAAGGTGTCGTAGGCGTCCAGTTCCTCGGCCTCGTAGAGGTCGGGTTCGACGCCCTCCGGCTCGGGCTCGACGACCAACTGCGGGCGCTTGGACGTGGTACGACCAGGGCGCTTAAGACTCTGCATGGGTAACTCCCCCTCGGGCTGGGCCGTAACGGCGCTGCGGCCTCGACCACAGCAAGCACTTCCCGTCCGATCTCGGCGGTAATCACGAGAACATCACGGAGCCCGTTCGCGGGCTGTGGCGTTCGTCACATGCCGCCCGCAGGTGCCCGGTGCGGGTTTTTTGTCCCTCGCGCGGCGCACAACCAGCACTCCGTGACATCACGAACCGGCCATGACCTGCGTCGCTGAGGTATCCCAGGAGATCAAGCGCACTGTAGTTTTTGCGCCATGGAGGAGCTGGACCGTCAAATCGTGCAGCTGCTCGTCAAGGACGGGCGGATGAGCTACACCGACCTGGGCAAGGCCACGGGCCTATCCACGTCGGCCGTGCACCAGCGGGTGCGCCGGCTGGAACAGCGTGGCGTCATCCGCGGATACGCCGCGGTCGTCGACCCGGAGGCCGTCGGGCTGCCCATGACGGCGTTCATCTCGGTGAAACCGTTCGATCCCAGCGCGCCCGACGACATCGCGGACCGGCTGGCCGGCGTCCCCGAGATCGAGGCCTGCCACAGCGTCGCGGGCGACGAGAACTACATCCTCAAGGTGCGGGTGGCGACCCCGCACGAACTGGAGGAGCTGCTGGCCAGGCTGCGCAGCCTGGCGGGCGTGTCCACGCGGACGACGGTGGTGCTGTCCACGCCGTACGAGGCGCGGCCGCCGCGCATTTGATCGCCGCCGAGGGGTGCGCCGCGGGCCTGTCGGTCGTGTGTCGGCTGTGGGTGATGCGTGGCTGGTCGCGTCCGCGCGGCGGAGCCGCAATTCGGATACGGCCCCGCGCCCGTTTGAGGCGCCTTCCGGGCGCCCCCGGTCGAGAGCGATCGAAGCGAGAGGCGAGACTGTCTCCTATGAGTGATCGCGCCACCGAGCCCAGGACCGTCCTTCTCCGTGGCGGGGAGGTGCACAGCCCCGCCGATCCCTTCGCGACCGCGATGGTCGTGGAGCGCGGTCAGGTCGCCTGGGTCGGTTCCGAGGGCGCCGCCGACGCTTTCGTGGACGGGGTCGACGAGGTGGTCGACCTGGACGGTGCCCTGGTCACCCCCGCCTTCACGGACGCCCACGTCCACACCACCTCGACGGGTCTCGCCCTGACCGGCCTCGACCTGTCCGGGGCCGGCTCCCTGGACGCGGCCCTCGCCCAGGTGCGGGGCTTCGCCGCCGCCCGCCCGGACGACCGGGTCCTGCTCGGACACGGCTGGGACGCCTCCCGCTGGTCCGAGGGCCGCCCGCCGACCCGCGCCCAGCTGGACGCGGCCACCGGCGGACGCCCGCTCTATCTCTCCCGTATCGACGTCCACTCGGCGGTCGTCACCACGGCCCTGCTGGACCTGGTCCCCGGTGCGGTGCCCCGGCAGGACGCCCCGCTCACCAGCGACGCCCACCACGCCGTACGCGCCGCCGCCCTCGCTGCCGTGACGCCCGCGCAGCGTGCCGAGGCCCAGCGCACCGCCCTCGCGCACGCAGCCTCCCTCGGCATCGGCACCGTCCAGGAGTGCGGCGGGCCGAAGATCTCCTCCGAGGACGACTTCACCGGCCTGCTGCGCCTCGCCGCCGAGGTGCCCGGCCCCCGGGTCGTCGGTTACTGGGCGGAGGCGGCCGACGAAGGCATTGACAGGGCGCGGGAGCTGGGCGCGCTCGGCGCCGCCGGTGACCTGTTCGCCGACGGCGCGCTCGGCTCGCACACCGCCTGCCTGCACGAGCCCTACGCCGACGCGGACAACACCACCGGATCCGCCTACCTGGACGCGGCCGCCGTCGCCGCCCATGTCACCGCCTGCACCGAGGCCGGCCTCCAGGCGGGCTTCCACGCCATCGGCGACGCAGCCGTGAGCGCCGTCGTGGAGGGCGTGCGCGCCGCCGCCGAGAAGGTCGGCCCGGCCCGCGTCCGAGCCGCCCGGCACCGCGTCGAGCACGCCGAGATGCTCACGCCCGCGCACATCGCGGCCTTCGCCGAGTTCGGCCTGATCGCCTCCGTGCAGCCCGCCTTCGACGCGCTGTGGGGCGGCGCGGACGGCATGTACGCCCAGCGGCTCGGTGTCGAGCGGGCCCGCACCCTCAACCCCTACGCGGCCCTCCTCAAGGCCGGGGTCCCGCTCGCCTTCGGCTCCGACAGCCCGGTCACCCCGCTCGACCCCTGGGGGACCGTCCGCGCCGCCGCCTTCCATCACACGCCCGAGCACCGGGTCTCCGTACGGGCCGCGTTCACCGCGCACACGCGTGGCGGCTGGCGGGCGATCGGCCGGGACGACGCGGGCGTCCTGGTGCCGGGCGCACCCGCCGATTACGCCGTTTGGCGCACCGAGGAACTGGTGGTGCAGGCGCCGGACGACCGGGTCGCCCGCTGGTCCACCGACCCGCGCTCCGGCACCCCCGGCCTGCCCGACCTGACCCCCGGCCGCGAGCTGCCGGTCTGTTTGCGCACCGTGGTGGGCGGCCGGACCGTGTTCGTACGACCGGGCGACTGACCCGTCCGCATTCGTACGGCCGGGCGAGTGATCTCCGGGGGTGGCGCGGCCGTGATCAACGGCCGCCGCCCCGTCGCGCGACCTGCGCATCCTCGGCGCTGACCAGGGATTTGAGGCCGTTTATGCAGGTCAAACGGCTGTTGACAGCCAGCGGCAGCGGGCCGGTAGGTTCGGCCGAGTCCACCACCGGACGCCCGACCGGGGAGCAGTTCGCGCACTCGTCGCAGCGCCGCTGGGTCAGGGACGGTGTGCCGCACCGGGGCACCGTCACTGGGAGCCAGGCTCAGCGCCCGCGCCGACGAGGGGAACGTTCCGGCCGGTCGGGAGGTGTGACCCGGGTGGGGCCCGGTCGCTCAGTAGACAACGGCTTTCGGTCGACCCGCAGCCAGCGGGTCCCAGGTCGGCCCGAAGGGCGCCGGGCCCCCATCCGTAGTCGAACGGGATGACGAAAATCGCGGATGAACGGCAGCTGAAGCGGGCATCCTTACCCCGTTCTTGCGGAATCGACACCACCACACGAACGAGCTGTCACGTCAGTGCAGGCCGCGGCCACTATGGTGGACCCCTGCGTACGACATGAAGGGGCAGCAGTGAACGACGGCGACGGGACCCTCGCGGCACAGGCCCAGGAGAGGCGGTTCGGCCCCCTCGGCAAGGCCTTGGTGATCATTCCCACGTACAACGAGGCGGAGAACATCAAGCCCATCGTCGGCCGGGTGCGCAAGGCCGTCCCCGAGGCGCACGTTCTGGTGGCGGACGACAACAGCCCCGACGGCACCGGCAAGCTCGCCGACGAACTGGCCGCCGGGGACGACCACGTCCAGGTGCTGCACCGCAAGGGCAAGGAGGGCCTGGGCGCCGCCTACCTCGCCGGTTTCCGGTGGGGCATGGACAACGGCTATGGCGTGCTCGTCGAGATGGACGCCGACGGCTCCCACCAGCCGGAGGAACTGCCCCGTCTGCTGACCGCGCTGAAGGGCGCCGACCTGGTGCTCGGCTCCCGCTGGGTGCCCGGCGGGAGGGTGGTGAACTGGCCCAAGTCCCGCGAGTACATCTCCCGCGGCGGATCCCTGTACTCCCGCCTCGCCCTCGATCTCCCGCTGCGCGACATCACCGGCGGCTACCGCGCCTTCCGCCGCGAGACCCTGGAGGGCCTCGGCCTCGACGAGGTCGCCTCGCAGGGCTACTGCTTCCAGGTCGACCTGGCCCGCCGTGCCATCAAGTCCGGCTTCCATGTGGTCGAGGTGCCCATCACCTTCGTCGAGCGCGAGTTCGGCGACTCCAAGATGAGCCGCGACATCCTGGTGGAGGCGCTGTGGCGGGTCACCTCGTGGGGCGTCACCGACCGGGTGGGCAGGATGACCGGCAAGGACAAGTCGTCCTGAGGGGCAGATCCGGTTGATCATCCCCTTACTCCGCACTGAGCCGGGCCCAGGCACACTGGGAGCATGACGACTGGTGCGCAGACCCCTCCGCAGACCACCCGGCCCCGGCGCTCCCGGCTCGGCAGATATCTGCCGCTGGGCGTCGCCGCATGGCTGGTGCTGGAGATCTGGCTGCTGACGGTGGTCGCCGGCATGGCGGGCGGCATGACCGTGTTCCTGCTGCTGGTGGCCGGCTTCGTCGTCGGGGCCGTGGTGATCAAGCGGGCCGGGCGCCGTGCCTTCCAGAGCCTCAGCGAGGCGATCCAGCGCGGTGGCTCACCGGAGCGCGGCGGTGGCAACGGCCTGATGATGCTGGGCGGCCTGCTCCTCATGATCCCCGGCCTGGTCTCCGACGCCCTCGGCCTGCTGCTCCTGCTGCCGCCGGTCCAGAAGGCGGTCTCCCGCCTCACGGCACGCACCCTCGACCGCACCTTCCGCGCATCCGCCCCCGGCACCCTGGGCAAGGCCTTCCAACAGGTCCGTATGCACCGCCCGGACGGAAAGGTGGTCCAGGGCGAGGTGATCCGGAACGACGGCCCTGAGCCGGGGGACGAGCCGACGGGGGAGCGGCCGCCGCTGACACGCTGACGGCGGCCCCCAGGGCGCCGGTCGCCCAAACGCAGCCACGGACAAGCGAGGGCGCCGTACGTTCACTGAACGTACGGCGCCCTCGGTTGGTTATGTCGGCATCCCGTTACACGGAACTATGCAGACTTACGGCTGTCCCTGGGATGAATCGCGATGTTCATCGCGCCGGAGCGCAGCACCGCCAGACGCTCCTCAAGGACCTCTTCGAGTTCCTCACGGGTGCGTCGCTCCATCAGCATGTCCCAGTGGGTACGCGCGGGCTTGGCCTTCTTCTCTTCAGGGCCGTCGCCGTCCACGAGGAGTGCCTGGGCCCCGCAGACCTTGCACTCCCACTCCGGCGGGATCTCCGCCTCGACCGAGAAGGGCATCTCGAAGCGGTGCCCCTTCTCGCATGCGTACTCCACGGCCTGGCGCGGGGCCAGGTCGATACCGCGGTCCGTCTCGTAGCTGGTCACTACGAGGCGCGTACCGCGAAGAGCTCGCTCACTCATGAATCGTGCCTCCCGGGCTTGTCGCCCACAGGACAGGTGTCGCTGTCGTCGTCATCCGGTCAACGTCCGGTCGGCGGTAAAGATTCCCGTTCAGGGTCATGCGTCGCCGTCGTAGCCGCCCCTTGTTGTACCCACCGGCGCCCGGTTTGTCACATCTGCTGGCAGATGTCACCCAGCGTTTCGGCATCTTTGACGCGCAGTAACGGTACGCCTGGCAGGCCAAACGCGTACACTACCGCCCTTCGGCGTTGAACGCTAAATCCGCCGCTAGATCTTCTGCGGAACCGCGTTGCCGGCCTCGCCGATCGCCCGCCGCACCGGAACCCGCGCCAGCAACGCGAACCCGATGACGAAGAAGGCCACCAGCGAGATGATCGCCGAGCGGTAGCTTCCGGTCAGCTGGAAGGTGATCCCGAACAACAGAGGTCCCAGCCAGCTCATCCCCCGATCGCTCATCTCGTACGCCGCGAAGTACTCGGCTTCTTTGCCGGGCGGTACGAGATGCGAGAACAGGGAGCGGGACAGCGCCTGGCTGCCGCCGAGGACCAGACCGATGCCGGCCGCGAGGACGAAGAACCACACCGGCGCCTCGGCCGGGAGGAAGTACCCCGCCGCCAGCGTCACCGTCCAGGCCACCAGCGACCCGAGGATCGTGCGCTTCGCCCCGTACGTCCGCGCCAGCCGTCCCATGGCCAGGGCGCCGGCCACCGCCAGCACCTGGACCAGCAGGACTGCCCCGATGAGCGTCGACTGACCGAGCCCGAGTTCCTCGGAACCGTAGACCGACGCCTGGGAGATCACGGTCTGGATGCCGTCGTTGTAGACGAGGTACGCCAGCAGGAAGGACAGCGTCAACGGATGACGGCGCATGTCCCGGACGGTCGTCGCGAGTTGACGCAGCCCGGGCGCCGTCGCCTCGGCAGCCCTGCCACCCCGGTCGCGCAGCCGTCGTAGCGGTACCAGGGTGAAGGCGCCCCACCACAGACCCGCCGCGGCCAGACAGATGCGGACCGCCGCCGTCTCCGACAGGCCGAAGGAGTCGTGCGCGGAGTACAGGACCAGGTTGGCGACCAGCACCAGGGAACCGGCCGCGTAGCCGAAGGCCCAGCCCCGGGAGGAGATCGTGTCGCGATCCTCGGGCGGGGCGATCTGCGGGAGATAGGAGTTGTAGAGCATCAGGGCGACCGACTGGGCGGCGTTCGCGACGATCAGCAGCGCCCCGCCGAGCAGATAGCGGTCGCCGTCGAGGAAGAACATGGCCGTGGTCGCCACGGCCCCCGTGTATGCCGCGGCGCCGAGCAGCTGCTTCTTGCGGCCGGTGCGGTCCGCCGCGCTGGCAACCAGCGGCATCAGCACGACCGCCACGATCACCGACAGGGACACCGAGTAGGCGAAGAAGGAGCCCGCCCGGACCGGGATGCCGAGCGGGTGCACATAGCCGCCCGCGTCGGCCGCGTTGTCGGCGACCGACGTGAGGTACGGCCCGAGGAACACGGTGAGGACGCTCGTGGAGTAGACCGAGCACGCCCAGTCGTAGAAGTACCAGCCGCGCTGTTCGCGCCGCAGCTCGGTGACCTCGTCCGCGGCCCCCGCCCGCACGGTCTCGGTGCCCACCCGTGCCCTCGCCTTTCCCCGAGCGGTGCCGCGCGCGTCTCAGAACCAGACGCCGCGGTCCCGCATGACCTCACGCAACGTGTCGATGTGATCGGTCATGATGCCATCGACTCCCAGGTCCAGGAGCCGGTGCATCCGCTCGGGTTCGTTGATGGTCCACACGTGGACCTGCAGCCCGAGCACGTGGGCGGCGCGTACGAAGCGCCGGTCCACGACCGGGACGCCCGACTGCGACTCGGGCACCTGCGCGGCGACCGCCGACCGGCGCACCGAGGCGGGCAGCCCCCAGGAGCGCAGCCGCAGCCCGACGACACCGCGGGTGCCGAACGAGGTGGCCAGCCGCGGCCCGGCGATGCGCTGGGCGCGCAGCACCCGCGCCTCCGAGAACGAGCCGACGCACACGCGGTCGTAGGAGTTCGTCCTGTCGATCAGGTCCAGCAGGGGCCGCAGTGCCGGCTCCGCCTTGGCGTCCACGTTCCAGCGGACGTCCGGGAAGTCCTCGAGCAGTTCCTCGAGGAGGGGGAGCGGCTCGCGGCCCGCCACGCGCGCCTGCCGTACGTCCTCCCACGGCAGGTCGCCGATCCGGCCCGCCCCGTCGGTGACCCGGTCCAGGGTGTCGTCGTGGAAGGCGACGAGCCTGCCGTCCGCCGTGGCGTGCACATCGGTCTCGATGTACCGGTAGCCGAGCTCGACCGCGCGCCGGAACTGCGCCACGGTGTTCTCCAGGCCATCCGCCGCCCCGCCACGGTGGGCGAAGGCGATGGGGCCGGGGTGGTCCAGGTAAGGGTGGCGTATCAGCGTGCTCACGTGGGAAGTATGGCCTGTTCCGATGACCCTTTGGCAACGACCGTGCTGCCACCGGATGCCACCGGAACGGCGAACACCTTGAGGAACAGCTGGGCGAGTGGCCCGATGCACACGGCGTAGAGCAGGGTCCCGACGCCGATGGTCCCGCCGAGCGCGAACCCGGTGACGACCACCGCGACCTCGATCGCCGTCCGGATCAGCCGGATCGAACGTCCGGTACGCCGGTGCAGCCCCGTCATCAGACCGTCCCGGGGACCCGGCCCGAAACTCGCCGCGATGTACAGCCCGGTCGCCACTCCGTTCAGTACGATCCCCGCCGCCATCAGCGGAATCCGCACGGCGAACGCGTGTACGGCGGGGACGACGGCGAGCGTGGCGTTCATGGCGAGGCCGATGACGAACACGTTGGAGACCGTGCCGAGGCCGGGGCGCTGGCGCAGCGGGATCCACAGGAGCAGCACGGCCGCGCCCACGACGATCGACACCGTGCCGATGCTCAGCCCGGTGAGCGCGCGAGACCCTGGTGGAGCACGCCCCAGGGCTCCAGGCCGAGGCCGGCCTCGACGAGAAGCGCGGAACTCACGCCGTACAGCGTGAGCCCCGCATAGAGCTGGATCAGCCGCCGCCCGAGCTGGCCTCGCGTGGACAAGAGGTACCCCCTGGTGGTCATGGTGGACTGGTTCGTGTCACTCTGTGGCTTGGGAGGAAAAGCCATCCATGGCCAATTCGGGGAAGGTGGACTGATTCTCATGGCGCAGTGGACCTCGGCGGTCGGTGCCGCACAGCTCGCCCGGCTGCTCAAGTCGCAGCAGGACCGCCCGGCCGGCCCCGGCACCCGGCGCCCGCCCGCCTACCGTGCGCTCGCCGACGGGATCCGGCTGCTGGTCCTCGAAGGGCGCGTCCCGGTCGCCGCCCGGCTGCCCGCCGAACGCGAACTGGCCCTCGCCCTGTCCGTCAGCCGTACGACCGTGGCGGCGGCGTACGAGGCGCTGCGCGCGGAGGGATTCCTGGAGTCCCGGCGGGGCGCCGGCAGCTGGACGGCCGTCCCGGCGGGCAACCCGCTGCCCGCCCGCGGCCTCGAACCACTTCCTCCGGAGGCCCTCGGCTCGCTGATCGACCTCGGCTGCGCCGCCCTGCCCGCGCCCGAACCGTGGCTGACCCGCGCGGTCCAGGGCGCCCTGGAGGCACTCCCGCCGTACGCCCACACCCACGGCGACTACCCGGCCGGTCTACCGGTCCTCCGCGCGATGATCGCGGAGCGGTACACCGCGCGCGGGATCCCCACGATGCCCGAGCAAATCATGGTCACCACCGGTGCGATGGGCGCGATCGACGCGATCTGCCATCTCTTCGGCGGGCACGGCGAGCGCATCGCCGTCGAGTCACCCTCGTACGCCAACATCCTCCAGCTGATGCGGGAGGCGGGGGCCCGGCTCGTCCCCGTGGCGATGGCGGAGGGACTCACGGGCTGGGACATGGACCGCTGGCGCCAGGTCCTGCGGGAGGCGGCGCCCCGGATCGCGTATGTCGTCGCCGACTTCCACAACCCCACCGGGGCGCTCGCCGACGAGGACCAGCGCCGCCGGCTGGTCGACGCGGCCCGCTCGGCGGGCACGGTACTGGTCGCCGACGAGACGATGAGTGAGCTGTGGCTGGACGACGGGGTGGAGATGCCCCGCCCGGTCTGCGGCTTCGACCCGGCGGGCTCGACCGTCGTCACCGTCGGCTCCGCCAGCAAGGCCTTCTGGGCGGGCATGCGCATCGGGTGGGTGCGAGCGGCTCCCGACGTCATCCGCAGCCTGGTCGCCGCGCGTGCCTACGCCGACCTGGGGACGCCGGTGCTCGAGCAGCTGGCGGTGAACTGGCTGTTCGGCACGGGGGGCTGGGAGCAGGCGGTCGAGCTGCGCCGCGCCCAGGCCCGCCAGAACCGGGACGACCTGCTGACGGCGGTACGGCGGGAGCTGCCGGACTGGGAGTTCGAGGTGCCGCGCGGCGGCCTCACGCTGTGGGTCCGGGCAGGAGGGCTGTCCGGTTCCCGTCTGGCGGAGGCGGGGGAGCGGGTGGGGGTGCGCGTCCCGTCCGGTCCGCGGTTCGGGGTCGACGGAGCATTCGAGGGCTATGTGCGCCTTCCGTTCACCGTGGGGGGAGCGGTGGCTGAGGAGGCGGCGACGCGACTGGCGGCGGCGGCGCGGCTGGTGGAGTCGGGGGCGTCTGGCGGAGGCGAGGCGCCGAGGACCTTTGTGGCGTAGCGGTTCTTTCGTGGCCTGGCGGTTCGGCTGCGGGTGGTGGGGGCCGGTCGCGCAGCCTCAGCCCTCGGCGACCGCCGCTTCCATGGGTACCGGCTGCTCCGCCGGCTCGTTTCGCGGCGGCAGCAGGTCCAGTACCGCCTGCCGGTCCGCATCGCTCGTCGCGTCGTCGTACGGATCCGGTGTGGCCGGCACCTGAAGTCGCAGCACCGGGCCATGGCCCAGTCGCGCATACCCCCGACCCGGCGGCATGTGGGCCAAGGGCGTGGTGTGCGGCGGGGCCCCGAGCGCCGCCTCCAGCTCGTCCGGCAGCGCAGGCCCCAGTACGACACGCGCGCGCGTGTGCTGTCGTACCGCCTCGCTCAACGCGTCCGCGCTGTCGAGGTGCTCGGCGATCACCACGGTGACGTTCGCCGCGCGGCCGTGCCGGAGGGGGGTCTGGAGGAGGTTCTGCGGGTCCTGGTGGCCGTTCGCCGAGGCCAGGTGGACGAAGGAGCCGGGGCGGTCCAGCAGGAGCCACAGGGGGCGCCGGCAGTCGTCCGGCGGCGGATGGCCGGCCTGCCGCGCGCCGTTGAGGGCGATGAGCCGCCGTTCCGTCTCGTGGGCGGCCCATTCCAGGCTGGCCAGCGCCCCGGCCAGACCGCACTCCACGGCGAGGACCCCGTCCCGGCCGGAGAGGCACGCGTACTCGCCGGTGCCGCCGCCCTCGACGATGAGCACGTCGCCGTACTGGAGGGCCTGCAGGGCGACGGAGCGCAGCAAGGTCGAGGTGCCGCTGCCGGGGCGGCCCATGACCAGCAGATGGGGCTCGGTGGAGCGGGCGCCGGTGCGCCAGACGACCGGCGGGACGTCACGCTGCTCCTCGCCGTACGCGAGCGGGAGCGTGCGCTGGACCTCGGTGGGGTCGGTGAAGCCCAGGACCGTCTCGCCCGGCGCTGTGACGAATCGCTGGGCGGCGATGTCGGTGGGCAGCGGGGCGAGGACGGTCGCCGTGAGCCGGTTGCCCTCCTCGTCCCACGCGAAGTGGTACTCGCGGCCGCGCCCGGACTTCGCGGTGAGCAGGTACTCGATCCGTGCGCGGGCCTGGGGCTCGCCGTCCGGGAAGTACGCGGGGTAGCGGATCAGGAGCTGGCTGACGCGGCCGGCGTCGTCGAACTCGTGGGAGAGGAAGGCTTTCTCCCACTCCCCGCCGTGCGCGTACAGCGGCGCCGGGTCCTCGGCGGCCGAGAAGTACGGCACCAGGGCCTCGTACAGGGACTGGAGCCGCTGGGTCTGGGACTCGTCGGGGCCCTCCGGCGTGGACGGGGTGCCGTCGCGGCCGTGCCAGGCACTCGCCGCCATCAGGGTGATGACGGCGAGCAGGGGTCCGTACGGCACCAGGGCCACCACCAGGACGACCGAGGCCACCAGGAACAGCAGCGGCCCGCGCTTGTCCTTGGGTGTCTCCGCCCACCTGCGCAGCCCGGTCGAGGCCAGCCGGTGCAGTCCGCGCGTGACGGTGATGAGCGGATGCAGGACGTCGGTGGCGCTGTCGGCAGCCGTCCGGGCCAGCTCCCGGCTCCGGGCGAGTTGCGCGGTGCCGTTGCTCAGAATGCGGGGGAGAGGGCGCCGGGCCACTGCTGTCTCCTGTCGGTGCGTAGGGACGGGAGGGGCGTCAGAACTTGATGCCGCCGAGGAGGCTCGCCAGGCTCTCGCCGCCGGCCTTGATGCTCGGTGCGATGGCCGTGCTGGCCAGGTAGAAGCCGAAGAGCGCCGAGATCGTGGCGTGCGACGCCTTCAGCCCGTCCTTGCGGAAGAAGAGGAAGACGATGATGCCGAGCAGGACGACGCCTGACATGGAGAGGATCATTTGAGATCTCCTGGTGTCGAAGGGGGACAGTCACCATGAGTTCTTCCAGCATCACAGTAGGTATCCATACGATAAAAGGTGCAAATGAGTGAATTGCAGCTGATTTCACCCAGTTGGCGGATTGGCCCCGATCCGATCCGACCAGGTCGGACGGTGTCCGGTGCCACCTCGGTGATCCTTCGGCGGGACCGCGGTGATCTTTACCTCGGGCAGATCCGGTCATGTGCGCCCTGAAGCCAGTACGCTGACGATTCACTCGTACGGCCGCGCGGCCCACCCGTTGCCGTACGCTCCCTCCGTCCACGGAAGTCCGCAGCACACAGGAGAGGCGGTCCGTTCGATGAGCGAAGCCCCCGACCCCGAGGTCGTGGAGCTGGCGACCAAGATCTTCGATCTGGCCCGGCAGGGACGGACCGAGGCGCTCGTGGCGTACCTCGACGCGGGCGTTCCGGCCAACCTCACCAACGACCGCGGTGACTCCCTCGTGATGCTCGCCGCCTACCACGGGCACGCCGAGGCGGTGCGCGAACTCCTCGCCCGGGGCGCCGAGGCGGACCGGGTCAACGACAGAGGCCAGACCCCGCTCGCCGGAGCGGTCTTCAAGGGCGAGACCGAAGTGGTCAAGGCACTTGTGGAGGCCGGCGCGGACCCTGCGGCAGGCACTCCGTCGGCCGTCGACACCGCGCGGATGTTCGGCAAGACAGAACTTCTTGAATTGTTCGGCACCTCCTGAACCATCTGTTCTGACCAGCGAAAACACACAAAACGGGGGAGGCGGTACAGGGCCGCCGAAATTTCGGTCGCGGCAGGTAGAAGAGCCGAGTCATCATGACGTCGTGATTCACGGACGCGATGGCTGGGCAGGCGTTGCCGCACCGCGCGGGCCATGATGCGGTCCGCATGGGCCACTGACGAGAGGCAGAGAGAAATGGGCTACAGCAAGCAAGAGACGGCGGGCGCTCCGACGTTGTGTCACGCGGCCAGGTAGTGCGTGTTCTCCGGTTGCGTCGACGCTTGATGTGAGGCTGTTTCCCATGTTCGATCCGGTCATAGCGCCCAGCGGTACGCTGCTCGGCCTGCTCCAGCGGGGCCGTGGCGACGGCACGCTGCACGCGCTCACCGCCCCGCGCGCCGAAGCGCTCGCGGCACTGAACCACTGCGTGCTCCGCGACCCCCGCCACGACTGGCAGGTGGAGAACCGCTCCCTCTACTACGCCCGCCTCTATCTCGACCTGAACGGCGACCTGGACGCCATCGAGGCGCATCTCTTCGACCCCGACGACGTCCTCGACACCGAGGAGTCCCGCACCGGCCTGGCACTGGCCGTGCTCGGGCACCTCGCCTCCTACGGCAGGCGGGACGCGCTCGAACTGCTGCGCAGGTACGCCGCCACCGGCACCAACTGGGCCTGGGCCCTGGACGAGCTGGCGCTGCGCGACGACGACGCGGCCCTGTGCGCCCTCGCCGCCCCGGTGCTCGCGCGCTTCACCACGGACGCCGAGGGCGAGGCCGAGCTGGCCACCGCCGTACGGGACGCCTTCGAGCCGCGGCCCTGGCGGCTGTGGGCCGACGATCCCCGCTCGGCGATCGCCACACGCGTGCGCGCCGCGCAGGAAACCGGCTGTTTCGACCGCTGGCAGCGCCAGATGCGGCCTACCGGGCCCCGTCCGGGGTGGAGCGTGCGTGCGGTCTTCGAGTGGGCCCAGCAGGGCGTCGAGCGGGGCGCGGCCCTCCATGTGCCGGCCGCCCGCTGTCTGGTCGCCGTGGCCGGGCCCGAGGACCGGCCGGAGATCCTCCAGGCGGCCAAGGACGGCACCGACGGAGCCCGCTGCACCGCGTTGCGCTACCTCGCCGACAGCAACGACCCCGACGCCCTGAACCTCGTCGAGGCCGCGGTGATCGACGGCACCACCGCCGTCGTGGAGGCCGCCGTCGACGCCTTCGAACGCATGCGCAGTATCGCCGCCGTCGACCGCGCCCGCGGCTGGGCCCGCCGTCCCGACGCCCTCGGCGCCGCCGCCGGACGGATGCTCGCCTGCCGGGGTGGCGCCCAGGACAGCGAACCGGTCCTCGCGGCCCTGCGGGAAGCCGTACGCGGCGAAGGCCCCGACGCGCCGACGCTGTGGACCCTCGTGGACGGCACCGGACGCCTCGGCATCGCCTGCGCCGCGCCCGTCCTGCGCCACGTCTACCGCGAGACCGCCTCGTCCCATCTCCGCGGCCGCGCCGCCCGCGCCCTGGCCGCCACCGATCCCTCCTTCGCCACCGGCTTCGCCGTCGAATGCCTGTGGGACTGCGAGGAGACCACCCGCGAGATCGCCGCCCGGCACGCCGAGACCGGCGACGCCCGGGTCGTCGAACAGCTCCGCCGGCTCGCCGCCGACCCCGCCGAGGAGGACGAGGTCCAGACAGCCGTCCGCAGCCGTATCGGACCGGACACACCCGCCGTGTGAGAAATCGCCACGGAGGACCACGGCTTCAACGTGGGAACCATGGGGGATCCCACATACGTTCCCTTCGCGGAAATCTGCCCGTTGAGTGAACAACCGGTGACCGACGGGATAGCCGGATGTGGACACCGGCTGGACCATTCGGGTGTGCAGGGCAACGCTCACGGGACGTTTAACAATCGGAAAGATCCACTTTGACGAGGCCACGTCCAGCACGGCGACAACACCGGTATGCGTGTCGTCATCGTGACCGAATCCTTTCCCCCCGACGTGAACGGCGTGGCCCACTGCGCGCTCCAGACCGCCCGACACCTCGTCGATCGCGGTCACGTTCCCCTTGTCGTCGCCCCGGCTCCCGCCCCCGGAAACAGGCTCGCCGCGGCTGCCGCGCCGTGCCCTGTCGTCCACGTCCCGTCCCTCCCGCTCCCGGGCTACCCCCAGGTCCGCGTCGCTCTCCCCAGCCGCAAGCTCGCCGCCGCGCTGATCGAGCACCGCACCGACGTGGTGCACCTGGCCAGCCCCTTCATCCTCGGCGTCCGCGGCATGGCGGCCGCCGCCCGGCTCGGCATCCCGGCCGTCGCCGTCTACCAGACCGATCTGGCCGGATATGCCCGTACCTACGTGGGCGCCGGCGAGGCGGCCGCCTGGCGGCGGATACGGTCCGTCCATGGCGCCGCCGACCGCACCCTCGCCCCCTCCACCGCATCGATCAGCGACCTGGAGTCGCACGGGGTTCCCCGGGTCCAGCTGTGGCAGCGTGGCGTGGACACCGTCCGCTTCCGCCCCGAGTTCCGCGACGAGGCACTGCGTCGCGAACTCGCCCCGAACGGCGAGGTCATCGTCGGCTACGTCGGCCGTCTCGCCCCCGAGAAGCAGATCGAACTCCTCGCCGGGGTCTGCGGCCTGGAAGGTGTCAAGGTCGTGATCGTGGGCGACGGGCCCAGCCAGGCCCACCTCACCGAGGCGCTGCCCGGCGCGGTCTTCCTCGGCCGCCGCACCGGCGCCGACCTCGCCCGGATCTTCGCCTCGTTCGACGTCTTCGCGCACACCGGCCCCTTCGAGACGTTCTGCCAGACCGTCCAGGAGGCCATGGCCAGCGGCGTCCCGGTCGTCGCGCCCGCCGCCGGCGGCCCGATCGACCTGGTCGACCACGGCCGCACCGGGTTCCTGGTCCCCCCGCGCGACGCGGGCGCCGTCCGTGAGGCCGTGGCCTCCCTGGTGGCCGACCCCGCGATGCGGGCCGGCTTCGGCGCCGCCGCGCGCGAGACCGTCGAGGGCCGCACCTGGGCCGCGGTCGGCGACCAGCTGATCCAGCACTACGAGGACGTGCTCGCGGCACGCCGGCCGGTGGTGGCGGCATGAGCGGTGAATCCCTGCGCATCGTGCGGCTCGCCAACTTCGTCGCGCCGTCCTCCGGCGGCCTGCGCACCGCCCTGCGCGAACTCGGCAAGGGCTTCGTGGCCGCCGGCCACGAATCGGTCCTGATCGTGCCCGGCGAGCGCTACTCGGACCGGGTCGAGGAGCAGGGCCGGGTCATCACACTGCCCGGCCCGGTGCTTCCCGGCACCGGCGGCTACCGCGTCCTCGTCGACAAGACACGCGTGCAGACCCTGCTGGAGCACCTCGCCCCGGACCGCCTTGAGGTGTCCGACCGCACCACCCTGCGCTGGACCGGCCGCTGGGCCCGGCGCGCCCGGATCCCCGCCGTGATGGTCTCCCACGAGACCGCGGACGGTGTCCTGCGCACCTGGGGCATGTCCGAGAACATGTCCCGGCGCACCGCCGACGCCCTCAACATCCGCACGGCGCACACGTACGCGCGGGTGGTGTGCACCACCGAGTTCGCCGAGCGCGAGTTCATCCGCATCGGCGCGCGCAACGTCGTACGCGCCCCCCTGGGCGTGGACCTGGTGGGCCGCCACCCCTCACTGCGCGACCTCGACCTGCGGGCGCTGTACGCGAGCGAGGACGAGGCACTGCTCGTCATGTGCTCGCGGCTGTCGGTGGAGAAGCGGCCCGGCACCGCCCTCGACGCCGTGGAGGCGCTGGTCCGGCGCGGCCGCCGGGTGATCCTGGTCGTCGCCGGCGACGGGCCGCTGCGGGAGCGTCTGGAGCAGCGGGCGCGGGAGCGCAGGCTGCCGGTGACCTTCCTGGGGCACGTCTCCGACCGGAACACCCTGGGCGCGCTGCAGGCGTCCGCCGACGTGTGCATGGCGCCCGGGCCCGCCGAGACCTTTGGGCTCGCCGCCCTGGAGGCCATGGCCTGCGGGACGCCCGTGGTGGCCAGCGCCTCCTCCGCGCTGCCCGAGGTGATCGGGTCCGCGGGGGCCACCGCCGCCGACCGCGGCGAGGCCTTCGCCGACGCCGTGGAGATGCTCCTGGAGCGGCCCGGTCCCGAGCGCCGGGAAGCGGCACGCGCGCGTGCGGAGTGCTTCGGCTGGGGAACGGCCGTGGAGGCCTTCCTCGCCGCGCACGACGCGCCGGTGCTGCGCCGTCATGACGAGAACGGAACGACGGAACCGATCCGTCGTGTCGTGCCGGAGGGCGTGGCATGAGAGCGGTTCGTTTCGTGGCACTGGGGGACTCGCTGACCGAGGGCGTGGGCGACCCCGCCGGTGACGGGTGGCGCGGCTGGGCCGCGCTGCTGGCCGGCGGACTCGCCGCGAAGGACGTGGACTTCACCAACCTCGCGGTCAGCGGGGCGCAGACGCGGGACGTGCTGGAACGACAGACCCCGGCCGCCCTGGACCTGCGCCCCGACATCGTCGCCGTCGTCATCGGCGTCAACGACACCCTGCGCTGCACCTTCGACATCCACGCGGTGGCCGCCCGGCTCGACCAGGTCTACGCGGCCTTCACCGCCTCGGGCGCGACCCTGCTCACGGCATGTCTGCCCGACCCAGGCTCGATGCTCGGACTCCCGGGTGCCCTGGCCCGCCCGCTGGCCCGCCGGCAGCGTGCGGTCAACATGGTGGTGCACGCGCTGTCCGAGCGGTACGGGGCCGTCCATCTGCACGCGGCGGAGGGCGCCTGGCTCACCGACCGCGCGATGTGGAGCGCGGACCGGCTGCACCCGTGCGAGCGCGGGCACCGGCAGCTCGCCGTCCGCTTCCACGCCCTGCTCGCCCCGATGGGCAAGGCGACAGGAACGGCGCCGTCCCCAGAGCCCGAGTTCGCGCCGCCGACCAAGAAGGCGAGCCTGTTCTGGCTGGCCACGGCCGGCACCGCCTGGGTGATCAGGCGTTGCCGCGACCTGCTGCCTCAGCTGCTGCGGCTGGCCATCGACGAGATGCGGCACCGCCGGAAGGGCACCAGCGCACGCCTGGACCTGAGCGCGTCCGCCGCGGTCTCCGCCGCGCTCGCCGCCCTCCAGCCGCCGGAGCGGCCCGCCGACGCCGCGTGAGGACGATGACGCCACGCGCGGGACGACGGGGCCGGGTGAGGCGCGCGGACGACGGCGCCGAATGAGGCCGCCACGGCGGCTCAGAGACGGCGTACGGCCACGAAGCGGACCGGGATGCCCGGGACCGCCTGGGCCGCCGCCGGGAGGTCGGCGGCGCGGACCACCGCGATCACCGGATAGCCGCCGGTGGTCGGACCGTCGGCCAGGCACACCACCGGACGCCCGTCCGGCGGCACCTGGACGGCGCCGAGGACCATGCCCTCGCCGGCGAGTTCACCGGGACGGGCCCGCTCCAGGGCGGCCCCTTCCGTGCGCGGTCCGATGCGGTTGCCCGCCGACGACACGCGGTACGCGCACGAGGTGAACGCCCGGACGGCCGCGGGCGTGAACCAGCCGGCGCGCGGGCCGAGCGTCACCCGCAGCACGAGCTCCGTGGGCGGGGACGCCTGCGGTACGACGTCCACGCGTGCGTGCGGGCCCGCCGGAGTGCCCAGCGGCAGCACCGTGGCGGCCGCCGGCGGGGCCGGCTTACAGCAGTTCCCCGGCCGGAACCACCACGGGCGCGCCCCACGCGGCCGGGCGCCCGCCCACCGCGACCGGACCGGGCGCACCACCGACCGCGACCACCACCGTCGAACGCGGCCGCACGGCACACCCGTTGAGGGTCGTCTCCAGGACGGCCGCATCAGGGGAGTTGCCGACCAGCCGGTTGACGAGCGCCGCGGCGGGCGCGTCCAGCACGCCGGAGCGGGGTACCTCGAGATGCGCCTACCCGGGCGTTCGCGGTCCTGCACGGTGGTCAGGCCCCGGCCCGTACGACGACCAGCGCACGGTCGGTCATACGCCCCCCACCGGCACGAACCGTACGCGCGTACCCGGCGTCAGCAGCGCGGCCGGGTACGCGCGTGTGGTCCCACAGCACCGCCTCCGTCGTCCCGATCAGCTGCCAGTCGCCCGGCGAGGAGCGCGGGTACACGCCCGTGTACGGCCCGGCCGGCGCCACCGCGCCCGCGGGCACCGCCGTGCGCGGGGTGGCACGGCGCGCCACCTCATAGGGGGCGGGGAGTCCGGTGAGGTAACCGAAGCCGGTCGCGAAGCGCAGTTGCTCGTCGTCGGTGAGCCGCCGGGGCCGAAGCCCTCGCCGAGTCGGAGTTCAGGTCGATCGAGGTCACTGGATCCGCTGTCTCTCGTGTCAGGCGACGCGGTACTGCTCGTCGCGGGCGTCGCTGATGAACATCTGACCCGGCGCGTGCGTGATGGCGAACGGCGGCCGGGAGCCCATCACCACCGCCTGCGGGGTCACCCCGCACGCCCAGAACACCGGGATGTCGTCCGGACCGGCGTCCACCGGGTCGCCGAAGTCGGGCCGGCCGAGGTCGTCGATGCCGAGCGCCGAGGGATCGCCGCAGTGCACGGGGCCGCCGTGCACCGCCGGGAGCCGGCTGCTCTCCTGGATCGCGGCCGACAGATGCTGCGGCGGAACCGGGCGCATCGACACCACCATCGGCCCGCTCAGCCGCCCCGCCGGACGGCACGGGCGGCTGGTCACGTACATCGGTACGTTCCGGCCCTGCTCGACATGCCGGATCGGCACACCTGCCTCGGCCAGCGCCCACTCGAACGTGAAGCTGCACCCGAGCAGGAACGACACCAGATCGTCCCGCCAGTACGCTGTCGCGTCCGTCGGCTCGTCCACCAACTCCCCGTCCCGCCACACCCGGTAGCGCGGCAGATCGGTACGCAGGTCCGCGCCGTCCGCGAGCACGGTGGCCGTGGCGCCGGCGTCGGTGACGTCGAGCACCGGGCAGGGTTTGGGGTTGCGCTGGCAGAACAGCAGCGTGTCGTACGCCCAGTCGGCGGGCACCGAGATCAGGTTGGCCTGGGTGTGACCGGCCGCGACCCCGGCGGTGGCGCCGGTGAGGCCCTCCCGGAAGCGGGCCCGGGCGGTTTTCGGGCTCCACGCGTGCGCATGCTCGTCGACGAGGGTGACAGGACGGTCTTCCGCGACGAGAGTGCGAGGGCGGTCTTCGGCGGTGACGGCGTGAGACTGGTCTTCGGCGGTGACGGCGTGAGAGTGGTCTTCCGTGGTGACGGGAAGCAGGTGGTCTTCGGTACGGTTCACGCCAGTTCCTTCCCGCGGGTCTCCGGCAGTCCGAACAGGGCCAGGGCGGCGAGCCCGTACCCGGCCGCGCCGAAGACCAGCGCGCCGCCCACGCCCCAACTGTCGGCCAGGAACCCCACCAGGGTGGGGAAGACCGCGCCCACCGCGCGGCCCGCGTTGTAGGTGAAGCCCTGCCCGGTGCCGCGCAGCGCCGTCGGGTACAGCTCGCTCAGATACGAACCGAAGCCGCTGAAGATCGCCGACATGCAGAAGCCGAGCGGGAAACCGAGCACCAGGAGCAGCGTGTTGGCGCCGTCCGGGATGTTCGCGTACGCCAGCACACAGACCGCCGACAGCAGCGCGAACAGCCAGATGTTGCGGCGCCGGCCCAGCCGGTCGGTGAGGTAACCGCCGGTCAGATAGCCGAGGAAGGCCCCTGAGATCAGGAAGGTCAGATAGCCGCCGGTGCCGACGACCGACAGACCGCGCTCGGTCTTCAGATACGTCGGGACCCAGGTCGCCAGCGTGTAGTAGCCGCCCTGGACACCCGTGGACAGCAGGCCCGCGAAGACCGTGGTGCGCAGCAGACCCGGCGCCTCGGCCGTACCCGGGCGGAAGATCGCGGCGAACGAGCCGCGCCGCGGGCTCCGTTCACGTACCGCGACCGCCTGCGGAGCGTCGTGCACCTGGCGGCGAAGCCACACCACGAGCAGCGCGGGCAGCGCGCCGGTCCAGAACATGACCCGCCAGGCCAGGTCGTCGCCGACGAACGAGAAGACCAGCGTGTAGACGATCACGGCGAGTGCCCAGCCGACGGCCCAGGAGCTCTGGACCGCGCCGAGCGTGCGGCCGCGGTGCCGGGCGCTCGCGTACTCGGCGACCAGGATCGCGCCGACCGCCCACTCGCCGCCGAAGCCGAGGCCCTGGAGGGCGCGGAACACCAGCAGCGTCTCGTAGTTGGGCGCGAAGCCGCAGGCCACCGTGAAGACCGCGTAGGTGATGACCGTGATCATCAGGGCGCGGACCCGGCCGACCCGGTCCGCGACCACGCCCGCCGCCGCTCCGCCGACCGCGGAGACCACCAGGGTCACGGTGGTGAACAGGCCGGTCTGGCCGCTGTCCAGGCCGAAGTAGGCCGCGAGCGCGACCATGCTCAGCGGCAGGGTGAAGTAGTCGTACGAATCCAGGGCATATCCGCCGAAGGCACCGGCGAACGCGCGCCGGCCGCGCGGACCGAGGGCGCGCAGCCAGCCGAACGCGCCGTCCTCGGCGGTTCGTTCGCCCTTGCCCGGGTGTGCGTCGGAGGTCAGGGCCTGCGGTGGAGGGGTCGTGCTCATGGGCACCTCGCAGAAGAGGGAACGGAGGGTGCGGGACTGAGCAGTGCGGTGCCGTGCCAAGGTGAGGGTGTTGAGCACCGTAGAGGATCGTTCAACGATCCTTCAATACCCGTGTTGTTTCGTTCCTGTGTCTGCGGTTGAATTCCGGGCATGGCAGAGCAGCTGACGGGACTGGCCGACGACCGTGCCCTCCTCGGGCGCACCAGCACCGCCGAACGGGTCTCCGACATCCTCAGGAGCCGTATCGCCGACGGTTACTTCCCGCCAGGCACCCGCCTGTCGGAGGACGGCATCGGCGGTGCGCTCGGCGTCTCCCGCAACACCCTGCGCGAGGCGTTCCGGCTGCTCACCCACGAACGCCTGCTGGTCCACGAACTCAACCGGGGCGTCTTCGTCCGGGTCCTGACCGTCGAGGACGTCGAGGACATCTACCGCACCCGGACCCTGGTCGAGTGCGCCGTCGTACGCGGCCTCGGTGAACCGCCGTACGCCCTGGAGGGACTGTCGACGGCGGTCACGGAAGGTCAGCGGGCGGCAGCCGGAAATGACTGGAAAGCAGTGGGTACGGCCAATATCCACTTCCACCGGGAACTGGTCGCCCTGGCCGGCAGCGAACGCACCGACGAACTGATGCGCAGCGTCTTCGCCGAACTCCGCCTCGCGTTCCACGTCGTCGACGACCCACACGCCCTGCACGAGCCGTACCTGGCTCGTAACCGGGAGTTCCTGCAGTCCCTTGAGCGGGGTGACAAGCGCGGCGCCGAACGCATGCTGGAGACATACCTCATGGACTCACTGGAACGAGTGGTGGAGGTCTACCGCCGCAGGGTGGGCGAGGACAGCACCCCGTAAGGAGCGCGGGTCGGGGACATGTGCGGCTCCGCCGCGTGGGCGCGACCAACCCCCACCGGCCGGGACCTGAAGAGCCACCGCCGTCGCTCGGTCCCGCCGGCGGAGCCACCCGCGTCGTTTGGGTCGTTGTCAGACCAAGGACCTAGTCTGTGCACCGTGACTTCGCCTGCGACGACGGACAGCGTTCCGCCCCAGCCCAGCGCGGGGCCGCGCCCCGCACCGGGGCCGGCCGCCGACGAGGGGCTGGCGCGGCGGCTGCGCGCGCTCGCCTGCACCGCGCCGCTGCACGACCTGGACATGCGCAAGGCGAACCTCGCGGGCGAGTACTCGGTGTACGGCATGGCCGAGGTGGCCCTCGCCGCCATCGACCTGGTCACGCTCAACATGGACTTCGACACCGGCGCCGACCACGAGCAGATCGTCGCCCGGCTGATCCCGCGTATCTCCGCCCAGGCCCCGCGGCGTCCGGTCGCCGAGCACGAGCGGGTGGCCCGCTGGGTCCTGGAGAACCTGATCAACGTCGGCAGCGTCGACCGCGGCTTTCGTGCGGTGTACGGCACCTTCGCGCCCGACGGGTCGTACGTCCGCCGGGACTACGACTTCAAGCTGATCGAAGAGGTGCCGGGCCCCGGCGGCACGGTGTACCTCAGGACGACCGACGAGGCGGTCAACGTCCTGGTCGGCGCCCTCGACACGGACGTCACCAGCGCCCAGATCGCCGCCGAGGTCAAGCTGGAGGTGCTGATCAACCGCGGCCGCCTCGCCGACGCCCAGCTCGCCGCCGAGCAGGCCCGCTACCGGACCGTGCAGTACTCGGAGACCCTGCGCCGCGCCCTGGAGGCCACCCGGCGCAATGTCCGCGCGGTGGACTGGCTCAACGCCGTTCCCGACATGATCGCCGAGGCTCTGGACCACGTCGGCGACCGCTACCGGCACGAGAACGCGATCCTCACCAACATCCGCAAGGCCCGCGACGAGACCGAGGACCCGGAGAACAAGCGGCGTGCCGCCGAGCTCGTCGACATCGTCAAGGACTGCATCCGCCGCCACACGCAGTTGCAGTCGCGTCTGCTGGAGGCCGGACCGCTGTTCCGCGCGGAACAGGACCGGCAGGCGTTCGCGACGCCCATGACGACATCGGGGACAGACCTGTACGGGCACCTCCTCGCGCCACTGCTGCCGTTGCCGCTGGAGCAGGCGAGCCGGGTCACGGGGGCGTTCTTCACGTGCGGGACGGGGCTGCGGACGCCGGTGTCGGTGCGGGTGGGTGACCTTGTCGACATATTGCTGACGCCGCCGGTGGAGCGGGAGCATCTGGGCGCCGAGATGCCGGAGCCGGACCTCATCGCTACGCCGGACGACAGCCGGTTCAGCGAGGAGCAGCTGGCGGCGGCCATGGAGTTGCTGGACCTTCCGGCGGACGCGCCGCGGCGGTTGTCGGGGTTGTTGGCGGAGGCGCGTAAGCGGGATGCGGAGCTGCCTTACCTGGTCGCTCTGTTGGCTGTGCATGCGGCCAGTCCGGCTGTTGGTACGGCGTATCGGCAGGGTGAGGAGAAGCTGCTGTTCGCCGTGGACGACGGGACCGAGCTGGATGATTCCGAGTTCGGTGGGGCCGATCTGATTGTGGGGACGGCCCAGTTGGATGCGGCGGGGATGGCGGCGGATCGGACAGAGGCCGCGTGATGCCGGGTGCCGGGTACGGGCCCTCGCCGGCTGCTCGCGGCCGCGGCGGAGCCGCACATGTCAGAGCCCCGCGCCCCTGAGGGGGCGCTTGTGCTCGGCCCTGTTTTCAAGACTGAGGAGTTGTCGTTGTGAGCGAGTACGTCGAGGCTGAGGTGTCTGCCGGGTCGGCCCATGCTGCCGTCACCCCGGCCGACGCCGCCGATGCCGCGCGGCTCGTCGCCTTCGGTTTGCAACCCAAGCTGCAGCCCGCGCGTGATCAGGAGTACACCGAGCTGCTGCGGCGCTACAGGGAGGACCCGGCGTTCGCTCGGCTCGCGGATGCCGTGGCCGCCGGGCTGGGGCTGGTGGTGCTGGAGGTGTCGCCCCGCGCGGGGATGGCCGTGACCGCCGCCGAGGACTCGGTGTTCGCTGTTCGCATGGGCGACTACGCGCGTCGTACGTCCGCGGACGGCAGCGACCGGTTCCTGCACGGGCTCGCCCATCTCGCCGTCGCCGCGCTGGCGTTCCCGCGCCCCGAGGACCTGGCCGACGACGGCTACATCGGGCGGATCACGGTCAACGGCGTCGACGCGTTCGTCCGGCAGGCCTGCCGCCGCCTGGAAGAGCGGGCCGAGGCGCTGGGGGAGAACACCGACCCGGCCACCGACGCGCCCGGCCTGGAGGCCGCCTGGCGGATCTGGGCCAGACGCAGCGCGACCGGCGCCACCAAGGACGCCCGCAGGCTGGCCGGTTCCACGACCGGCATCATCGGCAAGGCGGTCGCCTTCCTCACCGACTCGGGGTTTCTCCAGCGCACTGGCGACGACCAGGGCGGCACCTACCGCACGACGGCCCGCTACCAGCTCCAGGTGCGGGACATGGCCGGCAGCGCCGCCATGGCCGAACTGCTGGAACTCGGCATCGTCCCGGTCACCGACGGCACGGCCAGCCTGCTGCCCGCCGACGACAGCGAGGACCTGGCCGCCGACGCCGGGCTGCCGTTCCACTCCTGACCGTCCAGAACGACCGCATCTTTCCCAAGACTTACGAGAGTCCGCCATGTACGAGCTGTCCCGCGTCCGCCTCTACTCCATCGGGCCAGCCGGTGCGCGCTACGCCGACACCGTGCTGGACCTGCGGGGCGTCGGTGAGCCCGTGCCCGACCCGGCCCCCACCCAGGCGGAGTTCTTCGAGGAGGAGCCGGTCGGCCCGCCGCGCCGCCCCGCGCCCGCCGGTGTGCTCTTCCTGGAGAACGGCGGCGGCAAGTCGGTACTGCTCAAGCTGATCTTCTCGGTGATGCTGCCGGGCCACCGCAACACCCTCGGCGGCGCCAGCTCGGGCGTGCTGCGCAAGTTCCTGCTCGCCGACGACTGCGGGCATGTCGCCCTGGAGTGGCAGCACACCCTCACCGGTGAGTGCGTGGTCGTCGGCAAGGTCAGCGAGTGGCGGGGCCGGCAGGTCTCCAACGACCCGCGGAAGTTCGCCGAGGCCTGGTACTCGTTCCGGCCCGGGCCGGGGCTCTCCCTGGACAATCTGCCGGTCGCCGAGTCCACCGCCGTACGGCCGCCCGTGGAGGGTGCCTCCGGGGCGCAGGGGCGGCGCCGCACCATGAAGGGCTTCCGGGACGCCATCACCGAGGCGGGCAAGGCGTATCCGCATCTGGAGGTGCACTGGGAGGAGATCCACGACCGCTGGATCGAGCACCTCGGCGACCTGGGCCTGGACCCAGAACTCTTCCGTTACCAGCGGGAGATGAACGCCGACGAGGGCGAGGCCGCCGGCCTGTTCGCGGTGAAGAAGGACTCCGACTTCACCGACCTGCTGCTGCGGGCCGTGACCGACACCCGGGACACCGACGGGCTCGCCGACCTGGTCGGAGGCTTCGGCCACAAGCTGGGGCGGCGCGCGGAGCTGATCGCCGAACGGAACTTCACCGCCGGGTCGGTGGATCTGCTGGGGCGGATCGTCGAGGCGGCCGAGGCACGGGCACGCGCGCGTGACGTCCACGCGGGCGCGGAGCGCCGTACCCGCACGCTCGCGCGCCGGTTGTCCGCCCGGGGCGCGCAGGAGCGGGTGGGCGCCGCCGACCTCGCCCAGCGCGTCACGGCCGCCGCCCACGCCGTCACGCACTCCGAGGGCGCCCGCGAGCGCAGCGCGCTGATCGCCGCCGAACTCGCCTACCGGCACGCCTCGCTGGCACTGGCCGCCGGTGAGAAGTCCGCCGCCGCGCAGAAGCGCGAGCTGGCCGACGCCCGCACCCTGCACTCCGCCTGGCAGGGCGCCGAAGGCGTGCTGCGCCACCGCGCCGCCGCCGACCGTGTCGCACGCGTGGCCGCCGCCATCCAGGAGGCCGAGCGGGACGCGGCCCCCGCGCTCGCCGCTCGCGCCAAGGCCGCCGTCGATCTCGTACGGGCCCTGCACGCGGCCGCCGGGAGCGCGGAGTACCTCGCCAACGAGGAGGAGGAGCGGTCCGCCGCCCTCCAGGAGGTCAGCGACTCCGCCTACCGGGACTCGACCTCCGCCGCAACCGAGGCGCAGCGCGCCCGCAGCGAGACCGGGCATCTGCGCCAGCGCCTCAGCGAGGTCGAGCAGGAGACCGCGGAGGCCGTCCGCGCGGGCTGGCTCGACGACAGTGCCCCGGACGCCGACCCGGCCCGTGCCGCCCTCGCGGCCAGCGACGCCGAGAAGACGGCCGTCGCCGCCTGGGACACCGCCCGTGAGGCCTCCCGCAAGGCATCCGAGCACGCGCGCGAGGCGGCCTCCGCCGAGTCCCGCGCCGAACTCACGGCCGCCCGTGCGGCAGACGCGGCGACGGCCGCCGAGCGGACCTACGACGCCGAGAAACGCCTGGCAGAGGCTCTGGCGGCGGAGGAACGGCTCACCGAGCTGCTGGGCCTCACCGGTTCGCGTACGACCATTCCCCGGCCCCGGGGCGAGGGCGCCGAGGGCGCCGAGGGGGCTCTCACCGCCGAGGGGGCCCTCACCGTCGAGGAACTCGACCGGTTCGCCGACGAGCTGCGCGAACTGCTCGACGACGCCGTCGGCTCCGCCGAACGGCATCTGTTCGAACTGCGCACCGCCGCCGCCGACGACTCCCGGATCCTCGGCGCCCTCGGCGACGGCGGGCTGCTGCCGCCCGGCCCCGATGTGCTGGCCACCGTCGAGTACCTCGGCGAGCACGGCATCCCGGCGCTGCCCGGCTGGCGGTACCTCGCCCAGGCCGTCGACCCGACGGACCACGCGCGCGTGCTCGCCGCCCGCCCCGAACTCGTCGACGGCGTCATCATCACCGACCCGGACACCCACGCGCGTGCCCGGGAGACGCTGAGCGAAGCGGCCCTGCTGCCGCGCTCCGCCGTCGCCGTCGGCACGGCCGCCGCGCTGCTCGCACCGACCCCGCCGGCCGAGGCCACGCCGGGCGACGTGTTCCTCGTACCGCCCAACCCGGCCATGCACGACGAGCACGCCGCCGACGAGGAGCGGCAGGCGCTGCGCGCCCGGGCCGCCGAGCGGCACGAGGAGATCCGCACCCTGGCCGCCCGGCTCGGCAAGGACCGCGAGCTGACGGCCCGGCTCGCCTCCTGGCGCACCGGCTGTCCGGCCGGGCGGCTCGGGCAGCTGGCGCGGGCCGCCCGGGAGGCGCGCGCGTTCGCCGACGAGTCCGAGGCCGAGCTGGCCGAGGCGCGGACCGTACGGGCCGAGACCGAGGAGGCCGCTGCCGAGGCCGCCCGGGTGCGCGACGAACGGCAGGAGGCCGCGCAGAAGGCCCGGCGCGCCGCCGACGCCCTCGCCGGCCTCGCGTTCCGGCTGCGTGAGCGGGCCGGCTGGCAGGTCAAGCTGCGGGAACTCGCCGACGAGGCCACCGCGTCGGAGGCCCGCGCCCAGTCCTGCCTGGAGCGCGCCCGCGCCGCCGACGAGGACCGGCGCGCCGCGCAGCGCGCCGCCGACGACGCCCGCCGCACCGCCCGCGCGCTGCGCGCCGAGCGCGCCGAGATCGCCGGCGCCCCCGACGACGTACCTGAATCCGACGAGGACGCCCCCAAGGCCTCGCTGCCCGCCCTGCGTGAGGCCTACCGGGCCGCCTCACAGCTGTACGAGCAGGTCGGCGTCGGCGCCGACCTGCGCGCCGAGCAGGCCCGCGCGGAGAGCGACGAGAGCGCCGCGCTCGCGGAGCTGGAGCGGCTGAGCAACAAGGTGCGCACGCGTGCGGAGCAGCTGCTCCGGTCGCCCGACGGCTCCGACGGGCCCTCCCGGCAGGCCGCCGCCGCCCGCGCGGAGGAGCTGGTGCAGCTCCTGGAGACCCGGATGTCCACCGCGAGTGAGCAGCTCGGACGGCTGCGCGGCGAGGCCGAGCGGCATGCCCCCGAGGACGGCGAGGCGCATACCGAGCTGCCCGAGGAGCTCCAGCCACGCGACGCCGAACACGCGCAGGCCCTGCTGCGCACGGCGACGGCGGAACTGGCCTCGCGCACCGAGGCCTTGACGCAGGCCCGCGAGACGCACGCCGAGCTGCTGGACGCGCACCGCGCGGCCGAGGACGCGGCCGGTGGCTTCGACGAGATCGCCGCCATGCTCCGCGACCTGCTGCGTGAACACACCACCGGGGACGAGCAGGAGCAGCCCGAGCCCTACCCCGGCAGCCTGGAGGAGGCCCGGCAGTCCGCGGCCGAGGCCCGCCGGTCGCTGCGCGGCTGCGCCGGTGATCTCTCCGCCGCCGAGTCCGCCGTACGCGAGGCGAGCGATGTGCTCGTACGGCACGCCAACTCCACGCGGTACGAAGCGGTCCGTACGCCCGCGCGGCAGCAGATCCGTGAACTGCCCGCCTCCTCGCTGCCCGAGCACGCCCAGAAGTGGGCGGACGCCTTCGCACCCCGACTGCGGGTGCTGACCGACGAGCTGGCCCAGCTGGAGCGCAACCGCGATTCGATCGTGGACCGGCTGCGAGGGCTCGTCGAGTCGGCCCTCGCGACCCTGCGGTCCGCCCAGCGGCTCTCCCGGCTGCCCGAGGGGCTCGGCGAGTGGTCCGGGCAGGAGTTCCTTCGCATCCGCTTCGAGGAGCCTGACCAGGCCACGCTCAGCGAGCGGCTCGGCGAGGTCATCGACGAGGCGACCCGGGCCGCCGTGAAGAAGAACTCCGACCTGCGGCGGGACGGAATGTCCCTGCTGCTGAGGGGAGTCGCGGCGGCCCTGCAGCCCAAGGGGGTCGCCGTGGAGATCCTCAAGCCGGACGCCGTTCTGCGCGCGGAGCGGGTGCCGGTGGGGCAGATGGGGGACGTGTTCTCCGGTGGTCAGCTGCTCACGGCGGCCATCGCCCTGTACTGCACCATGGCCGCGCTCAGGTCCAACGACCGCGGGCGCGACAAGCACCGGCACGCGGGGACGCTGTTCCTCGACAACCCCATCGGACGGGCCAACGCGACCTATCTGCTGGAGCTTCAGCGGGCCGTGTCGGACGCGTTGGGCGTGCAGTTGCTGTACACCACCGGACTGTTCGACACCACCGCGCTGGCCGAGTTCCCGCTGGTCATCCGGTTGCGGAACGACGCCGACCTCAGGGCCGGACTGAAGTACATCCGCGTGGAGGAGCACCTCCGGCCCGGGCTGCCCCAGCAGCCGCATGCGGGGGAGGCCGGGCACAGCGAGATCACGGCGACCCGCATGTTCAAGAGGCCGTCGGCCTGAAGCCCCGTCCTCAGGCGGCCGTGCTTGCCTCAGAGGTGGGACAGCTGCCCGGTGCTGCCGCCTCGCTGCCGTATCCGCTCCTGTTCGCGCTCGGCGGCCCGCTGCTGCCGCCGGGACGCGCGACGCTCGCGGCGGAGCGAGCGTGCCGTGCTGCTCGGATCCGAGACCACGCCATTGCGCTGGTTCCACACCTGGCGGGTCACCAAGACGTCGACCGCGCTCCAGGTGGCCACCACCGTGCTTGCCACGCTGCTGATCACCATCGGGAACGCCAGCCAGGACTCCGCCATCGTGCAGAAGAACGCCACCATGGCCTGAATCAGCGTGACAGCGATGATGATCAGCGCCCGCACCGCCGACGTACGCACCGGATCCGGCATCCGGTACCGCTTGGCGGGCTCCTCCACCCACAACGGCCGGTACTGCGCCTGCTGTTGCGTGCGCGCTCGCGCGCCGGAGAACTCCGCGTGGCCGCCGTCCGGCGAAAGGCCGGCGTCCGGCACTCCGGGCACCGGACGCACCGTCGAGCGTGCCGCCGTGCCGTCCTCGGGCGCCAAGCGCCGCTGAGCCGTCCCCATCAAGGTGTCACTCCCCACCGCCGACAGACCCCCTCGCACCGGTGTCCGACGACCCCGGCTCCCCAGTGGCTGCCCGGCTTGCGCTGTTTTACGCCGCCCGGATGCGAGATGCTGCTCCTGTGGCCGATTTCGCACCCCTCGCCCATCAACAAGGACGAACGAACTCGCCCGAAGATTCCCAACCAGTGAAAAATTCCAGCCAACTGATCCTTCGTGTCGTTCCCGCCGTCACTCGCGCGAAGTCGGCGCGATCGCGGCGGCAATCTCCCGCAATGCCCGGACATCTCTCCCTGTCCGTTCCCCATGTCTCGGCGCCGAGGCGGAGGTTCACCGCCCGGACACGTCTTCGAGTTATCCATGTGGCGGTAGTAGGCTCGCGCCGTTTGTTGCCGTACATGTGTACCCCCGGTCGGCGGGGGTCGAGCTGGGGGAGGCCATGCGCTTTCGCGGGAAGTCCATCCGCCGGAAGATCGTGGCGCTGCTTCTCGTGCCGCTGGTGTCCCTGACGGCCGTCTGGGGCTTCGCGGCCGTGCTCACGGGGCGCGAGGTCACCCAGCTGTTCCAGGTGTCGGACATCGTCGAGAACATCGGCTACCCCACCGAGGACACTGTCAGGGTCCTCCAGCAGGAACGCCGGCAGACCCTCGTCTATCTAGCTGATCCGCGGGCCGCCGACGCGCTCGCCGCCCTGCGCCGCACGCGCGCCGCCGCCGACAGTGCCGTGGCCGAACTCCGCAAGAACGCCGGGAAGCGGAGCCTCCGCGACGGCTTGGACGCCGACGACGGTGAGCACCTCACCGCCGTACTCGACGCGTTCGAGGGCATCAACGCCCTGCGCCGCAGCGTCGAGCAGGGCACCGTCAGCCGCACCCAGGCCCTCGACCTCTACAACCGCGTCGTCGACCCTTGCTACACGCTGCTCGCCTCCCTCCACGGGATCAACGACGTCGACATGGACAAGCAGGCCCAGGCCCTCGTCAACATCTCCCGCGCCCGCGAACTACTCTCCCGCGAGGACGCCCTGCTCGGCTCCGCCCTCGTGGTCGGGAAGATCTCCCGCGACGAGACCCGCGAGATCTCCGACCTCGTCGCCCAGCGCACCCTCCTGTACGACGTCAGCCTGCCGCAGCTGCCGTCGTCGGAACGCGACCGCTTCGACCGCTTCTGGAAGAACGCCACGACCGCCCCGCTGCGGACCGCCGAGCAGTCCGTCATCGACGCCGGATCCGGTGTGTCGAACGACGTCAGCGCCAAGAGCTGGGACACCGCCGCCGGTAATGTGCTCGACGAACTGCGCACCCTCGACGACCAGGTCGGTGACCGCTACCAGGCCCGCGTCCGGCCCACCGCCTTCACCGTGATCGTCCAGGCGGCCGTCGTCGGCGTCCTCGGACTGGTCGCCGTGTTGTTCTCGCTGGTCGTGTCGGTGCGGGTCGGCCGGAGCCTCATCCGCGACCTGCGACTGCTGCGCCAGGAGGCGCACGAGGCCTCCGGGGTCCGACTGCCGAGCGTGATGCGCCGGCTGTCCGCGGGCGAACAGGTCGACGTGGAGACCGAGGTCCCGCGCCTGGTATACGACAAGAACGAGGTCGGCGAGGTCGGCCAGGCCCTCAACACCCTGCAGCGCGCCGCCGTGGAGGCCGCCGTCAAGCAGGCCGAACTGCGCTCCGGTGTCTCTGAGGTCTTCGTCAACCTCGCCCGCCGCAGCCAGGTACTGCTGCACAAGCAGCTCACCCTGCTCGACACCATGGAGCGCAGGACCGAGGACACCGACGAACTCGCCGACCTTTTCCGCCTCGACCACCTCACCACCCGGATGCGCCGGCACGCCGAGGGCCTGGTGATCCTCTCCGGCGCCGCCCCCTCGCGGCAGTGGCGGCGCCCCGTTCAGCTGATGGACGTGGTGCGGGCCGCCGTGGCCGAGGTCGAGGACTACGAGCGCATCGAGGTCCGCCGGCTGCCCCGCGTCGCCGTCACCGGCCCCGCCGTAGCCGACCTCACCCACCTCGTGGCCGAACTCCTCGAGAACGCCACGGTGTTCTCGCCGCCGCACACCGCCGTCCAGGTCTTCGGCGAGCGAGTCGCCAACGGCTTCACCCTGGAGATCCACGACCGGGGCCTCGGCATGGCGGCCGAGGCACTCCTCGACGCCAACCTGCGGCTCGCCGAGACCCCCGAGTTCGAGCTCTCCGACACCGACCGGCTCGGACTGTTCGTGGTCAGCCGCCTCGCCCAGCGCCAGAACGTCCGCGTCTCGCTCCAGCCGTCCCCCTACGGAGGCACCACCGCCGTCGTCTTCATCCCCGACGTACTGCTGTCCGACGACGTCCCCGACACCAACGGGATCGGCTTCCGCCTCGACCGCGCCCGGCCCGCCACGGAGGACGAACCCGAGGAGAGCCGCGCCACCGCCCGGACCCAGGGGCCGGCGCAGCGGCCCGGGCTGCCGGCCGCGCTCCTCGGCGGCCCGGTCGAGCTGGAGGCACCCGTCGACCTGGACGCGGTGGACGACTTCCCGGGCGCCCTCACCGAAGTGGACAGCGAACGCGGCGGTCTGTTCCGCCACCGCCGCTCCCTCGCCAGCACCGACGACGACACCGCGCCCTTCGTGAGTGAGCTGCACCAGCCGGCCCCCGAGACCACCGACGGCTTCCACGACGAGCGTCTCAGCGGCCCCGTGCCGATGCCCACAAGGCGTACTCCCAAGCTGGTCAGCTCGCACGGAAAGCCCGTCACCGAGCAGCGGTCCCGCCGCGCCGAGCCGGACGAGCGGGACCCGGCGCACGCGGGCCGCCCCGAACCGGGCGGACTCGCCCCGCTGCCCTCCCGCCGCCGCACCGAGCCGTCCCCGCAGCGCGCCGTCGGCCCGGCCGACCGCGTCGCGGAACGCCCGGCGCCCCCGGCAGGCGGCCCGGACGAACCCTCCGGGCCCCCCGCCCTGCCCCGGCGCACCCGCCCCTCCGCGGCCACCTCCGGCAGCGGCAACGACGACTCCGTCCCGCCCCTCGGCAGCACACCCCCGGAGGCCGAGTCCGGCACCCGGCCGCTGCCCAGGCGGGTACGGCAGGCCAACCTGGCCCCACAGCTGCGACAGGACCCCGCCCCACCCGCAGAGCGCGAGACGGAACCCGTCGAGCGCGACGCCGACGAGGTCCGCAGCCGCATGGCCTCGCTCCAGCGCGGCTGGCAGCGCGGCCGTGCGGAGAACACCGCGGGCGACGGGTCCCGGAACGGCACAGCACAAGGAACGACTAAGGGGGACGGTCGATGACCGATCCGAAGGCGACCGGCCACACGGCGACGAACAAGGGCGAGCTGAACTGGCTCCTGGACGACCTCGTGGACCGGGTCGCCAGCATCCGCAAGGCCGTCGTGCTCTCCGGCGACGGCCTGCCCACGGGCGTCTCCAAGGACCTCACCAGAGAGGACGGCGAGCACCTGGCGGCAGTGGCCTCCGGCTTCCACAGCCTCGCCAAGGGCGTGGGCCGCCACTTCGAGGCGGGCAGCGTCCGCCAGACCGTGGTCGAGCTCGACGACGCCTTCCTGTTCGTCACGGCGGCCGGCGACGGCAGCTGCCTCGCCGTCCTCTCCGACGCCGACTCCGACGTCGGCCAGGTCGCGTACGAGATGACACTCCTGGTCAAGCGGGTCGGCGCACATCTGGCGTCCGCTCCACGCACCGATCTGCCCTCGGGCGGGTAGTGGGATGACATGAGCGGAGACGGTCAGGGAAGAAGCCACTGGTTCGACGACGAGGCCGGACCGGTCGTCCGTCCGTACGCCATGACGCGGGGCCGCACCACCAGTGCGGCCCAGCACCGCCTCGATCTCATCGCGGTGGTCGTCACGGAGCCCCACGCGGACGACCCGGAGGACGACCGCACGCTGTCCCCGGAGCACGTGGACATCGTCGAGCTGTGCCGTGACACCCCGCAGTCGGTCGCCGAGCTGGCTTCCGGACTCGATCTGCCCATCGGAGTGGTCCGGGTCCTCATCGGCGACCTCGTCGACGGGGAACTCGTCCACGTCAACCGCCCGGTGCCCCCGGCCGAGCTGGTGGACGAGAGTATTCTGCGCGACGTGATCAACGGCCTCCGGGCGCTGTGACCGGCGCGGAAGCGGAGTGGTGACGTGACAGGCTGGCAGTTCTGGGTCGACCGCGGCGGAACGTTCACCGACGTCGTCGCGCGGCGCCCGGACGGCCGGCTGCTCACCCACAAGCTGCTCTCCGACAACCCCGCGCGGTACGACGACGCGGCAGTGGCGGGCGTGCGTGAGCTCCTCGACGGCTCCGGCGACCAGGTCGACGCCGTCCGCATGGGCACCACGGTCGCCACCAACGCGCTCCTGGAACGCAAGGGCGAGCGCACCCTTCTCGTCATCACACGCGGCTTCCGCGACGCCCTGCGCATCGCCTACCAGAACCGCCCCCGCATCTTCGCCCGCCGCATCGACCTGCCCGAGCTGCTGTACGAACGGGTCGTCGAGGTCGACGAGCGCATCGCCGCCGACGGCACCGTCCTGCGCGCCCCCGACCTCGACGCCCTGGCCGGCCCGCTCCGGGAGGCGTACGACGACGGGATCCGCGCCGTCGCCGTCGTCTGCATGCACAGCCATCTCCACCCCGCCCACGAGGAGGCGATCGGCGAGCTGGCCGCCCGCACCGGCTTCCCGCAGATCTCGCTGTCCAGCGAGGTCAGCCCGCTGATGAAACTCGTCCCGCGCGGCGACACCGCCGTCGTCGACGCCTACCTGTCGCCCGTACTGCGGCGCTACGTCCGCCGGGTCGCCGACGAACTCGAAGGCGTACGGCTGATGTTCATGCAGTCCAACGGCGGGCTCGCCGAGGCCGGGCAGTTCCGCGGCAAGGACGCCATCCTGTCCGGGCCGGCCGGAGGGATCGTCGGCATGGCCCGGATGTCGCAGCTCGCCGGCTTCGACCGCGTCATCGGCTTCGACATGGGCGGCACCTCCACCGACGTCTCCCACTTCGCCGGCGAGTACGAACGGGTCTTCACCGCCCAGATCGCGGGCGTCAGACTGCGCGCCCCCATGCTGGACATCCACACCGTCGCCGCGGGCGGCGGCTCGGTGCTGCACTTCGACGGCGCCCGCTACCGCGTCGGCCCGGACTCGGCCGGCGCCGACCCCGGCCCGGCCTGCTACCGGGGCGGCGGCCCGCTCGCGGTGACCGACGCCAACGTCATGCTCGGCCGGATCCAGCCCGACCACTTCCCCCGCGTGTTCGGACCCGGCGGCGAGCAGCCTCTCGACGCCGACCTCGTCCGCGACCGCTTCACCGGCCTCGCGAGGGAGATCAGCGAACAGACCGGCGACCACCGCACCCCGGAACAGGTCGCCGAGGGCTACCTGAGCATCGCCGTGGCCAACATCGCCAACGCCGTGAAGCGGATCTCCGTCCAGAAGGGGCACGACGTCACCCGCTACGCCCTCACCACCTTCGGCGGGGCCGGCGGGCAGCACGCGTGCATGGTCGCTGACTCGCTCGGCATCCGCACCGTCCTGGTACCGCCCATGGCCGGCGTCCTGTCCGCGCTCGGCATCGGCCTCGCCGACACCACCGCCATGCGCGAACAGTCCGTCGAGGCTCCACTGGAGCCCGCCTCCATGCCCGGCGTCCGCAAGACCGCCGACGACCTGGAGGCCGCGGCCCGCTCCGAACTCCTCGCCGAGGACGTCCCGGCGGACCGCATCGAAGTAACCCGCCGCGCCCAGCTCCGTTACGACGGCACCGACACCACCCTCACCGTCGAGCTCACCGAGCCGGACGCGATGAAACACGCCTTCGAAGAACGTCATCGCGCCACGTACTCCTTCACGCTCGACCGCCCCGTCGTCGTAGAAGCCCTCTCCGTGGAAGCCACCGGCATCACTAGTCCCCCCGATCTCTCCGCCCTCGCCCCGTACGAAGGCCGTCCCGCCGCCCCGGAAACCGTCCGCCTCCACACCGGCGGCGCCTGGCTCGACGTACCCCTCCACCGCCGCGAGGACCTTCCCCCCAGCGAATCCGTCACCGGCCCGGCGATCATCACCGAGGCCAGCGCCACGACCGTCGTCGACGACGGCTGGCGGGCCAGGACGACCGACGACGGGCATCTGGTCATGGAACGCGCGGCGGTTACGCAGAGTTCCGATCTCGGCACAAAAACAGATCCGGTTCTGCTTGAGGTCTTCAACAACCTCTTCATGTCGATCGCCGAACAGATGGGCGCCCGGCTGGAGTCGACGGCACAGTCCGTCAACATCAAGGAACGCCTGGACTTCTCCTGCGCCCTGTTCGACCCGGACGGGAACCTGGTGGCCAACGCCCCGCACATCCCCGTCCACCTCGGCTCCATGGGAACCAGCGTGAAAGAGGTCATCCGCCGCCGCGGCACCTCGATTCGCCCCGGCGACACCTATGCCGTCAACGACCCGTACCACGGCGGCACGCATCTCCCCGACGTCACCGTGATCACACCGGTCTTCGGCGCCGAAGGTACCGGCCGGACCGGCGGGACCGGCGACACCGATGGCACCGACGGCACGGCGGACACGGAGGGTGACCCCGGCACGGCCCCGGAGATCCTCTTCTACGTCGCCTCCCGCGGACACCACGCCGAGATCGGGGGCATCGCCCCCGGCTCGATGCCCGCCGGCAGCCGCACCATCGACGAGGAGGGCGTCCTCTTCGACAACTGGCTCCTCGCCGAGAACGGCCTGTTCCGCGAGGCCGAGACCCGCCGGCTGCTCGCCGAGGCCCGCTACCCCTCCCGCAACATCCGCACCAACCTCGCCGACCTGCGCGCCCAGATCGCCGCCAACCGCAAGGGCGTCGACGAAGTCGGCCGCATGATCGAGGAGTTCGGGCTCGACGTCGTCCAGGCCTATATGCGCCACGTCCAGGACAACGCGGAGGAAGCCGTCCGCCGCGTCATCGACGCCCTGGACGACGGCGAATATGCCTACGAGACCGACTCCGGCGCCGTCATCCGCGTACGCGTACGCGTGGACCGCGACAACCGGCGCGCGACCATCGACTTCACGGGCACCTCGGCGCAGCTGGAGACCAACTTCAACGCCCCGTTCTCCGTCGTCAACGCCGCCGTGCTGTACGTCTTCCGCACCCTGGTCGCCGACGACATCCCGCTCAACGACGGCTGCCTGCGGCCCCTGGACATCGTCGTGCCGCCCGGCTCGATGCTTGCCCCCGAGCCGCCGGCCGCCGTCGTCGCGGGTAACGTCGAGACCTCCCAGGCCATCACCGGAGCCCTCTACGCGGCGCTCGGCGTCCAGGCCGAGGGCTCCGGCACCATGAACAACGTCACCTTCGGCAACGACCGCCACCAGTACTACGAGACCGTCGCCTCCGGATCCGGAGCCGGCGACGGCTTCCCCGGCGCGAGCGTCGTACAGACCCATATGACCAACTCCCGGCTCACCGACCCGGAAGTCCTTGAGTGGCGACTGCCCGTCCGCCTCGACGAGTTCGCCGTACGGCGGGGCAGTGGCGGCGCGGGCCGCTGGCACGGTGGGGAGGGCGCGGTGCGCCGGATCCGCTTCCTCGAACCCATGACCGTCTCCACCCTGTCCCAGCACCGCCGCGTCCCGCCGTACGGCATGGCGGGCGGCGAACCGGGCGCGCTCGGCGTCAACCGGGTGGAGCGGGCCGACGGCACGGTCACCGAACTCGCCGGCAGCGACAGCGCGGACGTCGGCCCCGACGACGTACTAGTCATCGAAACCCCAGGTGGCGGCGGATACGGACGTCCGTCACCCGACACCCATCGAGCAGGAGAAGAGATCGATGATCTTCGGGCGATCTGAGCGCGGCAAGCCCCCGGTCCAGCCCGTCACGCTCAAGATCCTCGTGGCCGGCGGCTTCGGTGTGGGCAAGACGACCCTGGTCGGCGCGGTGAGCGAGATCAGGCCGCTGCGCACCGAGGAGGTTCTCACCGAGGCCGGGCGACCGGTGGACGACACCAACGGCGTCGAGGGCAAGCACACCACCACCGTCGCCATGGACTTCGGCCGCATCACCCTGCGCGAGGACCTGGTGCTCTACCTCTTCGGCACACCGGGACAGGAGCGGTTCTGGTTCATGTGGGACGAGCTGTCCGAGGGCGCGCTGGGCGCTGTCGTGCTCGCCGACACGCGCCGCCTGGAGGACAGCTTCGCCGCCGTCGACTACTTCGAGCGGCGCTCCATACCGTTCCTCGTCGGCGTCAACTGCTTCGAGAGTGCGGACCGTTACCCGGCCGAGGACATCCGCAAGGCCCTCGACCTCGACCCGGACGTACCGGTCGTGCTCTGCGACGCCCGGGGCCGCGAGTCGGTCAAGGAGGTGCTCATCGGCGTCGTCCAGCACGCGATGGCGTACGCGGCCGGCCACCGCAAGACCGTCACCACCTGACCCGCCGGCACGGCCCGTACCCCCGCCGACCGGGGTACGGGCCGTGGTCCCGGGGCGGGCGCTACTCGCCGTCCTCCAGCCAGCCGAAGCTCTTCTCCACCGCCTTGCGCCAGTTCGCGTACTCCCTGTCGCGCACCGGCGCCTCCATGGCGGGCGTCCACTCCACGTCCTTCTGCCAGTGCGACTTGAGTTCGTCGAGGTCTTTCCACACGCCGGTCGCGAGGCCGGCCGCGTAGGCGGCGCCCAGGCAGGTCGTCTCGGAGACCCGGGGCCGTATCACCGGCACCCCGAGGACGTCGGCCTGATGCTGCATCAGCAGGTTGTTCTTGGTCATGCCGCCGTCCACCTTCAGGGTCGTGATCTGCACCCCGGAGTCCTGGTACATGGCGTCCACCACCTCCCGCGTCTGCCAGCTGGTCGCCTCGAGCACCGCGCGGGCGAGATGTGCCTTCGTGACGTACCGGGTGAGCCCGGTGACGACCCCGCGCGCGTCCGAGCGCCAGTAGGGCGCGAACAGACCGGAGAAGGCGGGCACGATATAGGCGCCGCCGTTGTCGTCGACGCTCGCGGCCAGGGTCTCGATCTCGTCGGCGGTGCGGATGATGCCGAGCTGGTCCCGGAACCACTGGACGAGCGCGCCCGTTATGGCGATCGACCCCTCAAGGCAGTACACCGGCGCCGCACCGCCGATCTTGTAGCCCATCGTCGTCAGCAGCCCGTTCTTCGACGGCACCGGCCGCTCGCCGGTGTTGAGCAGCAGGAAACTGCCCGTCCCGTAGGTGTTCTTCGCCGTTCCGACGTCGTAGCAGGCCTGTCCGAAGACCGCCGCCTGCTGGTCGCCCAGCGCGGACGCCACCGGCACCCCCGCGAGCTGGCCGACGGCGGTGCCGTACACCTCGGCGGAGGACCTGATCTCGGGCAGGACCGCCTCGGGGACGTTCATCGCGGACAGGATGGAGGTGTCCCACTGGAGTGTCTCCAGGTTCATCAGCATGGTCCGCCCGGCGTTGGTGACGTCGGTGACGTGCCGGCCGCCGTCCGTGCCGCCGGTGAGGTTCCAGATCAGCCAGGAGTCGATGGTCCCGAAGGCGATCTCACCGCGCTCGGCCCGGTGCCGCAGCCCGGGCACGTTGTCCAGCAGCCAGGCCGCCTTGGGCCCGGAGAAGTAGCTGGCCAGGGGCAGTCCGGTCTGATCGCGGAACCGGTCCTGGCCGTCGCTGCCGCCGAGTTCGCCGCACAGGGCCGCGGTGCGCGTGTCCTGCCAGACGATCGCGTTGTGCACGGGCTTGCCGGTGGCGCGGTCCCACAGGACCGTCGTCTCGCGCTGGTTGGTGATGCCGAGCGCGCTCAGCTGGTCGGCGCGCAGCCCCGCGTTGGCGAGCGCCCCGGCGACCACGGCCTGCACCTTGGACCAGATCTCGGTGGCGTCGTGTTCCACCCAGCCCGGCTTGGGGAAGATCTGGCGGTGCTCGCGCTGGTCGACGGCGACGACGGCGCCGCCGTGGTCGAAGATGATGCAGCGGCTCGACGTCGTGCCCTGGTCGATTGCGGCGACGTACTTCTCGGCGGTGTCCGTCATGGCTACCCCTTGGTCGCTGGGTCGGAAGGCTGCGTGGGATCAGAAGGCCACGTTTCAGAAGGCCGCGTTGTAGATGAGGCCCGCGAGCGCCCCGCCGACCAGGGGGCCGACGACCGGGATCCAGGCGTAACCCCAGTCGGATGTGCCCTTGTTCCGGATCGGCAGGAAGGTGTGCACGATCCGGGGGCCGAGGTCGCGCGCCGGGTTGATGGCGTAGCCCGTGGGCCCGCCAAGGGACAGTCCGATGCCGACGACGAGCAGCGAGACGATCAGTACGGTGATGCCGGACTCGCCGAGCCCCTTGGTCAGTCCGAACGCCAGGACCGGCAGGACGAGCGCGATCGTAGCGATGATCTCGGTGATGAGGTTGGCGACCGGGTTCCGGACCTCCGGGATGGTGGAGAAGATGCCGAGCGTCGGCGTCGGTTCCTCCGCCGTGTCCTCGTCGGGCACGTTGGCCTGGAACTGCGCCAGATAGACCAGATACGTCAGAACGGCGCCGAGCATCGCGCCGGCGAACTGGCCGAGCAGATAGACCCAGACCTTGCCCCACTCGCCGGTGTCGACGGCGATGCCGATGGTGACGGCGGGGTTGAGCTGGCCGCCGGAGAGGGGAGCGGCGGTGTAGGCGCCGGCGAGGACACCGAATCCCCAGCCGAACGCGATCACCACCCACCCCGCGGCCCGCGCCTTGGAGTGTCTGAGGGTGACCGCGGCGCAGACACCGGCACCGAACAGGATCAGGATGGCCGTGCCGATGACTTCGCCGACGAATATGTCTCCGTTGCTCATGGCGGCTCCTAGGGCGCTGGCCGGAGGATCGACCCCGGCGCTTGAGCAGGAACGGTTCCCTTGGCGACGTCAGCCGAAGGCAGGGAAGGTCCCGCGCCCCGCCCGGCGTCTGTGACGAGCGTGCCGTAGCAGCCGAATCGCCCATGGGGGAACGGACCTCACGACAGGAGCGGCCCATGGCGCAGTGCCTGATTACGCCGAGAATGTACGGCGATGTCGACCGACACCGGAAGTTTTCACCGGCACTCAGGGAGCGTCAAGGTCGCCGACGGCAACGATGACAGGCAACCCGCCGGAAACTGGCTTTCACGGCTCCACCGTCGCATAGCCGGCCTGGGCCGGATATGCGCCGGAGCCGCGCCGGATCTCGTACCCGGGCAGTCCCGCCCGCCCCAGCACCCAACTCGTCCCGTGCAGCGCCTTGGCCGCCTTCTTGAGCGGCGCGAGACACGCGGCCGCCTCCCGGTGGTCGGCCACGCTGCCGGGACCGCACACGACGGTGGCCAGGGACAGCGTGACGGGACGGCCGCCCGCGGACCAGGGCGCGTCGAGCACGTCGGCCACCAGCCGGTCCAGCCCCTCCTCGTCGGCGAGCACCAGGAAGTCGTCCCCGCCGATGTGCCCCACGCGCGCGTGGCCGGCGACGGTCTGCTGCAGCGCCTGTCCCACCGCACGGATCAGCTCGTCGCCCGCGGCGAACCCGGCACCGTCGTTCACCTGCTTGAAGTGGTCGATGTCCAGCCAGCTCAGGGCGAAGACACGGCCCTCCGCGATCCACCGGTCCGCCTCGCCCGTGATCGCGTCCGAACCGGGCAGCCGGGTCAGCGGATTGAGCCCGGCCGCCTCCTCGACGCGTGTCTCGGCAAGGGCGCGTACGAGGTCGGCGAGCCGTACGACGCCCACGCAGCGCCCGAGCCGGTCGACGACCGCCACATCGTCGGAGGTGCGGTCCCGGCCGCCGACGGCCACCACGTCCAGGACCTCCCAGGCGGTCGCGTCGACGCCGACCGTGCGCGGGGCGTCGCCCAGCTTGATGGCCGGGCGGTCCGCGTACAGGGCGTGTCCGTAGCGGCCGGACATCGACAGCAGGAAGCGGGAGCGGTGCACCGAGCGGACCGGGGCGCCCGTCTGGTCCACCAGAAGGACGCCGGAGACGTCCGGGGAGCCGGTCAGCAGGGCCCGCACCTGCAGCGCGGACGCGGTGACCGGCAGCAGCGCGGCGGGCCGGATGAACTCCCGCACGAACGGACCGGAGCGCGGCGGGGGCACGGCGGCGGCCGAGCGCGGCGGAACGTACACTTCCGCAACCGGGATCCGGGCCGGGGGCGCGAACAGCTCGCCCTGGCCCAGCTGGGCACCGGCCGACAGCGCGGCCGCGTAATGGAGTTCGGTCTCCACGCCCTCGACGGACAGCAGGGCGCCCAGTTCCTCGCACAGGGTCCGCATCGCCCGCACCGCGGCCGGCCGGCTGAGCAGCGAGGCGTCCAGCTTGATCAGGTCGGGGGAGAGGTCGGTGAGCAGCCGCAGGGGCACGTCCCCGTCGCCGATGCCGTCGGCACTGATCCGGAAGCCCTGGCCGCGCAGCGTCGCCACGGCCTCCAGCAGGGCCCGGTGCGGCACGTGCGTGTACGGCGGGACGATGTCCAGGGTCACCTCCCAGGGCGTCCGTCCGGCTTCGCGGATGGCCCCGGCCAGCGGGCCGATGCCGCCCAGGTCGGCGAGCGTGGCAGCGAACACGTTGATGTGCAGCGGCAGCAGCGCCTCCTTGCGTGCCGCGGCGCGCAGGGCCAACACGGCCAGTCTGCCGTCGAGTTCGGGGTCTCGGCGGGCTTCGGCGAGGATGTCACCGGTCTCGGGGCGGGCCAGGATCTCCAGTGCGGTGATCCCACCGGTGGTCAGATTGACCACCGGCTGGAAGGCGAAACGGAGAGCATCCGTCCAGGAGCGCACGGGAGCATGATGACGCCATCGGCGTACGCCCAGGGGCAGTTCATGAGACGTTCACGCACCATTTCGGGGTGGTCACGTACGGTGTGGAACCCCTGCTGTCACACCCGTCCCGTCAGCGGAACGCTATCACCGACCAGCCGTGTCCGAAACAGCCCCTGATTGGCCGTGATCCCCAACGCGCGCGTGCGCCACCTGCCGGTCGCCCGCCGCGTCCCTCAACTGCCAGGTCAGTTCGCAGACCTGGGCGATCGCCTGGGCCGGCACCGCCTCCCCGAAGGAGGCGAGCCCACCGCTGGCGTTCACGGGTATCCGGCCGCCCGGCGCCGTCGCTCCCTCGCGCAGCAGCTTCGCCGCCTCGCCCTCGGCGCACAACGGTGACGGCGGCCGGTATCCGCTGTCGGTGTACGACCAGATCCGCCCGCGCCGGGAGAGCGGAACCTCCCCCAGGTCGCCGCCCGCGCACCCGGGATTGCGGCAGTGGACGTCCTCGCGCGGGAAGAACACCGAGGCGCAGGCCGCACAACGCGTGCCCAGGAGCCGGAACCCGCCCCCCTCGCCCGTGAACCAGCACTCGACCGCGGGCACGCGTGTACGCGACAAAGCTTCTCCAGGACACGATATCTGACGAAACGTCAGAAGCGTGCCACGGGTCGCCGCAATTGGGCAGGTCACGCCCTGGGGTCACATCCCGCTGTCCGGTTCCGGTCTTCGGCGTCGGTTCACTTCCGGAACGAGGCGTTCCCTTGACGTAAGACGCCGCTCCCGTGATCGGATAAAGTCCGCGCGTGTCCGAAAATCAGCACCCTATTGCCAACTCCGCTCCGGACTCGCACTGTTCGAGCTGTGGAGCGCCCTACGGAGCGGGAGTCTCCGGCTGGCCGCGCACCTGCCCGGCCTGCGGCCGCATCGCCTACCGCAACCCGCTGCCGGTGGCGATCGCCCTCCAGCCCGTGTACGACACGAAGGGCACCGCCCTGGTCGTCATCACCCGGACCGTCGCCCCCGCGCGCGGAGGCACGGCGCTGCCCGGCGGCTATGTCGACGACCGCGAGGACTGGCGGCACGCCGTCGTCCGTGAGCTCAAGGAGGAGACCGGCATCGACGCGGCCGCGCGGGACGTACGGCTCGCCGACGCCATGAGCTCACCCGACGGGCACCTACTGCTGTTCGGTCTCCTCCCGGAACGCCCGGTCGAAGGGCTACCGCCGTCCGGCGCGACGGACGAGACGGAGGGCTGGCACCTGCTGCGCAGGCCCGAGGAGCTCGCCTTCCCGCTGCACAGCGTGGCCGTACGCGCGTGGTTCGAGGGCCGCTACTGAGCCCCCCGGATCACCCCAGCCCCCTGACGCGCACAGGGCGCGACGGCTCCCTCCTGCCGTTGTCCCCCTCGCGTCCGACCACCAGCCGCCGACCCTCCCAGCGGGCGACGTAACGCTCGATCTCCGGCTCGTCCCAGCCGTCGCCCGCGTCCGGCACCAGCAGACCGCTCCCCGCCCGTCCCCGGACGGGCGCCCACACCTCCAGCTCCGTCCCGCCGTCCTCGCCCCGCACGGGAAGGACGGCACCCGCACGCGCGAGCACCGGAATCCGCGACAGCGGAGCGTCCATGAGCACCTGCCCCGGCCCCTCGTACGCCCGCTCCGTCACCGTGTCGTACCAGCGGCCCCGGGGCAGCTGCACCGCACGCCGGTCGGCGCCCGGATCCAGCACCGGAGCCACCAGCAGACCGTCGCCCAAGAGGAACGCGTCCTCGCAGTCGCGCAGCGCCCGGTCCTCCGGCGCACCCCACCACAAGGGCCGCACATAGGGCGCGCCGGTCCGCCGGGCCAGCTGCGCCAGCGTCATGAAGTACGGCAGCAGGCGTCGCCGTTCCAGGAGCGCCACGCGCGCGTGCTCCAGCGCCTCTTCCCCGAACTCCCACGGCTCCCTGCGCCCCGCCCGCATGCTCGCGTGCGTGCGGAACAGCGGCAGATAGGCGCCCAGCTGGAACCAGCGCACAAACAGCTCCGGCGACGGGCTCCCGTCGAAACCGCCCACGTCCGGCCCGGAGTACGGCACCCCGCACAGTCCGAGCCCCAGCACCAGCGACAGGGACGCGCGAAGCCCCGGCCAGCCGGTGGCGACGTCACCGGACCACGCGCCCCCGAAACGCTGCATGCCGGCCCAGCCAGAGCGGGAGAACAGGAACGGCCGCTCCTTGGGCGCCAGTTCGCGCAGCCCCTCGTAGGCCGCCCGTGCCATGCAGAGCGCGTAGACGTTGTGCGCCTCCCGGTGGTCGCCGCCGCGCCCCTCCAGGGCATGCCGCGACGCGCGCGGCAGCGTCGACTCGCCGAAGGCGTTGAACGACGTCGGCTCGTTCATGTCGTGCCAGAACCCGGCGAAGCCCAGCGCGAGCCGCTCCTCGTACAGCCCGCCCCACCACTTGCGCACGCGCGCGTGCGTGAAGTCGGGATAGACCGCCTCGCCGGGCCACACCACGCCCTCCACCAACCGCCCCGACGGATCCCGCACAAACGCGTCGACCCCCCTCCCGCTGTCGTAGACCGCGTTGCCCGGCGCGGCCTTCACCGCCGGGTCGACGATCGACACCAGCCGGACGCCGTCCCGCCGCAGGTCTTCCGCCAGCGTCGGCAGCTTCGGGAAGTGCTCGTGGTCGACGGTGAACACCTGGTGGGCGTCGTAATGGTCGATGTCGAGATGGACGGCGTCCAGCGGCAGACCGCGCTCCTGGTAACCGGCGACGATCCGCCGAACCTCCTGCTCGCTGCCGAAACCCCAGCGCGCGTGGTGATGGCCCAGCGCCCACGCCGGCGGCAGCGCGGGCGCGCCCGTGAGCGAGGCCCATGTGTGCAGCACGCGCGCGGGCGTGCCCACCATCACCCAGCAGCGCAGCGGACCGCCGTCCATCCGCAGCTCGCAGCGCCCGGCCCGGTCATGGCCGGAACCGGCGCCCTCCTCGCCCTCCCTGAGGGTCACCGTGCCGTCCCACGAGGTGTCGTGGAACACCAGATGCGCGGCCGCGTCCGCCACCACCAGCTGCACCGGCATGGTGATGTACAGCGGGTCGTCACCGGGCCCGAAGGCCCGGCCGGGGTCGGTGTTCCACAGCCGGTACGTGCCGTCGCGCAGCCGCGGCCCCGAGGCACGCCCGCCGAGACCGAAGAACCGCGCGTCCGCGGCGACCTCCGACCGCTGCACCCAACGTGCCAGGCCGCCGTCCACCGGCTCCCACCAGCGGGGCGGCAGATCCCGCCGCAGCATCACGCCACCTGGCGTGCACACCTCCACCGCGCCGTGCCGCGAGACGCTGACCGTCACCCGCTCCGCCACGACCCGCCAGCCACCGTCCGTGTCCGGCTCCAGAACCGCCCGCGGGTCAGGTTCGGGACAGCGCCCCGCGAGCGCGTACGACGGCTCGGGACCGGCCCCGTCCCAGCCCCAGAAGACCGCCCCGTTCACGGCGACCGTGATCCGCAGCTCGGACCGGCTGAAGCGGATCACACCGCCTCCAGGCCCCGGCTCCACCTCCTGCACAGGACCCGGCACCCGGGCGCGCTCGGGCCCCCGTGCGGGCAGCCCGGCGGCGTCGATCCGCCTCCTGCGCCACGCCGCCCGTACGCTACGCAACCCCTGAGCCGCGTTCCTCGAACCGACCACTCTCACCGAACGCACCAGGTCACGACCGTCCATGCTGCTCACCCTGCCACTCGACGCTCCACACGCGCGTGCCGTTCAACTGCCGTTCACCCGTGCCGAGACCACATCTTCACGACACGGACTATGTGGAGCGCACCCTGGTGTAGAAGTCGATCACATGGCATCGTCCCTGTCAGCCGCGTCACGCGCACACCCCAGCACGTGCGCGCCCGACGCACACCAGCGCAGAAGCCCGGGAGCCGCCCCATGTCGACCGCGAACCCCCAGCCGCTCTGGCAACCCGACCCGCAACGGATCGCCCAGGCACGCATCACCAGGTTCCAGACCTGGGCGGCGGAACACCACGGAGCCCCCGCCAAGGGCGGGTACCCGGCATTGCACCGCTGGTCGGTCGACCATCTGGACACGTTCTGGAAGGCCGTCACGGAGTGGTTCGGCGTCCGGTTCTCGACGCCCTACACGCGCGTGCTCGGCGACCGCGCGATGCCCGGCGCCGAATGGTTCCCCGGGGCGAGACTGAACTACGCCGAGCACGCCCTGCGCGCCGCCGCCGACCGCCCGGACGAACCCGCGCTCCTGTATGTCGACGAAACCCACGAACCCCTCCCGGTCACCTGGGCCGAACTGCGCCGCCAGGTGGGCTCCCTGGCCGCCGAACTCCGCGCCCTCGGCGTCCGCCCCGGCGACCGCGTCAGCGGCTACCTCCCGAACGTCCCGCAGGCCGTGGTCGCCCTCCTCGCCACCGCCGCCGTCGGCGCCGTCTGGACCTCCTGCGCCCCCGACTTCGGCGCCCGCAGCGTCCTGGACCGCTTCCAGCAGGTCGAACCGGTCGTCCTGTTCACCATCGACGGCTACCGCTACGGCGGCAAGGAACACGACCGCCGCGAGATCGTCGCCGAACTCCGCCGCGAACTGCCCACCCTGCGCGCCGTCGTCCACATCCCCCTGCTCGGCACCCCCGCCCCCGAAGGCGCCCTGGAGTGGTCGGCCCTGACCTCCACCGACACCGAGCCCGAATTCGAACAGGTCGCGTTCGACCACCCACTCTGGGTGCTGTACTCCTCCGGCACCACCGGCCTGCCGAAGGCCATCGTCCAGTCCCAGGGCGGCATCCTCGTCGAACACCTCAAACAGCTCGGCCTGCACTGCGACCTGGGCCCAGAGGACCGTTTCTTCTGGTACACCTCGACCGGCTGGATGATGTGGAACTTCCTCGTCTCCGGCCTCCTCACGGGCACCACGATCGTCCTGTACGACGGCAGCCCCGGCTACCCCGACACCGGCGCCCAGTGGCGTGTGGCCGAACACACCGGAGCCACCCTCTACGGCACCTCGGCCGCCTATGTGATGGCCTGCCGCAAGGCGGGCGTGCACCCCTCCAGTGACTACGACCTCTCACGCGTGCAGTGCGTCGCCACCACCGGCTCGCCGCTGCCCCCGGACGGCTTCCGCTGGCTGCACGACGAGGTCCGCGACGACCTCTGGATCGCCTCCGTCAGCGGCGGCACGGACGTGTGTTCCTGCTTCGCGGGCGCCGTACCCACCCTCCCGGTCTACACCGGCGAACTGCAGGCGCCCGGCCTCGGGACCGATCTGCAGGCCTGGGACCCCAGCGGCAAGCCCGTCATCGAGGAGGTAGGCGAACTGGTCGTCACCAACCCCATGCCCTCGATGCCGATCCGCTTCTGGAACGACCCCGACGGCGGCCGCTACCACGACAGCTACTTCGACATGTATCCCGGCGCCTGGCGGCACGGCGACTGGATCACCGTCACCTCCCGCGGCTCGGTGATCATCCACGGCCGATCCGACTCCACGCTCAACCGGCAGGGCGTACGGATGGGCTCGGCCGACATCTACGAGGTCGTCGAGCGCCTTCCCGAGATCAAGGAATCCCTCGTCATCGGCATCGAGCAGCCCGACGGCGGCTACTGGATGCCCCTGTTCGTCCACCTGGCCCCGGGCGCGGTCCTCGACGAGGCCCTGCTGAACCGCGTCAAGCAGGCCATCCGCGAACAGCTCTCGCCGCGCCATGTCCCCGACGAGATCATCGAGGTCCCCGGCGTCCCGCACACCCTCACCGGCAAGCGCATCGAGGTCCCGGTCAAGCGCCTTCTCCAGGGCGCGCCACTGGAGAAGGCCGTCAACCCCGGCTCCATCGACAACCTCGACCTGCTGGGCTTCTACGAGGAACTGGCCCGCAAGCGCCCCTGACGCTCCCAAGAGGCAGGCTCACCCGCCATAGTCGGCCTCGGACTCGCCTGGTACGGCGGCGAAGCCCGAGGCCGGTCGCACCACGTCGGCCGGCTCCAGCCGGCAGTCGAGATCCGCGCTCCCGGGACCGGCGACCGCCGGAACCGCGCTCCGGCCGCCACCCACCAGCCGTACGACCGCAGGCCGTTCACCAAGGCCGACTCATCCCGCACGGGTACCGACAGATTCACCCCGCCCGGCCGTCGGCGCCCTCGGCGACATCGCCGCCAACCGCCTTGGGTGCGCCTACGCGACTACCTCGCAGTCCATGCACTCGACAGTCCGCCCCGCACAGCACGGGCCCACTCGCCGTCACGACTGCCATCGCCGCCGACCCGCTCGGCTGGACCGCTTCCGGCGCCACCACCGTCCTGGCCTGCACGATTCAACACCGCCCGGTCCGAGACCGGCTTCCGCAACCCCCATTGTCAGTGGCGCCGGTTACGGTGAGTGAGCATTGATCGACCGCTCACAGGGGGAAACATGGCGCACACCGACCACCGGACCATGCGACGCGTTCTGCGCCGCGAAATCGCCGGCACCATCGGCCTGCTGACCGACGAACACGACTTCCGCGCCATGCGGCGCTACCTCACCTTCACCTTCGACGACCACCTCACCTACCTGCGACAGATCGAAGCCCTCCTCAGGACCCGCGCCGCAGAGGGCACCCACACCACACTCGCCCTCTTCGACCCCGAGGAATACGCCGAGTTCTGCACGAACACCGGAGCAGACCCGGACGACCCCGCCAGCCGCACCCGCTTCACCGCCGAACTCGCGGCCACCGGCGCCACCATCCCCTACGACGGCCGACCTCTCGCCGACCTCGTCCCCGCCCTGGTCGACGAAGCGGTACGCCAGGCCACCTGGGAATACGCCAGCACCCTCCTGGCCCGCCTCGGCCCCTGCCCCACCTGCGGCGAGGACATCGGGCGCGCCGCCTTCACCCGCGCCTCCCGCCTCCTCACCCGCATCCTCGACACCGCCCCACCGGGCGACCGCCACCTCGTGTGCAGCGTCTCCGGACCACCCGAAACGCTCGTCACCGTCCTCCACGCCGACCAGGACAGCGAGGGCACCACACACCTCGACGAAGGCGAGGTCCTCGAATTCACCAGCGTCCTGGCACTCGGCCTCGCCACCCGCAGCCCCGGCGGCCTCGTCATGCGCACCAGCGCCCCCGGCACCGCCGACCGCATCTACGGCTGGCGACTGCGCGGCGACCGCCTTGCACCCCTCACCGCAGCCGAGGTCTTCGACGCCTACTGCACCGACGTCGAATCCGGCGACCTCATCTCCCCGGAATCCGACGTCGACTACAGCACGCCGCCCGACCTGGGCGACCAGGACACGACCCCGGGCCACCACCACTGAACGCACCGGGGGCGCCCCACCGCAGGTGGAGCGCCCCCGGAAAGGCAGCCGGTCACGGCCACGGCAGGCTACTCGCCGGACAGCACCGCCTGAGCCGCCGTCCGGGCCTCGTCCGCGCTGTCGGCGGCACGTGCGGCGGAAGCGGCCCGCTCGCACTGGGCCAGCGTGTGCTTGGCAAGCGTGGCCCGCACATAGGGGATCGACGCAGCACCCATGGAGAGGGAGGTGACACCCAGACCCGTCAGCACACATGCCAGCAGCGGATCCGACGCGGCCTCGCCGCAGACACCGCAGCTCTTGCCCTCGGCCTTCGCCGCCTCCGCGGACAGCGCGACCAGGTCGAGCAGCGCCGGCTGCCACGGGTCCTGCAGCCGGGACACCGCACCGACCTGACGGTCCGCGGCGAACGTGTACTGCGCCAGGTCGTTCGTGCCCAGCGACAGGAACTCGACCTCCTGGAGGATCGAACGCGCCCGCAGCGCGGCCGACGGAATCTCCACCATCGCGCCGAACTTGGCCCGCAGCCCCGCCTCACGGCAGGCATCCGCGAACGCCTTGGCATCGGCGCGGTCCGCCACCATGGGCGCCATGACCTCAAGGTAGACAGGCAGTCCCTCGGCCGCCTTCGCCAGCGCGGTCAGCTGCGTGCGCAGCACCTCGGGGTGGTCCAGCAGCGTCCGCAGACCGCGCACGCCCAGCGCCGGGTTGGGCTCATCCGCAGGGGTCAGGAAGTCCAGCGGCTTGTCCGCACCCGCGTCCAGCACCCGCACGACGACCCGGCCCTCCGGGAACGCCTCCAGCACCTGACGGTAGGCCTCGACCTGCTTCTCCTCGGACGGCGCGTTCTTGCTGTCGTCCAGGAACAGGAACTCGGTTCGGAACAGACCCACACCCTCGGCACCGGCCTCCACGGCTGCCGGCACATCCGCCGGTCCGCCCACGTTGGCCAGCAGCGGCACCTTGTGCCCGTCCGCGGTGACACCGGGGCCGGTCGAGGCGGTCAGCGCGGCCCTGCGTTCGGCGGCCGCGGCCTCCAGCTCGGCCTTCTTCTCCGTACTCGGGTTCACGAAGATGTCGCCGGTGCTGCCGTCGACGGCGATCATCGTGCCCTCGACGAGCTCACCGGCGCCCGGCAGCGCCACCACGGCCGGAACGCCGAGCGCCCGCGCCAGGATCGCGCTGTGACTCGTCGGCCCGCCCTCCTCGGTCACGAAACCGAGCACCAGAGTCGGGTCCAGCAACGCGGTGTCCGCCGGAGCCAGATCCCGCGCGACCAGCACGTACGGCTCGTCGCTGTCCGGGACACCCGGCATCGGAACCCCCAGCAGCCGGGCGACGATACGATTCCGCACGTCGTCCAGATCGGCCACGCGGCCGGCCAGGTACTCGCCGGCTCCGGCCAGCAGTTCGCGGTACGCGGCGAACGCGTCGTACACAGCACGCTCGGCGGTGCTGCCGACGGCGATCCGGCGCTCCACGTCAGCCATCAGCTCCGGGTCCTGGGCCATCATGGCCTGCGCCTCAAGCACCGCCTGGGCCTCGCCGCCCGCCAGGTTGCCGCGCGCGATCAGGTCGGCGGCCACGGCCTCCACGGCCTGCCGGGCACGCCCCGGCTCCCGCTCCGCCTCTTCCGCCGGGATCTGCTTGGCAGGCGGCTCCAGCACCGCCGTTCCCATGTGCCGAACCTCGCCGATCGCCACACCGTGGCTCACACCGACGCCTCGCAGCGTTGTCTCCATCTCACCCGTCTCCGATAGTGCGGCGGGTCCCGCCGCCGCGATGGTTGTCGTGATCGCCGTCCTCTTCGTCATATGACGGAAGGGGCGGCGGGGTCATCAGTTCCAGGCGAAGAGGCTGTCGCCGGCCTTCACGTCACCGTCGTCACGGACGTCGGAGAGGGAGTCGGCCGTGGCCTCCAGGGCCACAACCGGGCATACCGGGGACTTGCCGGCGGCCTCGACCTCGGCCGGGTTCCAGCGGATGATGCCCTGGCCGCGGGTCACCGTGTCGCCCTTGTTGACGAGCAGTTCGAAGCCCTGACCGTTGAGCTGCACGGTGTCGATACCGAGGTGGGTGAGCACGCCGTGGCCGTTCTCGTCGACGACGACGAACGCGTGCGGATGCAGGGAGACGATGACTCCGTCCACGGGCGCCACGACCTCGGAAGGCTCACGCGCGGGGTCGATCGCTGTGCCCGGGCCGACCATGGCCCCGGAGAAGACCGGATCCGGCACGGCGGCCAGTCCGATGGCACGTCCTGCCAGAGGGGACGTCACGGTGGTCATGGGAAGCCTCCCGGAGATGGAGCTGCTTACGGGCCGTCACTCCCTGTCCCGGACGGCACTGAGCAGCAGCGTATGTCATATGAAGTGGCGGTTCCGCATGGAAGCTACCAGCTAGTGGTCTAGACCACCAGCCCAATCGATTTGCACGTCCTTCGAGGCTCCGTGTACAGTCGTACCCCTGCTTGAGGCCAAGCGGCGCGACAAAGCGTCCTTCCTGAGCAGCACCCAAATTTGTCAGATCCTAACTCGGGATCATCTTCTGCATGCCTGCGGGAGAGTGGTCAGAGGGTCGGAAAAACACTGATAGAGTTTGGAACACCGAAGGGAAGCCCGGAGGAAAGCCCGAGAGGGTGAGTACAAAGGAAGCGTCCGTTCCTTGAGAACTCAACAGCGTGCCAAAAGTCAACGCCAGATATGTTGATACCCCGTCTCCGGTCGT